>JBDNJN010000244.1:0-9727 GCA_041687725.1 Pseudanabaena sp.
CTATGCCTTGTATGGCTTTTTCGTAATTAAAGCAAAGATAATTGTCCATTTTCGGGGTATCGAACCCCTCAATGGACTCGCTTACATCCCGCCGCTCACCCTGTAAACGGGTAGAGCGCGGGGCTTTCGCTCAGTAGCTAACAAACAAATTGGCGGTATTACCAGCCGATGGGGAGAATTTGTCGAAAACTTAGTCAGACCTGCCGCAGTAAAATTATTTCGAGCTAAGGGCATAGAAGTACATTTTACGGCTCTGCGAGTAGAAGCTCAGGATGCACAGGGTTCCATTGAGATCGATGTGTTAGCCGAAAATACAAATGAAGTGGTAGCTATTGAAGTTAAGTCCCATTTAGAAATACGCAACGTGAAAAGATTTTTAGCAACATTAGAGCGCTTTAAAACTGCGCTTCCTAAATATCAAAATTACAAACTCTATGGCGCGATCGCAGGGATCAAAATTGACGAACGAGCTGATGCTTACGCCGTTCAGGAAGGACTATTTTTAATTAAGCCATCGGGAGATACAGTGGCGATCGCCAACGATCAGCAATTTGTAGCGAAAACTTGGTGAGTATAACTTAGCCCTAATTGCAATAAAAAACAAAGGCGGCGCATTGCGCCGCCTTTGTTTTGGTTGAATTATTGTTAGTGTCATTAATTTTTCGCCGCCAGCAAAATTTCACTTTGTTAAGCCTTACAGCGAAAGCATTTCAAAATTTCAAAATACAGGTGGCGAAAAATTAATGACACTAACAATTATTCAGGAACAACTTGGATTTTGATGGTTGCGGTGACTTCAGCATGAAGCTTGATCGACACATCAAAACTACCTGTTTGATTAATTTCAGGAATCGTAATGTCGCGGTGATCGATTTCAAGCATCGACTTCGCCGTAATCAACTGAGCAACTTCGCGATCGGTCACAGTACCGAAAATCGCATTACCTTCACCAACTTTTTTCTTGATGATAAAGCCGCCAATGGTCGAGAGCGCAACCTTACGGCTTTCGGCTTCTTGACGAATTGCGATCAAACGTTGACGCTCAACTTCCTTACGTCTTTCAACTTCTTTAACTACACCAGAGGTAGCACGAATAGCTAAACCTTGAGGTATTAGGAAATTTTGAGCATAACCAGGTGCAACACCTACTAAATCGCCGACTTTACCTAATTTTGTGACATTTTTGGTCAGCATGACCTGCAAATTACTCTTTGCCATGTGCTTTTGACTCTTACTCGTTTGAAAATAGATTTACATCTATATAGAGTGCGGCGTAGTCGCCGTCTATATAATAGATATGATGAGAATTACTGATAGCTATGGTCAAACAACGAAGTTAGAACTAATATGGATACATTAGGATTTACGGTTTTAACCAGACTTTCTAGTATAGCGAAAAAACTGACTTTGTAGACTCTACAAAAAATTTACGATGCAGCGTTTGCAGTTATTCAAAATCTCTTGGCACTTATTTGGGCGTTATGCGCCTATTCTGATCGTATTTCTAGCAGCCGTAATGCTGCCTAGTTGTATGGCCAATCAGCCAGCTAAACCCTTTAGCTCTGAAGCTCTACCAACAGAAGCGATCGCCGAAATCAGTGAAATTCGTAGTTACCCTGTCCGCGTTAAATATATTAACGCTACAGCATTAAAACCTGCGGCTATTGGTGTGCCACTCAAAGTAAATGAAAGTGTTAGCACCGAGGACTCATCAACCGCGCAGGTGACATTACGCAGTGGTGTAATCATCAGAATTGGCGGAAAATCAAGCTTAACTCTCAAGCCCCGAAATCAAGTTGAAGTAACATCTGGACGTTTGGTTGCATGGGCGGCTAAAGGCAGCAAAGCCCCAGCCCAATTCCAAACACCCTTTGGCGAAATTTCTAGTAACGATGGCACTATATATTTAGAAATTCCAGAAAAAGCGGCGGAAGACCGTCGCGTAATTGCTCTTGATGGGACTGTAACGGTCTTATTGAAAAACACATCAGAGATCGTGACCATCGGTAAGGGAGAAGAAATCAGCATCAAAGCCAATGGCAAGGCAACTGCACCAAAACGTCTCGACAAAGAAAGCATTAGCAAACGAATTGCCAATAACGCGCTGATTTTTGGATTTAGTAACCAGTTGGCGAGTTTGCCGCAAATCACTGCTGAATTTGGGGTGACGGGATCATTCAAAGACGCTAGTACGATTGAATTTCGTCGTTCTGACTTGCCCAAGCTTAGCGAAAACAAGCCCGCCAATCAAGTAACTTATACTTCGGGTTCTGCAAATAACGATCGCAACGATCAACGTGAACAACCAGTTGAACGCAGACGCGAAGATCCCACATCTGCGGAGACTTGGGAACCCACAGCGACAAATACAACAAGATCGAGCAATCCTGCTCCTAATGAATCATTACCGCCAAGGGTGAGCGAACCTCCTGCAACGGCTAATCCTGTAACCACTAATCCTGCGGGAACGCCTATAGAACCGCCCCGTCACAACCTGCCCCACTAGAGCCACCACCGCAGCCAGTGCAACCTGAAATAGCACCTACATCCCCCGTCGCCCCAAAAACACAACCTTAATACTGCGATGATAAATTTCCTTTAGGGCAACTAAAAAAATCAAAATTGACCTATAGCGAATCAATAATGCTAAGATTAAAAACCTTGACCATTCTCTCACAAGCGAAAACTAAGCTAAACAGATTGTGTTGCAAGTATGGGTCTTAAGAACTAGGACTCTTGCCTGTGGAGGGACGGTAAGACTACTTATCTTTTTACAGATAAAAGCACACCCCCGTGAAGCAGGAAGCCTCATACTCGCTTTTAGCCAGATGAGGCAGTTCACATAGACTCAATATTTAAAAGGGTATAACGGTTTAAAATGGCTAAGCGCCGCAATCAGAAAAAAGAAAAAGCTCTTCGTAACCAAGCGTATGCGCGTAAGTTTCGTAAGCGCACCCCTATGGGACGCTTTGGACGTAGAAGACCAATGGGCAGCTATAACGATCCTGAAGATTCTGAATCCAATGGAGCTGCGGATACGGGTGCAGCCGATACTGGGGCTGCTGATACTGGAAGCGGTAAGTTCTAGACTGAATACTGGCGATCTTATCCCAGTATTCTCCAGATCATGAACACAAGTTTTGCCCTTGCCTTACATACGACGACGACCAAATTAGAGCTTGCGATCGCCAAGATTGATCCCAATTCGGATCGCAATTCTTATATCATCCACAAACAGCAGTCATGGGAACTGGGCAGAGAATTATCTGTGCAGTTACATGACTGCTTAAACATGTTTGTGGGTGATATTGCATGGACTGATTTTACTTTTTTAGCGATCGCCACAGGTATCGGTAGTTTTACAGGAACAAGGATCGGTGTCGTTGTGGCAAAAACCCTCGGCGAACAGCTAGATATTCCTGTATACGGAATTGATTGCGATGCGATCATCGCCAGAGCGCAACAATCTGAGCAATCCTTATCTCTTAGCGAAAGTCTGTTGGCGATCGCCTACGATTTATGGCAATCAAAAATTTATTCTAATTGGCAAGATGTTTTACCAATTTACGAACAATAAGTAAAAGCCCAAAAAGATGTGGCGCACGCTGCGCGTGCGCCACATCTTTTTGGGCTTTTAGCACAAGGGGCGCGATGAGTCGATAAAAGTTGTTTCGTAATGCAAAGTGTTAGAATTACGATGCTGAAGGTCGATAAAAGTTGAATTTTCTTAACTAGCGATCAATCGTGAAAATGAGAAAAAAAATACTCTGTTACCTAAGTAAAATCCACCTAAGACGCTAGTTATCCTCAGCTTGACCTATGCTTCAAGACGCGATCGCCATTCGTCATTATCAAAAAATCACGGACTCCTTAGTCGAAATGTCTGAACGTGGTTATCGTTCTACCGACGAGATGAGACTGTTTTTAGACGGTTACTTATCGGCTCTACGCTTTACTGATGCTGTAGAAGCCCATCACATTCACCGTCTCGAAGAAGAAGTAATCCGATTTTTATATGACTCTTCTAACTTTGCATCTCCTTACGAATTTGAGATGGAGGTTGAACGAGGTGAAAGGTAAACGCTATGCCGAATACCTGCGGTAATAGGAGTTTGAAAGCGCTCTTGTTTGACCATTGGTAACTCTTGCTCTTCACAAAAAATATCAAGCTGCTCGCTTTCTTCGGGTAGCCATTGACCACGATAGAGAATAGCTGTGCCGCTTCTTTTGAGAAAAGGCAGCGCGTAACTGGCGCAAATATCTGGCTTGCCAACAGCCCGCACGAGGGCTAAATCGTACTTCTTTTTAAACTGATTCGATTTATTAATATCTTCACCGCGTCCCCACTGTGCGATCGCATTAGTTAATTGCAAAGCTTGAATTGTTTCTTCGACAAAAGCAACCTTTTTTTGTTTGCTATCGACTAAGGTAACTTGCCACGATGGTCGGGCGATCGAGATCGGTAGTCCCGGAAAGCCTGCCCCTGTCCCAATATCAATCACTTTAATATTTTCACAATCCCAAAAAGCTAGTACGCCGCGCAACGAGTCCCATAAATGTTTTTCCCAAAAATCGTCAGGAGCAGTAATCCGCGTTAAGTTTTGCTTGCTATTGCCTTCTAGGACTAGTTCGTACAGCTTTTCAAATTGGGCGAGTTGCTCATCGTTCGGTGACCAATTGAGTGTAGATTGCCAATGCTCGAATAAGTGGGAAAAGTGGGGCATAAAAACATGTAGTAGAGATCGCGCAAAGCGCACTCTCTACTTTACTAGCGATCGCTATATCTACCATTGGATATTTGTAGAATGTTGACATTAGGGGATAAAATTAAAATTATTAAGATTCATGTAGCAACACTAAGCAGTCAAAGAAAAAATTCTTTTCGTAATGAGTTTTCTGAATTTGCCCCATGCTGCTGGGTTTAGCAAAAAAATATAAAAAAATTAACAAGGTAAAAATTAATGACTGAACAAACTACCAAAGCCCGTACAGCATTTACTAAAGACGATCGCGGCATCTTAAATAATTGGGCGATCGAGCCGAAGATGTATGTCGAGCAAGGTGAAGGACGCTTTGGATTTACAGAGTATGCCGAACTAATCAATGGACGTTTGGCAATGTTAGGATTTGTCGGTCTAATCGTCATTGAAATTGTGACTGGTAAAGGCTTTTTACAAATTATTGGTTAAGTAAATAGAGGTTAAACAAATAGGTGGGATACTTTTGTGTCCCACCTCTATTTGTTTTAGGAAAGAAAAATCATGTCAACATCTCAAGATCCGATCCAGTTTTTGACGTTGGAAGAAGCTCATGCAATCAATGGCACAATGCTTTCAACGATGGAAAAATTTATGACCCGTATCACGATTTCATCGATGCGGATAATTATTAGAATTGCTGAAGATTTGCGTATTCATGCAGAAGAGTTGGAAGTTGGCGAGATCGTGCAGTGGATCGAGCAGGATTCGCAAATCCGTAAAGAAGAAGGCGAAAGTGCTGCATTTTTAAAATGGTCTTCTCCCCATCCCGATCTAGATTTTGCGGATACTCGACAGGATGAAGTTACACCCGCAAATCTTTCTAGCCATGAGAAATTTCTCACTCGTATGGTGATTTCGGCGATGTCGGCATTAGTGGCGATCGCCAATGATTACGACATTCATATTGAGGATTTAGAAGTAGCGCAAGTAATTTCTTGGATTGAAGGTGATGCCAAGGTTAAGCATGAACAGGGTGATGAGGCAGCTTTCTTGTCTTGGTAAGTCAAGTTTGCACGAAATCTTGTGAAAACAGATAGTTTTCGAGAGATCTAAGACTTATGAATTAGCATAATATGATTACAGCAATATTTTGGCTGCGGAGTTGTGAGTATGGTTGGGCAAATGCTCAGAGGTCGATTTAGCATCATTAAAAGTCTTGGGAAAGGCGGATTTGGTGAAACTTTTTTGGCGGAAGATACTCACAACACAGTAAATACTCAATGTGTCGTCAAAAAACTGAATGCACCAAATAATGCGATCGCGAGACGGCTATTTGATAGTGAAGCAAAAAAGCTGAATGGGTTAGATCATCAGGGTATTCCTAAGTTGATTGGCTATTTTGAGGATCGGGGCGATTTTTATCTGGTGCAAGATTTTGTCGATGGGCAGACGCTGGATCACGAGATTAATCCTAATGTGAAATGGACGGAATCAAAGGTTAAAGCGTTTTTGCTGGAAGCATTGGAAATTTTGGCGTATGTGCATAGCCAAGGTTCGATTCATCGCGATCTGAAGCCAGCGAATATGATGCGTCGCCGTGTTAATAAAAAGCTGGTGTTGATTGATTTTGGGGCGGTGCGTGAGGTGCGACAAACGCCTAGCAATCTGGCGGGTGTTGCTAGTGGCACAATTGGGATCGGCACTGAGGGTTATATGCCTGCGGAACAGGCTCAGGGTAGACCTTGCTATGCGAGTGATGTGTATGCGGTGGGTTGCATTGCGATCGAGGCTTTGATTGGTCAGTCGCCTCACCCTAATTTTGGTGGATTTGAGACGGATGTAAATACGGGTGAGATTCTTTGGCGGCATCGGACGCGGGTGAGTGATGAGTTTGCGGCGATTCTTGACAAGATGGTTTGCTATCACTGGCTATCGCGTTATAGGGATGCGGGTGAGGTGTTGGTCGAGTTGGGGAAGCTTGGGGCGTTAACACAAATTCCGATACCGCCGCCATCGCCGAAACCTTTGCCAGTGTCACCAACTAGTCAACAGCCGACTAAGGCTGTAAAGCCTCATCCTCCTAAAAAGAATAATAATTTTGGTGTAATTGCTGTAATAATTGGTTTGATATCAGGTGGTGCGTATCTATGGCAAAATAAGTTTTCCCCCTTTATGCAATCGCCTGTTATTTCTGCCGATACTTCTAAAGAGTCTGCATCAAAGTTTTTTGAATCAGGAGTTAAGAAGGTTAATGAAAAAAATTATTTGGGGGCTATCTCTGATTTTCAAGAAGCTATAAAGCTTAATCCAGATTATGATCAGGCATACGAAAAGCTTGGATCATTACAATATAGTTTTGGAGATAAAAAAGATGCAATCTCTAGCTATAAAGAAATAGCAAGAATTTATCAGAAGCAAGGTAGAAATAAAGAAGAGCTAGAAAAAATTGTAGTTATAATCAAACTGGTTGAAATGGAGATATAAAAAAATGAAGAAAACATTAATATTGGGAATGTTAATTATTGGAATTGCGTCAACAGGTTGTTCTCCACAAAGTGATTTCGATAAGATGATGTCATCTCCCGAATTTGAGCGTAAGGCAAAAGCTTCTTTATTAGTTAATAGTGGTGCTAAAAAATCACAGTCTGGTGATGAAAAAGGAGCAATTGCTGACTTTGATCAATCAATTGAGATCGATCCAAAAATAGCAGAAGCTTATGGAAATCGAGGCATTGTAAAATTCAGTTTGGGGGATATAAAAGGAGCTATCACTGATTACGACCAATCAATTATTCTCGATCCAAAATATACAAAAAGTTATTTCAATCGCGGTAATGCAAAATCTAGTTTAGGGGATATAAAAGGAGCTATCACTGACTACGACCAAGCAATAATTCTCGATCCGAAATATGCAGAAGCTTATACCAATCGTGGCATTAGAAAATCAGAGTCTGGTGATCTAAAAGGCGCTATCACTGATTACAACCAATCAATCGTGATCGATCCAAAGTTAGCAAAGGCTTATGGCAACCGTGGTGCTACAAAATATACTTTAGGTGATGTAAAAGGAGCGATAGCTGACTATGATCAAGCAATTATTTTAGACCCAAAAAATGCAGTGGCTTATTATGATCGCGGTATTGTGAAATATCAATCAGGAGATAAAAAAGAAGCGATCATTGATTATGACCGAGCAATTATACTCAATTCAAAATATGCAAATGCTTATTCCAATCGCGGTGTTGCAAAATATCAATCAGGCGATATTCAAGGTAGTTTAGCAGACTTTAAAATAGCAGCATTCCTCGTTCAGCAGCGAGGTGATGAGGATTCTTATAAAAAATTACAAAAGTTAATCCAATTACTTGAGCGTAAATAATTAGGGACTGACATCAAGCGCTCCTTACAAACATTACAATCAAAGAATAGAGTTGCCCAGTTAAACTAACTAGACAACAAACATAAAATATCTGAACTTACAGAAAATTAACCCTTCCTTTGCCGCGCTGGTTAATGAAATTTCTGCAAAGCGATCAAAAAGCAGTCTTAAAAATCTAAATCTTTGAAATAGGGATACATAATCATGACACTAGCCGAAATGCTCCCCGCCGCCCAAAAACTCTCCCCATCAGAAAAGCTAAAGCTAATTCGGATTCTTGCCGAAGACTTAGATAAGGATGCGGATATCCTGCCCTTAGAACCTTTTAGAAATCAAAAGTTACCAAACTCAAGAGTACATAGCCGCAAACAGTTACGACCATTTGGATTATGTGCTGGCGAGTTTATCGTTCCCGAAGACTTTGACGCACCGCTACCAGAAGACATTTTGAGCGCATTTGAAGGAAAATGAAGATTTTATTAGATACGCATATTTTTTTGTGGTTCATTAGTAGCGATCGGCAATTATCAAAAGACGTTCAGGATAATATTCAAGATTTAGATAACGAGATATATTTGAGCGTCGTTTCAATTTGGGAAGCCATCCTTAAATATCAATTAGGCAAATTACCTTTACCAGAATCACCTGAAACCTATTTCCCAAAACAACGCGATCGCCACCAAATTCTCAACCTCGATCTCGATCAAGCAAGTGTGATTCAACTAGCCAAACTCCCACCTATACATCGCGATCCATTTGATAGGATGCTTATATGTCAAGCCTTACAAAATAATATGGCGATCGCCACAGTAGATGCAGCAGTTCGGGCTTATCCAGTCAGTTTGATATAGTCGAGTCAGCCTACTTTATCAATAAAAGCAATCCTAAATAAAAATGAAATGTCACAAATCAACGCTCAAATAGATCTAGAAACCACTGACAAACTCACCTATATCCAGCAGCAAACCAAGCAGGAACTATCCGATATTCTTCGTAATGCCATTGATGCCTACTATCAAAACCTAAAGCACAAACATCAAAAAACACCCTTTCAACTCTTAGCCGATGCCTCCCTTGTCATACTTGCCGAAGAACTAGGTCACGGTAGGATTCTATCTGTAGATTATCGAGATTTCAGTACCTATCGCTGGAAAAACAATCAACCATTTCAAAATCTCTTTCTTTGAAATAGAGTCACATAATCATGATTAACAGCCCAGCGTTTCAAAATAGCTTTTGTAACATAGCTATATTCAGGAATTTGTAAAAATGCGATCGCCTTCCATCTATTTACCTGTGCTAGAAAACTTAAGATCGTTGTGGGTGAATGTGAGGTGATCGCACTTGTGGTTAGATTGGTTTGAGATCGGAGTAGTTTTGGGTTTGTGAAAGGCAATCGCGCACATTACAATCAAAGAAAAGGTATCCCAGTTAAAAAATACAAGTCAATTGCCACTGTAATTTAAGTGATAAAATTATGAAACTTTATGTAAAAAAGCTAACAAACAACTTAGAGACTACCAAGAAATAATAGATCCCATAGCTTAGGTTGATTTGCCGCAAATCTCAACAAACCATTTTTGAAGATCGGGTAGACGCTTAAGCTGTTTTTCAATTTCTGCCATGGCTGCAATAGTGAGCTTAACAC
>JBDNJN010000245.1:0-30065 GCA_041687725.1 Pseudanabaena sp.
ATCTACGAGAAGAAAATAAAAGTCGCGCCTGAGGATTTGCAGCAGTACAAAGATTTTTGGCAACCTTCTGCAACTCTGCCAAAGTGGGACATTGTAATTTCTCCTCATTAATTGGTACTTTATTTCCCCGCATGTCCCTTACCTTATTTCCTCCCATCCTTTCAACTCCCCGAAACATCTATTGAGCCTTTTCTTTTTGTCCATTTTGAAAACTTAGGTTTTCAAAATGAACGAGGTATAGCTTAGTTATTTAAGAATATTTTTTAAAGTGCTGACGACTCGTTGTTGTTGTTCTTCGCTGAGTTCAGGAAACATGGGCAAAGATAAAACCCGATCGCAGATATTTTCGGTAATTGGGAAATCGCCCTTTTTGTAGCCCAAATCTTTGTAAACAGATTGCAAATGTAAGGGCAAAGGATAGTAAATCATGGCGATGATATTTTGCTCTCGCAGTTGCGCTTGCACATAATCGCGTTTACCGTCGCCAATGCAAACTGTGTACTGATTCCAGACACTGCCCGAACAATGGTGCGGAGATACAAGATTGGGAATATTTGCTTCTTTGAGAAGATCTGTATAGCGATCGCTGATTTCGCGGCGTTGAGCATTCCATTGATCGAGATAGGGCAGTTTTACTTGCAATAAGGCTGCTTGCATTGCATCAAGGCGCGAGTTCATACCGATATATTCGTGATAGTAGCGTTTAGGGCTACCATGTTCACGCAAACATCGTAATTTCTCGGCAACTTCAGGATTATGCGTGGTCATCATCCCACCATCGCCACAACCTCCCAGATTTTTGGTTGGATAAAAACTAAAACAACCGACATCGCCAATATTGCCAACTTTTTGACCATCAAAAGCTGCCCCTGTTGCTTGAGCGCAGTCTTCGATCACATAGAGATTATGTTTTTTGGCGATCGCCATTATCCCCGTCATATCCGCCGATCGCCCAAACAAATGTACGGGCATAATCGCCTTAGTGCGATCGGTGATCGCCGCTTCGATTAAATCCACATTCAGATTGAAGCTATGCGCCTCAATATCGATAAATACTGGTTTTGCCCCCGCCATGCTAATTGTTTCTGCACTGGCAAAAAATGTGAACGGTGAAGTAATTACTTCGTCACCTTCCCCAATGTCCAAAGCTCGCAGTGCTAAATACAGAGCGTCAGTACCTGAGTTGCAAGCAATGCCATGATTTAAGTCAATAGCTGAGCCGCCAATAGCTGATCCAATGTAATTAGCAAACTCAGTCTCAAACTGACTTACGGTTTGTCCGCCAATGTATTGACCCGATGCGAGTACTTCTAAAGCTGCTTTGTTCAGGCGATCGCCAATTTGTTGATACTGCTGCGATACATCAAAAGGAGGGATTTTATTCACGTTGAAACGATTCTAGATTGCCTCAACTATTTTAAACGCGATCGCCCAACCCATGACAAATAAGTAAGCGCCGCCATCTGGCGGCGCTTACGCCGTCTATTATTTATTTCTTTTCGTGGCGGGAGTAGTCATCTTGAAAACGAATAATATCATCTTCACCTAGGTATTCACCGTTCTGGACTTCAATGATGATCAACGGAATGATGCCTGAATTTTCCAGACGATGTGCCGTGCATTTCGGGACATAGGTTGATTGGTTGGTGCTAATCATGGTTTCTTGGTCGCCGCAGGTCACTTTGGCAGTCCCTGAAACTACGATCCAATGTTCGCTGCGGTGGTGGTGCATTTGCAGGCTCAGGCGATGCCCTGATTTCACCTCAATGCGCTTAATTTTGTAACCGCGCCCTTCTTCGAGGGTGGTGAATGTACCCCAAGGTCTTTCTACAGTCGGACCATGATGACCGTTGAGAGATTCGCTATTGAGACTTAATTCTATGCTCGCGATCGCTGAAGATACTTCTTTTACTGGTGACATAACTGCAATTTAGAAAGCTGATTAATTTCCAGAATAACACGCAAGCCTAAAAATCGCCTGTGAATCGCATTGCAATTTTTTGGTTAACTACGGTACAAAATGCATTTCTCAGATCGGTTAAGCTTTGTTTAAGATAAACTTAAAGTTCGTCACTCATCTTGATGAGAGAACCAGATAAAGCAATGGCTGAAACAAAAAAAGCTGTTTTAATGATGCATACCGATCAAGCGCAAGGGGAATTGTGGCAGACAGCTTTGGCAACTCAGCAACTGGATGTAATTTGGGAGAATATTTCCTTAGATTTAGTTCAGTATTTAGAAAAGTGCGATCGCCAAAACTTGCCCGATCTATTAATTGTGGATATGGCGATTAAAAGTCCTAGTTCGGAAACATTGCAGTCATCATCGGTTTGTCAATGGCTAACCAAGCAAAAGGTAGCGACCAAAGTTGTTTTGTTTAATCCTAGGCAAGAAAAGATTAAAGACCTCGAACATAATTGGGCGTTGAGACGTGGAGCAGCCGATATACTGCCCCGTCTATCGCCTGAAAACTTAATGGCAGAAGTCGCCAGAGTCACCGCATTAATCGGTTGTTCGTTGATCTCGCAGCCTTTAGAAAAGATTGCGAGGAGCTTAGGTGCTAGTTCTGAGTCTCTGCAAGTTAGAGAGAGTGGTTTACAAAATGGCTCAGAAGTCAACGCAACTCCAAAATCTGAACAAAAAAACAACTCTAAACCTAATCAAAAATCTGACGATGAAGATATAGTCATGTATCGAGGCGTGAGAATTAGGCGATAATCATCAAAAAATGCCTAGTAAGTCATATTTGCAAAATTCGCAAGAGCAGCAAGATTTTATATTATTTGCCCAGCATGGCTGGGCAGATACTTCTCAAGATATTAGTTACTTAGCCCGATCGCTGGCAAAAGCAAATACGCCTACCTACGTTCCCGATCTTGGCTGGATCGATACTTGGCTCACGATCGCACCGTTAATCGCTAAAGTTGAAAAGATTGCGGCAGAGGCGATCGCTAAATATCCAGATTTACCATTACGAATCGTGGGACATTCGATGGGTGGGCTAATCTGGCTCGAAGTTTTAAAGCGTCATCCTGAATGGTGGCAAAAAGTACATAGCCTCGCCCTAGTCAGTTCACCTGTTGGCGGCTCTGATTTGGGTAGATTATGCGATCCTTTTGGCTGGTTTCCGTTGATCGCTCGCGAGCTTGGCACAAATCGCCGCGATATTGCTGAGGCGATCGCCGCGCAAATTCCCACAATCTCGATTGTGGGCGATATTGGCAACAATACTGATGGCACTGTGCCTGTGGGTTGTTCGCAGTTTGCCCATGCTACTTTTGTGCGTTTAGAGGGTTTGCGTCATCCCGTCCTCAAAAATCATCCTAGAGTTGCGATCGCCTTGCAGCAGTTTTGGGACAATCCTGCGATCGCGCCGATCCCAACTGATACGGCTTCACAATTGATTGCCAAGTTGCGATCGCTTGACCTCACTGAAACTAATAACCAAAATTTTGTCAAGGCAAAAATCATTAAAACCTATCCAGATGACATCAAGCTCTGGACATGGACAAATTCGTTGCAAATAACTCATGTATTTGTGAGTATTGGCGATCTTAGTATTGGTGATCAATGTGTTTATAGTGCCTATACGGGTTGGCAAGGCAAAAATAAATTGGCGATCGCCCTAAAACCACTATCTTAAGCATCTCGGCAAAAGAAAGCTTAAAACTGAAAAAGCTGTGGCGCACGCACAGCTTTTTCGGTTTTATTATGCTTAATCCTTCATTTCCGCAATTAATTGCTGAATAATTCGAGCATCTTCGGCATAGGGAACTTGTTGCAAATAGTTTTCGAGATCGATCATGGCTTCGGTATGACGATTTAGTTGATAACAAATTAAGCCGCGATCGCGACATTGAGTTGGCACATCGGGATTTAGCATCAGAGATCGCTCGATCGCTGCCAATGCTTTGACGGGTTCACGGCGGCGCAAATAGATCATCTTCAGATTATTAAGTAAGCGATCTAAGATGCGGCGAATACTGACAGGTTCGAGATATTCGGGCTGAAGTGGGATGTCATAGCCATATAGCTGCTTTAACTTTGCCGCACAATCTTCAGGAAATAAAATTTCGCCTTTGTTATAAGGATCGATAAATATCTCTAGATCGGGATGCTGCGGACGAATAATAAAATGGGCAGGGAAACTAATCCCATCCATCGGAAAGCCAAGGCGATCGCCAAGCAGCATATAAACCAGTGATAGCGTTAGGGGAATCCCCAAACGCCGCTCTAGTACATCCGTAATGAAGCTATTGCGCGGATCGTAATAATCGCGATCGTTACCACAAAAACCTTGCTCGATAAATAAATATTGATTAATTTCTTGCACCACCTTGAGCGGGTAGTGAATCTTGGCAAGCCTAGGCTGCAAATCATTAATCATGCGATCAAAAATTTCGCGATAATGCCCCAGATCCATCCGCGGATATTCTTCCCACGCGATCGCCAAAGCTCCTTCGAGCAAATGGTCAATCGACATTTCATGATCAGGGGTATGGGCAATTTGCCAAAATTTTTGCCGCGCAGGAGAAAGCGTTAACACGATGTTTTTATCAATATCAAAATTTCCGATCTAGAGTTGAGCTAAGGAGATTTCTAACAAATAATTTACCCCACCCTAACCCTCCCCTTGCAAAGGGGAGGGAACAAGATTTTTGGTCTTTCCCCTTTGCAAGCTACTTTGTACACACAAACAACTAAGGTAATTTCCAAAATCTTATCAATAACCCCTCCCTAGCCCTCCCCTTGCAAAGGGGAGGGAACAAGATTTCTGGTCTTCCCCCTTTGCAAGGGGGAATTAAAGGGGGTTTTGAGATTTGTGTGTACACGATAGCCTTGCAGGGAGGGAAAAGATTTCTGGTCTTCCCCCTTTGCAAGGGGGAATTAAAGGGGGTTTTGAGATTTGTGTGTTTTACAGGGTATTTTCTTTCTTGGAAATATCCTAACGCCAAAGGCGTTAGCTCAAATCTAGTTCAGTGTATATACCTGTCCGCTAAACAAAATGCGGGTAATGCCTTTTTGGACAAGTTTGGGGCGCGTAATCTGGATTAAATCGCTAGGAAACTTAATCACGCGCTGATTGTGATGCGAGAAACGCCTTGCCACACGATGATTGTCAAAAATCGGAATTGTTTTTGATAGTGACTCTTCAGGCGGGATTGCACCGAGATCTTTAAAATCTTTGAGGGGGCGCGTAATGATTTCGGCAATGCGATCGACGACGATGTAGCAAATTGATGGCAAATCAGCCCGATCTAGGGGCAAGATCTCAAGGCGATCGCTGATCGTATGACTACCACGCAACTCCTCAAACATTGGCAAACCAGCGTCATCGGCATCATCTTCGTCTAGATCATCTTCACTATGCTCAAGATTGTCCTCATCGACCAGATCATCTTCAGTTTCGTCATCCTCGTCTAGTTCTTCGTCATCGAGGTTGGCTTCGACCATATTTAGGATTTCATCTGTATCATCCATGTCATCCATCGCGATCGCCGTTTCATCACCTTGGTCAAAATTGTGGTTGCTATCTTCGAGAGTCAATGGCAAATCATCGGTTATCAAGGCAAGCTGATTTACTTGAAATCCGCTAGTATCGTAATTTATTCGCGATCCTCTTTTCCCTTCAGCCTTTTTGTGACTCACCAATATTCGATACTCATCAGCAGGGATTAGCTCTTGTAGCAGTCGCAAGACTGTACTCGTACTAATGCCAAACTGTTTCGCCAACTGAGTCGTCGTCGCATCGGACTGACGATAGAGGCGAAGTATTTCTTGTTTATCATCCAGCGCAAGTTTAACAGCCATTGATTTGGAAGACCCAGAAATCGCATCTACGAAGCAACTAATATCTTAACGCTTGAGCGTATAGGTTAAACTTTTACTAGGCAACTATTTGTAAAACTATAGGTGTCGGGCTTTCAAAAGTAATAGGCTCTATAAGTGTTTCGGGAATATTTAAAACCATAAATAATATGCTTTATGAGCAAGATTTTTATACATGGGCGCATCAGCAATCAAATATCCTCCGCCAAGGACAGTTTGATCGGTTAGACCTACCGCATCTCATTGAGGAGCTAACAGATTTGGGTAATCGTCATTACGATCAGTTAGAATCTCGCTTAATGCAGTTAGTTGCTCATTTGCTCAAATGGCAAGTGCAACATTGGCGGCGTTCTAATAGCTGGCGAGCGACGATCCGTGTGCAAAGGACATCTATCGATAAGCTCCTCCGTCGTAATCCTGGATTGAAGTCGAGGCTAGATGAGGCTCTGGCAGAAAGTTGGTCTGAGGCTAGGGATTTTGCGATCGCGGAGACAGATTTACCCGATGATAATTTTCCAGAGAGTTGTCCATTTTCGTTAGAAGAGATTATGAATCCAGATTTCTGGACAGTCTCATAAATTTGATTATAGGATTGCAAAGATGACGACTTCACCTATACGCACAGCCCCAAATATTATCTATCCCGACAGTGACGGACAGCCAATGGCAGATAATACTCAACAATTTCGTTGGATTGTCTTGATCAAAGAAAACTTAGAACTAATATTTGCTGAATCTGCTGATGTTTTTGTCGCTGGCGATTTGCTGTGGTATCCAGTCGAAGGTCATCCTGAAATCCGCGTAGCCCCTGATGTACTTGTGGCTTTTGGTCGCGCAAAAGGCGATCTCGGCTCTTATCAGCAGTGGCATGAAGGTAATATCGCGCCTCAGGTGGTATTTGAGATACTGTCCCCTGGCAACAGGTTAAAAGAAATGACCAAAAAGCTGCAATTTTACGATCGCTACGGGGTGGAAGAGTATTATGTTTACGATCCCGATCGCAATGATCTGCATGGTTTACATCGACAAGACAATCGATTAAATGTGATCGAAGATTTTCAAGCATGGACAAGTCCCTGCTTACAAGTTAGATTTGCGATTAGTGATCACAGTCTGGAGATTTACCATCGCAATGGTCAGAAATTTCTCTCAACACTTGAGTTAAAACAACGAGGCGATCGAGAATGCGATCGCGCCGATCAAGAGCGGCAACGTGCCGATCAGGAGCATGAAAGGGTTGAGCGTTTGTTAGCTCAATTAAAAGCGTTAGGTATTCAACCAGATTAGTTTGCTCAGATATTTGATCAAAGGAAATGCCTATTGAGTCAGATGAAACTAAGTTATGAACGATTAATAAATCTAAGGATTTAACAAAAAATTATGCAGCATTCAATTAGCCTGAAAATTGAAAAATTTAATGAAAACGGTAAAGATTACTTTATCGCGACAAGTCTTGATGTTTCAGGGCTGGTTGCCGAGGCTGATACAATCGAGGGGGTTTTAGCGATCGCGGCTGATCTAGTTCCTTTATTACTGGAATTAGAAGATGAAAAAACAGAAGCTAAACCAATCTCTGTGGTTATTCCTAAAGAATTTGAATATCTCCTGATTTTGAGTAGATAATAATGGGTAAATTGTCTGGATTTTCATATAAGGAAGTAACTCGAAAATTGCATAAATTAGGTTTTGAATTTTATCGTTCTGGCAAAGGTGATCATGAAATTTGGTTTAATCCAGAGTCCAAAATGAAAACCACTATCCCCCATCATCGAGAAATAAAAGAGGGTACTTTACACAATATTTTAAAACAAGGACAAGTTGATGTTGACGATTTTCTTGGGATTTAACAGTGAAAGTACTTCATATTATGCAATCTGATATTTCTGGTGGAGCAGCGATCGCTTAAAGTCGATTGCTTATTCTGCGGCTGACCTGTTTATATTGCCTACTCGTGCAGATCTATTTGGTTTAAGTCTATGTCTGATACAGTAATTCGGGTTGAAAATCTTAGTAAGCGATATACGATTGGGCATCAGAGGCCGGGTGGTAATATGACTTTGCGCGATGCGATCGCAAATACTACAAGGTGGTTAAAGCAAAGATTTTTTAACTCTAACCAAAAGTTTGAAGATCCTGCCCATGAGGATTTTTGGGCGTTGCAGGATATAATCGATATGAGAATACAAAACTTAGAATCGCCTTTTTATAGAAGCTTGTAAGTCATGAGCAGAACTTTGTACGAACGAGACTATGGACTCTGGGCAGAACAGATGGCAGATCTGATCGCGGCGGGACGTTTTGGGGAATTAGATATTGAAAATTTAGTTGAAGAGGTGCGTGATTTGTCGAAACGGGAACGCGATCGCCTATTGAATAGCTTGCGTCTAATCGTGCAGCATTTACTCAAGTGGGACTATCAACCACAAAAAAGATCGAGAAGTTGGCAAGTTACCATTCAACGAGAACGACTGAATATCAAGAAATATTTGCGAGATAGTCCAAGCCTAAAGCGCTATTTAACTGATGAATATTTAGGTCAAGTTTATGAAACTGGTCGTTTGGATGCGATCGGTGAGACGGGCTTAGATATGCCCATTGACTGCCCGTATGTAATTAGCGAGGCGCTGAATCGAGATATTAATTTATTAGAAGGTGAGTAAGATGACAGCTTTGTACGAACGAGACTATGGACTCTGGGCAGAACAGATGGCAGATCTGATCGCGGCGGGACGTTTTGGGGAATTAGATATTGAAAATTTAGTTGAAGAGGTGCGTGATTTGTCAAAGCGGGAACGCGATCGCCTGTTGAGCAGCCTACGTTTAATCGTGCATCACTTGCTAAAGTGGGACTATCAACCACAAAAAAGATCGCGGAGTTGGGCGGGAACTATTCAACGGGAGCGAGCGAATATTTCGCTGTATTTGGCAGATAGTCCTAGCTTACAGCGCTATTTAGTCGATGAATGGTTGCATAAAATGTATGTGGTAGCCTGTGCGGATGCTTTTAGAGAGACAGGCTTACAATTTCCAGAGGTTTGTCCTTATGGAATTAGGGATGTCTTGGAGCGAGATATCCATTTTTAGATATAATTTTAAAATGTCTGATACAGTAATTCGAGTTGAAAATCTTAGTAAGCGCTATGTGATTGGACATCAGAGACAGGAGCGCTATACGACTTTGCGGGATGCGATCGCTAATGGTGCAAGGTCGTTAAAGCAAAGAATTTTTCACCATTTACAAAAATTTGAAGATCCAGCGCACTTAATTTATGAGTCCGAGAATTAAAGTTATGCAATATTTATCATCAAGTTCAAGTTTTAATAATTTATCTACTATCTTAGAAATAGTTAAACAAGAACCTGTTATTATTTCCCAAGAGCAAGAGGAGGTGGCTATTGTACTTTCAATGAAGGAATATCAAAAAATTCTATCTAATAACATCAGGGATTTTCAATATTTTTGCGATCAGGTAGGACAAAAGGCACAGGAAAAAGGATTAACAGAAGAAAAACTTTTTGATATTTTGACAAATGACTAAACCATATTTTGTCATTGACAACAATATCTTAATAAGTCGATTGCTTTTGCCTAGTTCTATTCCTGCTCAAGCATTTAGACTCGCATTAGAAAAAGGAATATTATTAATTTCTGAGGAAACTTTACAGGAATTAACAACTGTCTTTGAACGGCGAAAGTTTGACAAGTATGTTTCAGTTGAGGAAAGAAAGGAGTTTATTCGCAAATTAGAGATTATTGCTCAAAAAATAGAAATTATTGAAAATATTAAAGTGTGCCGCGATCGCAAAGATGATAAGTTCATAGAGTTGGCAATTAACGGTAAAGCTGGTGTGATAATAACGGGAGATGAAGATTTATTGGTTCTTAATAATTTTGAAGGAATAGAAGTTTTAACCCCTAAAGACTTTGTAACAAAATTTAGTTAAATATGTCTGATACAGTAATTCGAGTTGAAAATCTTAGTAAACGCTATGTGATTGGGCATCAGAGGCAGGAGCGCTATGTCGCACTGCGCGATGTGATCGCTGACAAAGTTAAGTCCTTTGGTAATTTATTTAGTCGTAATGGCAAGGTTGAAGATCCAACTCATGAGGATTTTTGGGCGCTTAAGGATGTGTCGTTTGAGATTAAGCAAGGCGATCGCGTTGGGATCATCGGGCGTAATGGTGCGGGTAAGTCAACGCTTTTAAAAATCCTCAGTCGGATTACTGAGCCAACTTCAGGAAGAGTATCGATTAAGGGGCGGGTGGCGAGTTTATTGGAGGTGGGGACTGGGTTTCATCCTGAGTTAACGGGACGGGAAAATATATTTCTGAATGGCGCGATTTTGGGGATGGGTCGGGCGGAGATTAAGAAAAATTTTGATGCGATCGTTGATTTTGCGGAGGTGGAGAAGTTTTTGGATACGCCTGTTAAGCATTTATATTATGCAATGGAGAGTTTTATTTGTGAAATTTGGTGTAGTGAAATAATAATTTAAATAGCTAGTTTAAAATAGTAGCTAAACCAAAATGAATAAAGAAAATGTTTACATAATTATTCCTGTCCATAATCGAAAAGATATTACTATCAACTGCTTGAATAATCTTGTTGAAAATTTTGATATGGATAGGTATCACGTCATTGTTGTTGATGACGGTTCAACAGATGGTACGAGTGAAGTCATTAGATCTCTTTACCCAGATGTCATTATATTGATGGGTGATGGAAATATGTGGTGGACAGGTGCGATCGCAATGGGAATGGAATATGCCTATAAGCAGGGAGCAGAATATTTTATTTGGTTAAATGATGATTGTTTAGCAGCAAAACAAGCGATCAATGACTTAGTTATTTTTTGCAAGGAAAACACGAATACTATTATTGGGTATCAAGGGTATCAATCCGAAGATTATCATCAAATTGCTTTTGGAGGACTTCGTAAAAATCGTCAAGTATTTAGATATTTTAATACTCCTTTATTTGAATTAATAAATTGTCCTCAAGATAAAATATTAGAATGTGACTTATTAGGCGGGAACTTAGTTTGCCTCCCTAAGACTATTGTAGACATAATTGGATATCCAAAAGGCAATTTATATCCTCATTATTTGGGGGATTTCATTTATTTAACTATCGCCCAAAAGAAAGGATTTACTATCTATGTAAGTAATCAACATTTTATTGTTAACCATTGCTCAGATCGTTCTCCTCTCGACCCTGAGCAATGGTTATTTCAAAAAGGTTCTCCTTGGGAAATTGCTAAACTTGTATTCATACCCCAGTCATTATTAAGCTGGCGAGCATGGTTTGCTTACCACCTATCAGAATATGGCTCGTTATTAGGTATATTAACATTTATAATTTATTACGGAAGGCAATATTTTATTCCGATTATATTGATAACAATTCTTAGATTTTTACCTTTATCAATGCGTGAACTAATATCAAGAATTAAAAGAAAAATCACTCTCAATCAGTATTAAGATATCTTAACTATTATGGCTAAATAGCTATGGATTAATCATGCAAAATCAATACACAGTTAGTGTTATTATTCCAGTTCATAATTGCGCCACTAATTTGGAAGAAACATTAACTATTTTAAGTCAGCAAGACTATAAAGGCGAAATTGAAATTATTGTTGTTGACAATAACTCAAAAGATAGTTCTGATCAAATTGCTAAAAAGTTTTCTAATGTTATTCTTACTTATCAAACAGATATTCAAAGTGCTGCGGCAACTCGAAATAAAGGTATTGCCCTTGCAAAAGGTGACATAATTGCATTTATAGATGGTGATTGTATTCCTGAACCAGATTGGCTCAGACAAGGTATTCAATGTATGGAGAATACTGGAAGCGATCGCGTAGGTGGAAAAATAATCATCAGACCACTTTTTCCCTATAGTTCAATCTATTCTTTAATCGAGGCTTTATTTTGCTACAACCAAGAATGCGCTATAAAAGAAGTAGGTGCTTGTATGACCCCTAATTTAATTATTAAACGACAAGTATTTGATCGCATTGGATTATTTAATCAAGATTACTTTGAAATGGAGGATATGGAATTTGGGCTGAGAGCGGCTAAAGTAAATATCTCAGTTGCTTATGCTGAAAATTGCATCGTGTGGCATCCTCCGAGAGTAACTTTTGCGGAAATGTGGAAAAAGTCCAGACGAAATGGTAAGGGAACTTTTATTCTGTGCCAGAATAATCCTAAATGGGCTGGCAATTTTGGATGGAAACATCCTCTACGATGTATTAAAATTATCTTGACTCCTCGATCGCCCTATTGGAAAATATTATCCTTCGATCCAAAGTTAATACCTTGGCTAAAAAAAATTAAGATTTACCTATTTGCATGGATAATTATTAATATTGGCGAAGCTTATGGCTACTTTGAAGCATGGATTAAATTCATTATTCAAAATAAATTTTCTTAGAATTAAATTGTATTTATTCAAACATTCTTAAAAATGACAGAAGTAATAGAAATTGTTACCGCTTGTGATGATAATTATATTCAGCATTTAGGTGTAATGCTATGCTCTTTATTAGAGAATACATCTCGACAAAATGATATTAGAATTAATGTGATTGACGGGGGCATAAATTTTGATAATAAAACCAAACTTACTAACTTTATTAAGGATAAATATCATTTAAACATTAATTATTTAATTGTTGAAAAAAGTATTTACCAAAAATTTCCAGTTAGTCACCACTTTACACACACCATCTATTACAGAATTTCAATGCCTTTATTATTTGATTATTCTATTAATAAGGTTTTATATTTGGATGCAGATATGATTGTCAAAGATGATATAAGAGAAGTATGGGATAAAGATATAGCAAATTATTTTGTTGCTGCGGTTGAGGCTTTAAGCTGTGGTGATAGATATGCAGACTTAAATATGCCTAAAAACTCATTGTATTTTTGCTCTGGTCTGCTATTGATTAATCTTTCTAAATGGCGTGAAGAAAATATTATGGAGAAAGTCATAGACTTTATAGAAGAGAATCAAGACAAAATTCAAATGTGGGATCAAGATTCTTTGAATTCAGTTCTTTGCGGAAAATGGTTGCCATTAGAATTAAAATGGAATCAGCAAACTTATTTTTTTGAAAGTAAAATTTATAACCAATTCAGACAGAGAAAAGATTTTATTGTTGCTAGAGATAATCCTTCGATTATTCACTATACCTCATCTCATAAGCCATGGCATTATATTAGTAGCCATCCTTATAGACATGAATACTTTAATTATTTAAAGTTAACTCCATGGAAAGAATTTAAACCACAACTTAATTTTTTGAGTTTCTTTAAAATGACAATTACAGCTTACTGTCCTAAGTTTTTATTGGATTTTATGAGATTTATGATATCTTTAACTAAGGCTTTAACCTAATCTATAATTCACTTCATTGAATTTCTTTAATAGCAAATTTTAAAAAAAGCTTCAAAAATAAATTTAATAACTTGAAATTTATCTTTTTAAATTAAATTTATGTCAATCATTGATAAGATTCTTAGAAATATACCACCAAGATCTTTGGGCAGTGCTTTAGCTTGTTTAAAGATTTTAGAATTCGATTATGGTCACCTCGTATCAACCTTTAAATATTCGGCGATCGATAATAAAAGTTTACCCATTCCTTGGTATACATATCCAGCTATTGAATATATCAAGCAATTAGATTTTTCGCAAAAAAAAGTTTTTGAGTACGGCTCGGGAAATTCAAGTCTTTTTTGGGCTAGTATTTCTAAGTCAGTAATCAGTGTTGAAGAGAATCAAGAATGGCACAAAAAAGTTTGTCATAGCAACCATTTTACAAATTTAAATGTCAATTTAGTTCAAAGTGAAGAATTATATATAAACCACATCTTGAGTTATCAAGAAGATTTTGATGTAATTATTATTGACGGTAATTTTAGCCGATACAAGTGTGCTCAGATTGCAGTTAAAAAACTTCGTAAAGGTGGATTAATTATATTAGACAATTCTGATTGGTGGGTAAAGACATCTAGTTTTTTGCGTTCATGTAATCTCATTGAAGTTGATATGACTGGGTTTAGTGCAATTAATGGCTATACCCTAACAACATCCTTTTTCTTTCATAGAGAATTTAATTTTCAGCCAAAATCTAAACATCAACCAGAACACGGATTGGGAGCTTTACATCAATATGCAGAAGAATAAATATTTATTAAAAACTCCCATTACTTTTATTATATTTAATCGCCCAGATACTACACTCAAAGTATTTAATCGAATTCGTGAAATAAAACCAGCCCAGCTTTTTGTTATTGCTGATGGGGCAAGAAATCATAAAGAAGGCGAACCAGAAAAATGCCAGCAAGTGCGAAAAATAATTGATCTAATTGATTGGGAATGCGAATTATCGACTAATTATTCAAACATTAATTTGGGTTGTAAAAAAAGAATTTCAACTGGACTAGATTGGGTATTTAGTCAGGTCGAAGAAGCAATTATTATAGAAGATGATTGTTTACCACATCCTTCATTTTTTGAATTTTGTGAAGAATTATTAAACAAGTATAGAGATGATCAAAGAATCTTTACAATTTCTGGTGATAACTTTCAATTTAGCAAGCAAAGAACTAATTACAGTTATTATTTCTCTTTGTATAACCATTGCTGGGGTTGGGCAACTTGGCGGCGAGCTTGGCAGCATTATGATGTCGAAATGAAACTGTGGGAAACTATCCGCGATCGCCATTGGTTAAATGATATCTTCCAAAATCCATTTATAGCAAGATATTGGCATCATAAATTTCAGGAAGCCTATATAGGTAAAATCGATACTTGGGATTATCAATGGACTCTAGCTTGTTGGTTACAAAATGGTTTGACAATTCTGCCTAATGTGAATTTAGTCTCTAATATTGGGTTTGACAATGACGCAAGTACACATACCAAAAATCAAAATAGCCCATTTGCAAATATGCTAGTCGAAACTATGCAGTTTCCTCTACAACATCCACCTTTTATCATTCGCGATACCCAAGCTGATAACTTTACCTACAGAAAAATGTTTAGTCTATGGTCACGAATAAGTCGTAAGCTGCAAGAATTAGTTCAGATAAAACTATGAATTTAAGTATGAATTTAGACATGTATGACTGTCCTGTTTGCCAACAGACCAACCATAAAATTTTATATACTCTAGACCAAGGAAAGCTTTTAACTTGTCAAAATTGTCAATTAGTATTTTATATTCCTCGCCCAACCCCAAAACAATTAACTGATTTTTACGATCAGCAATCCTATCGCCAAGACTATGAACAAAGCATCATGTCTAGCCAAGATTTTGTAAAGAATAGATATCGAGAATTAAAAAAAATAATCACTAAATATCAACCAAATCTATTAAAAAAATCAAATAAAACATTTTTAGATATTGGTTGCGGTATTGGCGATTTATTGTATCTAGCAATGAATGATGGATGGCAAATTACAGGTACAGAAATTTCTGTTAAAGCAAGCGATCGCGCCAATCAAATACTAGGAAATCATGTTTTAGTTGGAGATATTTTATCTTTAGATCTTCCAGAAAATTCTTTTGATGTAATCACTATCTATCACGTCATTGAGCATCTAATCGATCCTATTCCGACTTTAGAAATAATTAAAAAGCTCCTAAAACCTGATGGAATAGCATTTATTGAAACACCTAACACTGGAAGCTTAGGTGCAAAGATTAGAGGTAAAAAATGGTCACATATTATTCCACCCGAACACATTACTTATTTTGATATCTACTCGCTTAAATATGCCCTAAAAACTGCGGAGATAACTAAATTTAAAGTGTTTAGTAATGCACCTTATACAATAAAAGCGACAGAAAGCTGGGTTCAACCTTTCCCATCAATTGTTAACTTTATATATCAAGTTGTACCTATTGTAGGATTAGGGGCAGCATTGCAGGCAGTTATATTTAAGAATAGTAAATAACAGAAACAATACAAAATACATGAAAAAATCACTAATTTGCGGCATCTCAGGACAGGATGGAGCCTACCTAGCTTCACTATTATTAAACAAAGGACATACTGTATACGGCACTTCTAGAGATGCCGAGGCTTCATCGTTTCGGAATTTAGAAACTTTAGGAATTAGAAACAAAGTAAAACTAGAGTCAATGGCTCTTAATGACTTTCGCAGCGTCTTGCAAGTATTAATCAAAACAGAACCTGATGAAATTTATAATTTGGCTGGACAAACTTCAGTCGGATTGTCTTTTGCTCAACCCGTAGAAACTTTGGAAAGCATTGCCACAGGTACTTTAAATTTATTAGAAGCAATCCGTTTTACCAAAGCCCCAATTAAGTTTTACAACGCTGGCTCTAGTGAATGCTTTGGCGATACTGGTGAGTTTCCTGCGAATGAATCAACCCCATTTCGTCCGCGTAGTCCCTATGCAGTCGCCAAATCTGCATCATTTTGGGAAGTAGCAAATTATCGAGAAGCTTATAATATTTTTGCTTGTTCAGGAATTTTATTTAATCATGACTCACCGTTAAGACCAGAGCGATTTGTCACCCAAAAAATTATTTCGGCAATTTGTCGCATTGCTGATGGCAGTTCTGAACAATTAATATTAGGTAATACTAATATTCAACGAGATTGGGGATGGGCTGATGACTATGTTGAAGCGATGTATTTGATGTTGCAGCAACCAGAGCCAGATGATTATGTGATTGCGACAGGTCAAAGTAATAGCCTTCAGAAATTCGTAGAAGCAGGATTTGCTTATTTTGGTATCGAGGCTAGCGATCGCGTAGTAATCGATCAAAGCCTATTTCGTCCCTCTGAAATCATGAAAAGCTACGGCGATCCCGAAAAAGCTAAACAAAAACTAGGATGGCAAGCTAAACACGAAATGAAAGATATTATTACAATGATGATTGAGGCGAAAGCAAAAAATGCGGATTGGCGTAAATAGTTTATTTCTTAAACCGAGTCAAGTCGGTGGCGCAGAATTTGTATTAAAAGGATTGTTAACTGGTTTATCCAAAATTCCAAATATAGATTTATATGTGTTTATCAATTATGCGTTAGTGCAATGGCTTAAAGATTTGGATTTGGGAGCATCTCTGAATATTATCCCTGTCAAAATAATTGGCAATCGTTTTGTAAGTGAAGCTTGGCAATTACCGATGATTGTGAATAGATATAAACTGGACGGACTAATTAATACTAATTATTTCACGACATGGCGATCGCTCCTTAAATCACCCTGCGCCACAATTATTTACGATCTTAATTATTTACATTTTCCTGAACTTTTCTCTTGGTATAAGAAGCTCTGGCTACGAATAGCTCATCAAATTACATTAGCTAACGCAAACACAACTGTAACTATTTCTGAATTCGCAAAACGAGATATACAGACAAGTTATCAATCACCTCATCTGCCAATAGTAATTCACATACCAATCTTGTGGAATAGGTTAGAGATATTAGATGTAAACAGTATCAAAACATCTAATAAATTGCTAGCTAATCAGCCATTTATTCTTTCTGTTGCTAATCACTATCAACATAAAAATCTTGCTACTTTGGTTAAAGCATTTGTAAAGTTACCGAACTATTTAAGTGAAGTAAAGTTAGTTTTAGTGGGGCAGTTACCTGATTCGCTGCTGGGAATGCGGCGCGATCGCTGTGATGATATTCCTCAATTAGTGAAGGAATTGGGATTAGAAAATCGTGTGTATGTTACGGGCTACATTAGCGATCGCGAATTGGCTTGGTATTATCATCACGCAGCGCTATTTGCATTCCCATCAGTATTTGAAGGCTTTGGAATGCCGCCCGTTGAAGCGTTAGGAATGGGGTTACCAGTTTTAACCACAGGCTGCACGGCGATCCCAGAAGTAACCATGAATTTAGCTGAATATGTAGAAAATCCGATGGATGTGAATGAATGGGGCGATCGCCTGACGGATATGTTGACTAATCGCGATCGCTATTTACCAACGATCGCCACAATTCAAAAAATTAGACAAGCCTACGACCCTGTGGCGATCGCCCAAAAATATATTGATTTGTTTCGCAATTAATTTCTAACCGCCAGTCTTGGCGCAGGGCTACGAAATAGATATTGCAACTCTTTTTGGCGATCGCTAGCCGATTCTGGCCCATAGCCCCATAAACTTTTGTAATAGAAAAAAGAGATTCCTAAGCCGCGTTCTTGGGCTGTGATAACTTGGGAATAAACTCTAGACATCGGTATATTGCTATTACGCAGTCCAGACAAAATGCCGATCCCTGTAGAGATTTTATTTTGGACTTCGATAATTTCGGGGCGGCTAATTTGAGAAAGAAAATCATCGAGGTCAGAGCGATACACCTGCACAATTAATTCATTAACAATACCTTGACGCACCCAACTCAGCCAGTCTTGTAGTTGCTCTTTATAGGCAAAATCGTAATAGTTGGGAGATACTGAAAAAATCACATTAGGCTTTCTTTGCTTCACCGCTTTATTTAGTTTTGCCATAAAAGCCGTAATCTTGTTAGCTCGCCATTTTACCCAATTAGGATCGTTAACGTTGGCGGGAGCATCTTTTTTCGTCTCTTGGCGATAAAGATTAAGGGTGTAGCGATCGTAGCCAAAAGTCTTGGGAAGACTGGTGTGATCATCAAACTGAATGCCATCGAGATCGTAATTAGAAACTGCTTCTAGTACTAGCTCCGTGAGAAATTTCTGAACTTCAGGATGGAAAGGATTGAGCCATGCAACTTCACCTGCGGCAGATATTGAGGTGCGATCGCCGTCACGTTCTTGCGTGAGCCAGTCGGGATGACTCACTGTTAGCTCGGAAGTTGGTGGAGCCATGAAGCCAAACTCAAACCAAGGCATCACTAATAAATCATTTTGATGAGCTTGCGCGATAATATCAGCGACAATATCTTGCCCTTCCGATCCACGATAGACAAAGGGTTGAATTCCTGCATCTTTGGCAACTTCGCTCGGAAACATCACATAACCTGAGTTCCAAACAACGGGATAAATTGTATTGAAATTTAGCTCCTTAAGTTGTTGTAAAGCTTCGCCAAGCTGTTTGCGATCGCTAAACATCGTAAAGTCATTATTGGTAAGCCATACGCCGCGAATCTCTTGGCGCTTGTCTATAGTCGGCTGGCTAATTTGGGGGATTACTGGCTTATTTAAGATTTGGGGTTTTATTTGTGCGATCGCCTGATCGTCGCCCATAAACGCAGGAATAAGACTATGTAAAAATAGGGTGATCGTAAAAGTTACGATAAAAATAAATGACAAAAAACGTTTGCGCGATCGCAAAGTTTGCCAGAAACTCTTCAAGATATATTGTGGGGAATTTTGCGAGTTTTTAAGCATGAAACCTAGTTGCAATAACGGCTATCTTGAGTTTGTTACAGAATTCGAGCTAATATCAAGCGTCTTTTTGCCGAATCAAGTTTAATATTTTATAGCAATCAGGAATGAATCGTGGGAGTTAAAGCCCATAACAAGGGGCTTAAGCCCCTTGCTATATAAGCGAACAAGGGGCTTAAGCCCCTTGCTATATAAGCAGACAAGGGGCTTAAGCCCCTTGCTATATAAGCAGACAAGCGGCTTAAGCCCCTTGCATGTTTACAAATGACTCCTGATTGCTATATTAAGTTGCGAAAACCAATATCCTGTGAGGATTGCGTTGTCATGCTCAAGCAAAACCATCGTGCGTGGGTCGAAGTCGATCTGTCGGCAATTAGTCATAATGTGCAGCAATTAAAGTCTTTGCTGACTGCACCGACTGAGTTAATGGCGATCGTCAAAGCTGATGCCTATGGTCATGGTGCGATCGATGTTAGTCAAACCGCGATCGCGGCTGGCGCGTCATGGTTGGGGGTTGCCACGATTCCTGAAGGGATTCAGTTACGCCGTGCAGGAATTACAATGCCGATCGTCGTTTTGGGCGCAACGAATGGCGTGGATGAGGTTAAGGCGATCGCCGAATATCGCTTACAACCGACAATTTGTAATCCTAAACAAGCGCTGATTTATCACGATGTCCTATCCACGATTGGGGAATATGTTCCTGTCCATCTCACAATTGATACGGGCATGTCGCGGCTGGGTGTCAACTGGCAAGAGGCGATCGCCTTTGTCAAACTCGTGCAGCATTTACCAAATTTAGAAATCAAGAGCGTTTATTCGCACTTTGCCACTGCTGATGACAGCGATCGCGCTTTTATGCAATTACAAACCCAAAGATTTGAGCAAGTGATCGCCGATCTGCAAACTGAAGGGATTTATCCGCCACGTATTCACATTTGCAACACGGCAGCAATGCTCGGCGATCGCCATATCCATTACGACATCGTGCGAACAGGTTTAGGTATTTACGGACTCTATCCCGCGCCTCATCTTAAAAGTATTATCGATTTGCGTCCAGCGCTCACAGTCAAAGCACGGATCACCCAAGTCAAAGAAATTACCGCAGGCACAAGTGTTAGTTATGGGCGATCGTTCATCGCGCCGCAGGACATGACCATAGCAACTGTAGCGATCGGTTATGCCGACGGCATTCCACGCGGTTTATCGAATCGGATTCGGGTATCGGTCAACGATCAAAAAGTTGCTCAGATCGGCACAATTACGATGGATCAATGTGCGATCGATGTTACCCATATTCCTAATGTGCATGTCGGTGATGTGGTCACATTTTTAGGCGGTGCTTCAGAAAATACGGCTGATGATTGGGCTAGTTTATTAGGCACAATTTCATGGGAAATCCTCTGCGGATTTAAAGATCGATTACCACGAATTAACGTTGTCAAGGCGATCGCCGTCCCATATTAATCTCAGTTCGAGTTAAGCTACAGTCTATTGATCCAGATAATTTTTTGAAAGTGTCGCTTCGCGGCCCTTTCAAAAAATTATCTCGGTTCTATGTCGGCGCAACGCGCTGTACACAGAGGTTGTACAAGCACTAATTACAGGAGCGCAATCAAAATGCCGATCGCAATTTCACCAAAACCGACTTTGTACGAACGCGATCTCGATTTGTGGTTAGAGATGGCGATCGTCCAGTTAAAAGCGGGTGACTTTGATAACTTGGATGTTGAAAACTTAATAGAAGAGCTAGAAGGTTTGTCAGGTAGTAACAAGCGTGAGATCGAGAGTAGGCTGATTAGATTGATTGAGCATATTCTTAAACGATGCTATGTCAATATGCCTGACTGTTATAGAGGCTGGGAAGTTACGATGATTAGCCAACGTGACCAGCTTAGGAGACTGATAAGACAGTCACCAAGTCTCAAACGTCATTTCTTGCAGTCGTTTGATGAGTCATTTGATACTGCTTTAGAACTGGTAAAAACTGAATACGATCAGACTAATTTCCCTGATACATGGCAGTTTAACGCTGAGATTGAAGCAATGCTAACTGTTAAGTTTTGGGAATAACTTTAAAGTGGCAAATAACCCATCGCATCTTTGACAGCCTTTAAAGTTTTAAAAGCGGTCTCCGCCGCTTTCTCACGACCATCGTGTAATACGCGATCAAGATAGCCAGACTCTTTGATTACTTCATCATACTTAGATTGAATTGGCTCAAGATGCGCGATCGCCGCATCAGTCAATACTATTTTAAAATCGCCCCAACCGCGCCATGTCGCAGCCTCAACCTGTACTTGTTCCTTGGTTTTATTCGCAAAAATTGCGTATAGCCCAAGTAAATTATGCGCTTCAGGGCGATCGCTATGATCAAACTCTAATTCACGAATCGTATCGGTTTTACATTTTTTAATTTTCTTGGTGATTTCATCGGGCTTGTCTAGCAAATGAATCCGACTCATTTCTGAAGGATCAGACTTAGACATTTTTTTCGTGCCATCGGTGAGACTCATCACCCGCGCCCCTTCTTTGCGAATCAATGGATTAGGCACTTTGAAAACTGGCTGAAATTGATCGTTAAATCGTCCCGCCACATCTCGCGTTAGTTCTAAATGCTGTTTCTGATCTTCACCAACAGGCACTAAATCCGCTTGATATAACAAAATATCCGCCGCCATCAGCACAGGATAATCTAGCAAACCCACGCTGACATTTTCGCCTTGCTTAACCGCTTTTTCCTTAAATTGGATCATCCGTTCCAACCAATTAAGCGGCGTGACGCAATTGAGCAGCCATGTTAGTTCAGCATGTGCCGAAACATGGGACTGCACAAAAATTGTGGAAATACTGGGATCAATGCCACAGGCGATATACAACGCCGCAATATCGCGAGTATTGCTAGCCAAAGTTTTCGGATCGTGAGGAACCGTAATCGCGTGCAGATCGACAACACAAAAGAAATTTTCGTAATCAGCCTGAGTCTCTACCCAGTTACGAATTGCCCCCAAATAATTGCCAATATGTAGATGGCCAGTTGGTTGTACACCAGATAGAATTCGTTTTTGCATAGAAAATTGTCATCAGTAGATTTATTAACAAGGGGCTTAAGCCCCTTGTTTGCGGTAGATTTATTAACAAGGGGCTTAAGCCCCTTGTCTGCAATCCACATAGAGAGAACGCAAAGCGCTCTCTCTATGTGTTTGGATTACAGGTTGATAATGTATTTACAGGAACAGGGGCAGGAAAGACGATCGCTCGACAAAAAGGTAAGCTCGCTTTTCCTAGATCCTGTTCAAAAGCTTTTGGTATTGTACCAATTAGCGTTTCAACTACGCTCTTGCGCGAATCAGATGGCGCAACTTGATAGATCACACTTAGCACATCATCAGGAAACCAAGCGCGTACTAGGGTTAACAACTCTGGTACGGTAAGAGCGCGATCGCGGTTATCGGCAGTTAATCGCATCCCAACTAAGCGATCGCTTTCAAAATAAATATTGGCGATAAAACCTCTGACATAAACTAACTGGCGATCGGGTAGCGCATACAAACCTTCGCCGCCTGGTTGCAGCTTATGCATTGTGAATTGATCGCGATGAATTGTAGCGATCGCCGCCCAGTTATTATCCTTGGCATATTCAAAAAACTGCGTCTCCAACATGCCGACATGCAAAGTCTCTGGCTGTAATGGTGGACGCGCCCTTGTTTGCAAGCTGGGTAATGTTCGCACTGTACCTAGCTTTTCATTACCAGCATCATTTGATCGCGCCGCAGGGCTATAGGCGATCGCGCTAATAATGCTTAAGGCGATCGCGATACCAATACAAAAGTTAACTCTAATCGCCATACACTCACCAAATACGGCATTACAAACAAAGCATTAATTTTTTCTGTCTCTACCTTAGCAAAAGTTCTTAGGAGATTTCTAGCAAAGAATTTACCCCACCCTAACCCTCTCATTGCAAAGGGGAGGGAACAAGATTTCTGGTCTTCCCCCTTTCCAATGGGGAATTAAAGGGGGTAAGTCCGACATGGGCATTTTAAAGGGTATTTTCTTTCTTGGAAATGTTCTTGTTTGTTAAACAACAAATATAGCTGTCGCCACTTGTATTAGGACAAATCAAAAACCAAAAGAGGGTAGCGGCGCTCCACGCCGCTACCCTCTTTTAGTTTTATAACAAACAGCAAAAAGAGAAGTGGCGCTTTGCGCTACTTCTCTTTTTGCTGTTTGAGTTCAGGCGGTGTGGCGGTTTCGTGCTATAGGTAGTAATTAATAGTTTTTTAAAAATTTTGTTAGATTATGTCCCTTAACCCAGAGTCAGATCGGGGGAAAAATAAAGCTTCCTCCAAAAGTTTCGAGGCAATGCGAAAGTTTTCCGAAAAGTATGCTAAAAATACAGGCACATTCTTTTGTGTCGATCCTGGCGTTACCAATGCTGTCATTGAAGGCTTAGCCAAACACAAAGAAGAGCTTGGCTCTCCCCTTTGTCCTTGTCGTTACTATGAAGACAAGGAAGCTGAGGTCAAGGATACCTACTGGAACTGTCCTTGTGTACCGATGCGCGAACGCAAAGAATGCCACTGTATGCTGTTTCTTACTGAAGACAATCCCTTTGTCGGCACAAAACAAGAACTAGAAATAGTTGAAGTTGTTTACGATGCCTAAACCCAAAAAAAGGTGATGCAAAGCATCACCTTTTTTTTGAGCGATCGCCTAATTTTGCGATCGCTCCCAACAGACTTTTCCCGATTTTGCAAGCTCTAGAGAATTAGAGACAACTTCGCTCAGATTTTGCCACTTCACTTCCTGATCGAGCAGTAACTTCCTAACTTTTGCGATCGCTTGTTCTCGCTCATAGCGAATTTTAGAAAACATCAAAGGATCGATTCTTTGATAACTGGTATTACGGACTTCTAGCATCGACTCATGGACAATGATGGCAACCTCAGAACCAATATTCATCTGTGCATAATAACGCAGGTGACCAATCCCCTTAGCTGATGTGGCGTATAGAGATGGCAGACGATTTAAAGTTTTTGCTAGTACATCTTCGAGGCGAATAAACCTTAGCTCAGACGGCGGAAAACTTTGTGCGCGGGTTTGCGCCATTCTGATCACCAGTCGTTCTAAAGAATGAACAAGATGATTAGATTCGAGTATATAAAAGTCATATTCTTTTTGTTTTAATTCGTTGGTAACACTGGATTTTTGCGTAGATTTACCAAGATACATCGCATTATTTTGTCGATGCCCCCAAGATCCATATTTACCAATACGCGGCGATAAGTTGCCAGAATTATATTTCGCGATCGCTTTTTCTAGCTCGTCCTCCAGCGCCTTGGGCAAATCAACCCACATCAGATTTTTCCAGCCAAGAAGCTCTTGAGTGTTGAGCAAAGCATAGGGAGCATTGGCTGACTCAATATCTTCCAGTGGTTGAACTTCTCGTAACGGATCGCGACGCACTCCTAAAAGTGCTTGACGAATTGCCTTATTAATATCGGCTTGCATGGCTATACATTCTTGTCTTTTGGACTGCAAACCAACATCGGTCGATGCAAACATTGGCGGCAACCGATTTAACGCATAGGCAATTACCTCATCAATATTGTATTTATGTTTAATTCCACTGCCTAAGCTCTCAATTTGAGCATTAGCTTCCTTATAAACAAATTCAATCAGAACATTGCGACAAGATTCCATAACAAATCATGAATGTAAAATGGTTGACCGCAAAATATTTTCGGCTTTTAACAAGTAAGAAAATTCTTCCTTTTCATTAATATAGCCCTTGCAATAGGGTCTAAGTGTTGATGGAACTAAATTAATATTTTGCTCAAAGCGATCGCTTGCCATATTTACAACCCCAAAAATTTTAGGCACGATCAAAGCTAGAGAAAGTTGCTCCACAGATGCCAAAATCACTTCGTAAAGTTCGATATTTTGATCTAGCGGCTGTAACCCCAACAGCATCGCTAGGTCGATCGCCCAATACACACGACGGCGGCGGCTTAATATTCCTAACATGCAGGATGGCTTGTTAGGCACAGGCCTAATATGAGTTGCCTCGATCGTCAAAACTTCTTGAGTAAATTCACTTTCAAGCAAGCCAATGGTTTGCGGATCGATCGCAAACTTGAGGAAAGTATCAATCCCTGTCTCTTGATTCATTGCCATACTTGGATCTTGAAGGCGATCGCCAGTACCTGACAGTGTTTGCATGAACATAATGCCAATTTTAGTAAACCTAAACTATGTATAGCGATCAGTGCGATCGTTTGTATACAGCATGAATGCTGATATTTAGCCTTAAGTTGATTGCCATAGGATTAGGTAGAATTTGATTTGCCTTAAGCAATAAGGCAGCTTGTAAACATAAGTTGCTCACAATGTCAATTTTTAATAACCTTAACAAGGGGCTTAAGCCCCTTGCCTGTTCAAGTTGTTTCTACAAATTTCGCCAACACATAAAAAAATGAATCTGAATCGCCGTAAGTTGCTCTCTTGGTTTGGTTTGGGGTGGCTAGCCAGTCTTCTGCCATCATCCTTGGTTGGTTGTAGTGATGCGAAGTCTCCTGAAGTGACATCTCTCACCGCGCCCGTAGCTTTGGCTGCGGCTCCTAGCGGTAGTTTTAAAGCGATCGGTACAGTTGCCCAACTTGATCAAGATGGGCAATTAATATCCGACAAAATCACAGTAGTGCGCGATCCTAAAGACGCGAAAAATGTATTGGCGGTTAATATCACCTGTACTCATAACGGCTGTGATGTGAAATGGAAAGCTTCAGATAAAGCATTTGTTTGCCCTTGTCATGATGCTAAGTATGCGGCTGATGGTGTCGTTCTTCAAGGGCCTGCTAACAAACCACTACAACGCTATATCGCCAAAATCGAAAAGGGGCAGGTACTAGTCAGCGTCTAAATTTCAGAAAGCAAAAGCGTCACAAAGTGACGCTTTTACTTTCTGGAGTGGCTGGCTCAATTAACCGCTAGCAGCCTGTCGGAGAAACCCAAAATTGCCTTCGTAGGGTGTGTTAGCGATCGCGTAACGCACTGCTCAACCGATCAAGGTTCGTTACGCTGCCGCTAACAAACCCTACAGGAAACCAATTTGCCGAAAAATCATTTCTCCGACAGGCTGCTAGGAAGTTATGATAAAAATTACTGACTGGGGACTTGAGATTGAGGTCTTAGTGTAATGAAAAAATTTCTGCTCTCGTGTTTATTTTTTGCAGGTCTATTTTGGGCGCTCTCGACTTATCAAGGGTTGGCAGTCGAAGGTGAATTTGACTCGATGGTATTAAATTTTCGTGATAGTTTGTCACCTGCTCAGGTCGATCGCGAACTCAAGGCGATCGCCTCAAAATACGGACTCGAACCCAAGTTTAATAGTGCCTTCTCTAAAACTGAAAAGCTTTATATCGTCAAAGGTGATGCTCAAGTCCTCGAAATGCTAAAGCAGTCGCAAGAACTTCGCGATTTGACTGAATATGTTGAAGCAAATTATGTTTATTCAATGGACTTTATCGGTGGTGGGGCAACTCCCAACGATCCGATGTATAGGGAGCAGTGGAATTTAAAAGCGATCGATGTCGAAAAAGCTTGGCAGAAAACCAAAGGTAAGGGAATTACGATCGCTGTTATTGATACAGGCGTGAGTCGAGTTGAAGATCTCAAAAATACTAATTTTGTCAAGGGTTACGATTTTGTCAACGATCGCGAAGATGCTAGTGATGATAATGGGCATGGAACCCATGTGGCTGGTACGATCGCCCAATCAACAAATAATAATTTCGGTGTCGCGGGAATTGCTTATGAAGCGAATATCATGCCACTCAAAGTGCTATCAGGTGCAGGCGGCGGCACAATTTCGGATATTGCGGAGGCGATTATGTTTGCGGCAGACAATGGCGCAAATGTGATCAATATGAGCTTAGGTGGCGGCGGTGAAAGCAAGCTCATGCAAGATGCGATCGATTATGCCTACAAAAAAGGTGTGGTAATCGTGGCGGCGGCGGGTAATTCTAATCGCAATGCTGCCTTCTATCCTGCCCGTTATCCCAAAGTAATTGCCGTGTCTGCCACAAGTTCCACTGGTGAGAAAGCGCCCTATTCTAATTACGGTGCGGGTGTGGATGTGGCGGCTCCTGGAGGCGCGATCGCGAGAGGCAAAAATAGCGATACTTCTGGCGGTATTTTACAAAATACAATTGACCCGAAAACTAAGGAATCTGTATTTCGGGCTTTTCAAGGAACGAGCATGGCATCGCCCCACGTTGCGGGTGTGGTTGCCCTAATCGAAGCATCAGGAGTAAAAGATCCCGAAAAAGTCGCGCAAATTCTCAAACAATCTTCGCGCAAAGTCGCTGATGATACGCTCAATTATTATGGTGCGGGACATTTAAATGCGGCGGCGGCGGTAAGTTTAGCTTCGCAAGGACAGTTGGGAGTTCCTGATTTCTTGCGTTGGGCGCGGGACAATGGCTATTTGAGTCCCCGCTTTTGGGTAGATGGTGGCGCGATCGCCTTGATCCCCAAATTAATAATGATGATTGGCTCCTACTTATTAGCATGGATACTTAATCGCTGGTTTCCGTTCCGTTGGAATTGGTCATTCTCTAATGGAATCTTTTTCGGAGGAGCAGGTTTATTCTTCCTGCGTGGCTTCTATGTATTTGATATCACTCAACTTCCTTTCCGTATTGCAGGAAGCTCATTAGCTGAGTTAGGGAATGCTTTTTCCAATACAAATGCGCTCAATCCAATTACCGCAAGCGTGTTGTTACCACTTGGTTTATTGCTTGTTCTGCTCGGACATCCACAATGGAAATGGTTTGCGATCGGTTCGGCGATCGGGACTTCAGCATGTTTAGCCACAAGTGCAGTCCTTGCCCCACAAATGATGTGGATTGGGGACGGAATGCCCGCGATCGCATTTCTCAGCATCAACTCATTACTTTGTTTTGGTTGCGCCTATCTATCGATCAAATCAGAAACTGCGACTATCTAAATTGAGGATCTAAATGAATATTAAAATTGCGGGAACAGTGGAATATATCGATATCGGTACAGGAACTTGGGCGATCGTTACCGATACCGATGAGCAGTATGAGATTTGGCAACCTGCCCCCGAAGCGATTTTACAAGAAGGATTGAAAGTGACAGTTACTGGCAAAATTCGTGATGATGTGATGTCATTTGCAGCGATCGGTGATGTTGTAGAAATTGAAGATTTTCAGCTTTCATAAAATCGTAAAAGCCTCGCGAAGCGGGGCTTTTACGATTTTATGAAAGCTGGGTTTTGTTTTATCGCAAAGCGTTGTAAAGTTTACCTTTTCTGTTTACGGAATCAGATCGAGAAACATACCCGCGATCGCTGTTTCATTCGCTTTACAAATACCACGCTCTGTAATCAAACCTGTAACTAATCGAGCAGGAGTGATATCAAATCCATAATTTAAAGCCGTGGTTTCTAATGGAGCGACTCGTACTTTGCCAATATTTCCATCATCCTGTAGCCCCTGCATATAGAGAACCTCATCAGCACTGCGAGTTTCGATCGCAATCTCTTTAATCCCATCTGAGATCTGCATATCAAAAGTAGAACTAGGTAACGCCACATAAAAGGGAACGCGATTATCAAACGCAGCGAGAGCCTTGAGATATGTGCCGATTTTATTGGCAACATCGCCGCTACGAGTAGTGCGATCGGTTCCCACGATGCAGAGATCGACCTTGCCATATTGCATCAACAATCCACCTGTATTGTCGGCAATTAAGGTATGCGGAATCTGCGATTGTCCGAGTTCCCATGCCGTCAAGTTCGCGCCCTGATTGCGGGGACGAGTTTCATCGACCCACACATGAATGTTAATCCCGCGATCGCTTGCTTCATAAATTGGCGCTAAAGCACTACCGCGATCGACGATCGCTAACCATCCTGCATTACAGTGCGTGAGGATATTTACAGGTTCGCCTTTGGGTTTAATTTTCGCGATCGCCTCAATTAGTTCGCAGCCAAATCTGCCAATGTTGCGAGTTCCAATTACATCTTCATCAGCGATCGCGATCGCTTCTTTGAGCGCAACTTCTACTAAGTCTTGTTTGTTGACGGCGGCTTTTTCTAATACCGCCATCATGCGATCGACTGCCCACATCAGGTTTACTGCCGTCGGACGGGCGCGACGGATCGCCGCCGAGAGGGTTTTAATTTGGTCGCGATCGCCTTTACTTTCTCTAGCTGCTAAGTACACACCAAAGGCGGCAACGTTGCCAATTACTCCCGCACCGCGCACGGTCATCTCTTGGATCGCAAGGGTTGCCTCGGCGCTAGTTTTTAAAGTTTTAGTAACTAAACGAAAGGGAAGTTGCGTCTGGTCAATCACCACGAGATCGCCGCCTTCTAACCAAAATGCTTTGTATGTAGAATCCATAATTTCTCCTTGGCTATCCTTGAACAATTGAAATGTCTTTCTCAATAATTTTTTACAGTAAATCTCAATCAAACCAAACCCAAATTTTGTCAAAGCCCCGCAAAGCGGGGCTTTGACAAAATCTAGTGGTGGATTTGATCGGGATTTACTGTTTGGTCAACATCTGTCGATCGCCTTTCAAGTACCAGATAAAGATCGCAAATCAGTATCCATAAAACTGCGATCGCCTAAAACCTTAAGCATTGGTCCTAATGCGCCAAGCTGGACAATGCTCAGGCACATAGTTTAAAATTTGGTGCTAGCTAGGAAGAGGAGGGAAGAAGATCGTGCAAAAGCCCAACAGTACAGAGATTGAGCACCTCCATCCAAGGAATGTCATTGACGATAGCGCCAAAGAACTGAGCGAGAGACTGAC
>JBDNJN010000246.1:0-28755 GCA_041687725.1 Pseudanabaena sp.
CTTTTCACTCGATCACCCTTTAGAGACCTTAATGGCTTTTCCTATCATAACCACTGGCTGCGAAATCTTCTCATTGCTTCTTCTCTCAATGGAAGAAGTATGGATAAATCTATCAAACACAAACTAAAGTAGAACTAGGATTATTGGAGATCGCCTTCTAAAACACATCACATCATTTGAGAATATTTGTGGTTGAGTGAAATAGCGATCGCCTAACCACAAACTTGAGATGATGAATGTTGAGGCGATCGCATTGCTCTTTTAATAAAAGCTGCGGTAATGTTCCATTCAAATAAGAATTCAACCTGAGTTGCGGGAAAATGCAGTTGTGATAAGCTGATGCCTTACATTTAGGTATTTTGGCATGGCAAATTCTACGATTGAGAACCCATCTGAACAGCAATGGCATCAGATATCTGCTGCTGATGTCGCAGCATATCTTAATACAGATTTATCTACGGGACTGTCGAGTGCAGAAGTACCTCAACGTCATGAGGTTTATGGCTTTAATGAACTGAAAGGGAAACCCGCAAAAAGCCCTGTTATTCGGTTTCTGATGGAATTCAATCAACCTTTGATTTATATTCTGCTGGTTGCTGGTATTGTGACGCTGCTGCTAAAGGACTGGGTAGACGCGGGAGTGATTCTGGGTGTAGCGTTGATTAACGCGGTGATTGGGTTTATTCAAGAATCGAAAGCTGAAAATGCGATCGCGGCCCTCGCCAAATCCGTTACTACTGAAGCGACGATCATTCGGGATAATCAAAAGGTTCGGCTCAACTCTCGCGAACTGGTTCCTGGCGACCTCGTGTTATTAGCATCTGGGGATAAAGTACCTGCGGATCTGCGGTTAGTGGAATTGCGTGACTTACAAGTGAGTGAAGCCGCGTTGACAGGAGAATCAGTGCCTGTCCAGAAATCAAACGCGCCCCTCCCTGTCGAAACTATCTTAGCCGATCGCCATAATATGGCTTATGCGGGAAGTTTGGTGACGTTCGGGCAAGCCAGAGGAATTGTCGTGGCGATCGCCAACCAAACCGAGACTGGGCGCATTTCTCAACTAATTGAGCAAAGTAATGGACTAGAAACACCCCGAACAGAAATTGCGTTTGGTCGAAGCCTTGCAAGCAAAGGGCGAAGTTGTCGCCATGACAGGTGATGGAGTCAATGATGCGCCAGCCTTAAAGCAAGCCGATATTGGTATCGCCATGGGAATTACAGGTACAGAAGTCGCCAAAGAAGCGGCGGATATGATCCTGACCGATGATAACTTTGCCTCCATTGAAGCTGCCATAGAAGAAGGACGCACTGTTTATGGCAACCTACTGAAAACCATTGGTTTTATCCTGCCCGTTAATGGTGGCGAAGCGATGACAATCTTGGTGGGAATCCTCGTTGGAGCCTCCCTGCCAATTTTGCCTGTCCAGATTCTCTGGGTCAATATGGTGAGTTCAGTTGCACTCAGTGCGACCATAGCCTTTGAGCCAAAAGAAACAGGCACAATGAAGCGATCGCCCATGCCCCCCAATCAACCTCTGCTCACGGGTAAATTGTTATGGCGCATCCTGATTATTTCCATCTTCAATCTCATCGCTGTGTTTGGTATGTTTGAATGGATTTTGCAAACTACAGGTAATATCAATCTGGCTCGTACCATGGCAGTCCATACCCTCGTCGCGGCTGAAACCTTTTACTTATTGAGCATTAGTCAATGCATTCCATCTCTGTTTTCCTATTTAAAAGATCGCTCTCGCACATTTGCTTATATTCCTGCGATCGGTGTGGCTTGCGTTTTTATCTTGCAAATTTTCTTTAGTCAGTTGCCCATCATCAACCCATTATTTAACACTCAACCACTGAGTATGGCACAAGCCTTGATTTGCATCAGTGCAGGAATCCCAATCATTGTCCCTGCTTTATTCCTAAAGCGATTCGCTCCTCTTGCTTAAAGCTATTAGTGCGATCGCCCCTTAACAAACTTGAATATAGCTAAACTTTAGATCCTTTGAGAACGTTTAAATTTGACCCTCAAATTTAAACCGCTGAACTGTACCACAAATTATAGTGGCAACATCGTGGCGAAAAAATAAAGACACTAACCAAAAACAATCTAGGAAAAGCTGTATTCTAGTTATATCAGCTAAACATTTCGCAATATATTAGAACCGCAAATGCACGAGACGGAATTTCGTAGCAGCCTTCAAAAAGAGGGCGATCGCCGCAGACTGAAAACAATCATTGCACTTGCCATTGTCTATGGTGTGACAATTGGTATGCATTTCGCCCCTTGGATTCGATGGGTGCTGCTAGGGTTGTTTAGCATTCAAGCTTTGCGGTTAATATTTGCACCGCCATCACCTGCGATCGCGCTGAAAAATGAGATAGATCAAGATTCACCCGAAGATCTGCCCTTTTTCTCACTATTAGCATCGGCAAAAAATGAAGAAGCCGTAATTGGTAATTTGGTTAGAAATTTATGCCAAATTGACTATCCCAGCGATCGCTTTGAGGTCTGGATTGTCGATGACAATAGCAGCGATCGCACGCCTGAAGTATTAGCAGCACTAAAACAAAAATATCCCCAACTTAAAACTTTGCGGCGCGGCGATGATGCTCAAGGTGGCAAGTCTGGCGCATTAAATCAAGTTCTTGCCTTGACCAAGGGCGACATTATTGGCGTATTCGATGCTGATGCTCAAGTACCTGCGGATGTGTTGCGATCGCTTGTACCAATATTCCAACAATCCAAAATCGGAGCCGTGCAGTTACGAAAGGCGATCGCTAACGCTGCCGAAAATTGGTGGACATCGGGACAATCAGCAGAAATGGCACTTGATTGGTGTTTGCAAGATTTACGGATTCGCGTTGGCGGTACAGGGGAATTGCGTGGTAATGGTCAATTTGTGCGCCTTACCGCCCTAAAAGACTGCGGTGGATGGAATGAACAAACAATTACTGACGATCTTGACCTTACGCTCCGTTTGCATCTATGTAAATGGGATATTGCTTGCCTAAATTCGCCTGCGGTGCAAGAAGAGGGAGTAGTAACTGTGAAGCAGCTATGGCATCAGCGCAATCGCTGGGCTGAAGGTGGATTTCAGCGCTATCTTGATTATTGGGATTTATTGCTAAGCGGTAAGATGGGATTTCTCAAAACCTTTGATGCTTCGCTCTTTTATATCAATCAATATTTGCTTACAGTTGCTTTCATTCCCGATACGATCGCCACAATCATATTAAGAGATAGCCCAATGTTGCCCGCGATCGCAGGTTTTTCTCTGGCTTTAAGCTCAGTAACGATGGCATTTGGTTTGAGACGCTCTTACCAAATGTCATGGCGATCAGCGATCGCTCAGACTACTTCTGGCATGATTTATATGCTGCATTGGATGCCTGTCATTGGTAGTGTAACTTTGAGGATGTGTGTTTTCCCGAAGCGTTTAAAATGGGTTAAAACCCAGCATCAAGGCGCTAGTGATAACATATTAGAAGAGATAGAATCCTCAGAAATAGAATTAAAAGAGATAGAAAGCAATGCATGATTGGATTATCATTGGTGGCGGAATCACAGGCGTATCGCTGAGCTATGAACTGCAAAAAGCTGGGTTTTCAGTATTTCTAATCGAGCAACATCAACAACTACAGGGCGGAAGCAGTCTCGGTTATGGCGGTATTCCATACTGGTCTGGCAAAACTGCGCTCACTCAAAAACTTTGCCAAGAGGGAATCGCTCGACAAAGAGAATTGTCAAATGAGTTAGGACAAGATACAGAGTTCCGTGAACTAGATTTACTTTTGACTCTTGAACCCGATGCCGATCCGCAAGTGATTCTCACGCAGTATGCTAATTACACGATCGCCCCAACTTTACTCAATGCTCAAGAAGCTGGCGATCGCGAACCTTTACTAAATGCTAAAGGAATCGGTGGTGCATTACTATTGCCCCACGCGCATGTCAATCTAGATAGTTTTGTTAAAGCCCATAGCCAAGCACTGCAAAGGTTAGGCGGCGAAATTATCTATACCAAAGTTAATAATTTGTTAATCGAAGGCGATCGCGTAGTTGGTGTAGCCACAGAACAAGGAAACTTCTATAGTCAGCAAGTTGTTGTTTGTGCGGGTGGCTTGTCCCGATCTCTTCTCAAAGCATCGGGCCTCAGTGCCAGAATCTATTTCACCCATGCCGAAGCGATCAAGACTGAACCTGTCGATCTAGAATTGCGATCGATGGTAATGCCTGCGGATAATAAGCGTTATCAGCTAGAGTCAGCGACTACAAATATTGACCAAGATCCAATTTGGGATGTCGCAGGACATGAACTTTTGCCGCCGTCGGTTGATGCTGGTGCGATCCAGTTTAGCGATCGCCACATTAAGTTTGGACAAATGAGCCGCGTGTTAACTGACCCCTATGCTGCGATCGACGCTGTTCAAAGTGAAGCCGCGATTCGGGCTTATGTGAGCAAAGTTTTGCCAAAGATTGGCGAATTAAAAGGAAAATGGCGAAACTGTTTGGTCGCATTTAGTAATGACAATTTGCCCTTGGTTGGTTCGTTACAGAATCATCCAAACTTGCATTTATTCTCAGGTTTTACCAGTCCAACGGTTTATGTACCGACGCTATCTAAAAGGTTCGCTGCCTACGCTAAAGGTAATTCCGACGATATCATCCCCTTACTTTCACCACAAAGGTTTTTATAGATTCGCATATATAGCGATCGCCACTTGTATCAGCACAAATCAAAACCCAATAGAAGGTGGCGGCGCGGAGCGCCGCCACCTTCTATTGGGTTTTGATCGCGGATTCTAGTTTGTGCTGATTCCAGAGCTTTTGGTAAAGCTGAGATCCAGCCAGTAACTCAGCATGAGTCCCTACTTGAGCGATTTTACCTGCATCCATTAAAATAAGGCGATCGCATGTTAATGCTGCTGATAGATTGTGCGTAATAAATAACACCGTTTTATTTTGAGGTAAATTGTTTAAAATCCCTGTTGCCGTCTGATTGTCCACACTAGATAAGGAATCATCTAATACCAAAATCGGTGTATCGACTAGCAAGGCTCTCGCCAAAGCCGTGCGCTGTCTCTGTCCACCTGATAGCGTGATTCCACGCTCTCCCACCAGAGTGTCATACTTTTGCGGGAATTTGAAGATTTCTTGTTCAATTCGTGCTTGATTGGCAAAGTTTTCAACCTCATGATCGAAGGCTTGGGGCTTGCCATAGCGAATGTTATCGCGCATCGTGGCACTAAATAGGAAACTATCCTGTGGTACGAAAGAGATAATCTCGCGCAGATTTTCGATCCGCATTTTGGTAATATCGATGCCATCGATAAAAATTTGACCCGATGGAACTTCTACTAAACGCATCAAGGCACTAGCGAAAGTAGATTTGCCAGAACCAACACCTCCTAAAATCGCAATGGTTTCACTGGGATAGATTGTGAAGTTAACATGGTTGAGAGCTGGCTGACTCGCACCGTCATAGGTGAAAGTAAGATCGCGAGCTTCGATTTTGCCCATCACTTTAGATTTTGAGATGGCGATCGCATCATGATCATCAACTATCGCGGGTGGAATATCGAGAATGCCTTGAATCCGTCCGATACTCACCAAGCCTCGTTGATAAGTAACCATCACAAAGCCCAAAATCGCAGTTGGGAAAATCAACCGTTCTACATAAATAATTAGGGTCAACAAATCGCCAATTTTAAAAGTCGTATTGGCTGGATTAGCTAACTTTTCGCCGCCGAACCAAATCAATACCAAAAAGCTAATACTGGCAATTCCGCCCAACAATGGAAATAAAATATTACGGCTACGCGCCATTTTTAGGTTGGCATCTAAGAGGCGATCGTTGAGTTTGCCAAAAGCAGCCCGTTCGGTATTTTCTTGAGCATAGGTTTTAATCAGCGCCATGCCATTTAAGTCTTCTTGCAACAGCGAACTTACATTTGATAGTTCTTCTTGGACTTGTAATTGTTCGTCGCGTAACTGACCGCTAAATCTCTGCACGATCACCAACATGATCGGATACACCGAAATTGATAAAAAGGTTAATACAGGATCGATCGCCATCATTGCAGGCAATGTCAAGCTGTACACAAACACTGAGTTAATAATGCTTAGCAGGGCAAATCCCATCAGACGGCGGATATTCTCCACATCGCTGGTGACGATACTGATGGTTTCGCCTGCGGAGTTGTTGGCAAAATAGCTAGGCGGCAACTTGAGTAAATGCTCAAAAATTTGTTGCTTGAGGCTGTATTCAATTTTGCGACCAATTCCAAAAATCCAGACGCGGGAGGTCATCCGAATACCCCACATCACAGACGACAAGCCAATAATTAGCCATACATATTGCATCAGTTGATGAGAATCAATTGCTTGCAGCTTACTAAGATCATCAACTGCGGATCTAATTAGCCAAGGGATATATGTGCCAAGCATGTTCGCCAATAAAAGGGCTACAGTGCCAACAGCTAGGTCACTCCAGTAAGGACGGAGATAATTTTGAAGATTTTTAAATTGCGATCGCGCCATAATATATCCATCCTACTTTATTTTGGCAAAAGCTTACTTAGCAAGTATTTGGTTCAAATTAGGCAATAATCAGCCAGATTTAGGCAATCTCCACTTATTTCTCAAGTCCCGATTTCAGCCCTCGCTCAGGTTGCTGACTACTTTAAAGTTTTATCCGAACTTAGTCGCCTGCAAGTATCGGGTAACGCACCGAAAACAAGTTACAAAAGCATCTAGATCGGCGATCGCTGTATTTAGCTGCTTGAGATAACATAAGCTTCTAGATGAGCAACAATTGAAGGGAAGACTTGCTCAATTTTTGCGATAAGAATATCGACCTCATCCAACTGCTGCTTCCGACCAGCAGTTTCTAATTCCAAACAAATCTCAGAAAAAGCTTTAGCTCCAAGTATTCTACTACTACCTTTTAAGGTATGCGCTAAATATTCTATTTGCGAAGCATCTCGATCTGATATAGCTTGATGAAGCTTGGGTATTAACACAGGACATTCTTCTTTTAAAAATAGACTAATCATCCGTTTTGGCAAGTTAACAGAAATTTTCTCAATCTCTCTTAATGCGTGATCGTCAAAATTTGCATCTAATTCATCAGTAGATTGTTGTACTTCAACCTCTTTGGGAAGATTACCCCAGCGCCCAATTATTCTCTGTAAAGTGTCAAAAGAAACGGGCTTGCTGATGTAGTCATCCATGCCAGCATCTAAACACATTTCGCGATCGCCCTGCATCGCACTAGCCGTCATCGCAATTAAGATAGGACGCGATCGGCTCGTTGATACTTCTGACCAATTCTGCACAATATAACTAGCCGTCTCTAATCCATTCAGCCGTGGCATTTGCACATCTAAGAATACGATATCAAAAGTATTGTTTTTAAGCGCCTCAATTGCTTCTATCCCATCATTGGCGATCGTCGGTGCATAGCCCATTTTCCTGAACATTGCTAAAACCAATTCTTGATTGATCGCATTATCTTCAGCGATCAAAATATGCATCGGTAATCTAGCAGCCAACTCTGTAGGTGAAGTAGAGTGAGGCAAGATGTCTTTTTTTACAAATGGATTAATTTCTGGAGGGGGTGCATCGGTAACTGAGACTGGAATCACAAAAGAAAAAGTAGAACCTTCATTAGCCGTACTTTCCGCCCAAATATTTCCTCCCATCATCTGCACTAGTTTTTGACAAATCGCCAGACCCAAGCCTGTTCCTCCATATTTACGCGCAGTGGCGATCGAAGCTTGGGTAAATGGTTGAAATAGCTTTTCTAATTGTGCAGATGAGATGCCAATTCCTGAATCTTTCACTTTAAAGAGTAGCGATAATCCATTCTCTGTCTGTGATCCTGCCTGTGGAGATACTGAGAGATAAACTTCACCCGTATGCGTAAATTTGACGGCATTATTTGTTAAATTAAGTAAAATCTGGCGCAATCTAATCGGATCGCCAAGAATGTATGTCGGCGTTTTTTCATCGATCTGGTAATGTAATTCAATTCCCTTTGATTCAGTTTGCTTGCTAAGAAGCGTGCAGGTATCAACAATCATCCCATGCACATCAACGGGCAAATTTTCTAATAAAAGTTTTTGTGACTCAAGTTTGGAGAAATCGAGAATGTCGTTAATTACTGTTAAAAGTATTTCCCCACTGGTTTGAATGGATTTAACAAACTTGTTTTGTTCTGGATCTAAATCTGTCGATGCTAATAGCTCCGTCATTCCCAGTACGCCATTAATGGGAGTGCGAATTTCATGGCTCATCATCGCTAAAAAATCCGCCTTAACCCGCAGTGCCGATTCGGCTACTTCCTTCGCCTCTTGAAGAGCAGTTTCGTATTGCTTGCGATCGGTAATGTCGCGGAACCGCCAGACAAAACCCAAAAACTTCCCATTGGGCGAAGTCACGGAACTACTAAAATATTCGTAGGTCAGATTATTGTTAACTACCTCACCATGCGTAACTTGATCGGGCGAGTCGTAAGTATCTTCTAAAATATGAGTAATTATTGGAGGAAATTTAGCCTCTTGCAGTAAGGGTAGAAGAGGGATTTCTTTGTTGTTAGGATTGATCGTAGCTTCATTAACACCCCATATTTCACACATTTTTTGGTTGTATGCTACTAAGCGTCCCTGCTCATCGGAAGCAATAACGCCTTCTAAGCTAGCTTCAAGTTGCGCGTGAATTAGAGCGTTAGCATGTTCTAACTGATTATGTTGTTCTTGAATGCGTAACATCGATCGCACCCTAGCTCTAAACTCTAGGGCATTTAAGGGTTTACTAATGAAGTCGTCAGCACCTGCATTCAGACAAGCGGCTAAGTCTTCTTTAGAATTAAGAGCAGTTACCATAATGATCGGAACCGATTTCCATTTAGGTAAAGCTTTGATGTGTTTACAGACGGTTATGCCATCCATAACTGGCATCATCACATCCAGTAAGATAAGATCGGGGCGAAATGTGTCAAGGTTGGCGATCGCCTCTTGACCGCTAGCAACATAATGTAACTGATAGTCTTGACCGCTCAAAAGACTTTCAATCACATCAAAATTATCAGCTTCGTCGTCAATGATTAAAATAGATGCTAGATTCATTCTTCTTGGGTCACTAAAAGTTGATGGATAGTGGTCACCAGTTGCTTTAGCTTAACAGTTTTTGATGAATCATCATGTATGCCTGATTTTAGATGGCGCTATGGCGATCGCATCAGGTAATTAGAAATTGTTACATTGATTAAGTTTCTGAGGAACAGTTTGAGCTAACTCAATCTACAACAATTAATCCAAATACTTGCACAGCTATTCCTTGTATTAATTTAATACATTTTTTTCTTAACGTTTGCATAAACAAAAAACGCTCATGTATATTAATGCTACGCCTTATCCCTATCCCTATAATGGCGATCTCCGACCAGACAATACCGCACTAATCATCATCGATATGCAGACTGATTTTTGCGGTGTCGGTGGCTATGTAGACACAATGGGCTATGACCTATCGCTCACTCGCGCCCCGATTGAGCCGATCAAAAAAGTTTTAACCCTGTTTCGCGAAAAGGGATTTTTGATCATTCACACCCGCGAAGGACATCGCCCCGATTTATCAGATTTGCCTGAAAACAAGCGCTGGCGATCGCAACGGATCGGTGCTGGCATCGGTGATGATGGCCCATGTGGCAAAATTTTAATCCGTGGTGAAAAAGGTTGGGATATCATTCCAGAGCTTTATCCACTGCCGAATGAACCAATTATCGACAAACCAGGTAAAGGCTCATTTTATGCCACCGATCTCAATTTAATTTTGAAGCGCAAAGGAATTCAAAATATTATTTTGTCGGGGATCACTACTGATGTTTGCGTACATACGACCATGCGTGATGCCAACGATCGCGGCTATGAATGTCTGCTGCTCTCTGATTGCACGGGCGCAACCGACTACGGCAATCACCTTGCTGCCTTGAAAATGGTGGAAATGCAAGGTGGCGTATTTGGTGCAGTCAGCGATTCTGAAACATTGACTACAGCAATTAAGCAAAATTTCTAGTTAAATTATTAAAATGTGTCAACTATAAGCCGACATGGAAAAACCAAGCCCTGACGATATTCAAAGCGATCTTGCTGATAATCTAGTTGTAGAAGAATCTATGAAAGAGTCGATCCCACCTTTGACCATTCCATCTAGTGTTTCCGCCGATGCCCTGCGATCGCATCTACCGCCTGAGTTAGAGCTAGTGAATATCTCCAAGAAATTCGGCTCTTTCGTCGCCGTCGATAATGTCTCGCTCAAACTTGAGGCAGGGACTTTTCATGCGCTCCTTGGTGAAAATGGTGCGGGTAAAAGTACGCTGGTCAAGTGCATTATGGGATTCCATGCTGCAAGTCACGGCGATATTTTGATCAACAAGCAATCGCGTGATATCAATAGTCCTCGCGATGCTTATAACTATGGCATTGGCATGGTTTATCAACATTTCACGGTTGTCCCTGCGATGACTGTCGCAGAAAATCTCTTGCTTGTGCGTCCCGACACGCCAACCTTCATTAATTGGAAAGATGAGTACGAAAAGCTTGATGCATTCATGGCTTCGGCTCCTTTCAAGATTGATTTACATACGCCGATCTCGCAACTAGCCGCAGGACAAAAACAAAAACTAGAAATTCTCAAACAGCTTTATCTCAAAAGTCGGATTCTCATTCTTGATGAGCCAACATCGGTTTTAACTCCCCAAGAAGCCGATGAAGTGCTGGGGCTTTTGCGCGAAGAAGTCACCGCAGGACGTTTGAGCGTATTGATGATCAGCCATAAGTTCCGCGAGATTACCGCTTTTGCGGATAATGTCACGGTACTGCGGAAGGGCAAGTTTGCAGGAAACGGCTCAACTAAAGATCTATCGGTCTCAGATATGGCGGCGATGATGTTAGGCGAAGCGAAAGAAGCGCGTCAGGTGATCAAAACTGAAGTTTTGACCGACAATCTGGTTCTCGATGTGAGGAAGATCCATGCCGATCGCGATAATGGTTTAGAAGCAGTTGCTGGTGTTGATTTACAAATCAAAAGCGGCGAAATTGTTGGTATTGCAGGTGTCTCAGGCAATGGACAGAAAGAACTAGTCGAAGTTCTTTCTGGACAAAGGATTGCCACGGCTGGCGAAATTTTTGTAAATGGCGATCGCTACACCGCCACTCGTAAGGAAATGTATAGCCATCAAGTGTTTTCACTTCCTGAAGAACCTCTGCGAAATGCCTGTGTCCCCCACATGAGCGTCGCTGAAAATCTGGCTTTACGAACCTTTGATCGTGATCCCCAATCCAAAAGTGGAATTTTACTGCTCTTCAAAGCAATTCGCGAAACTGCCAAGAATCTAATCAAAGTCTTCTCAATTAAAACGCCGTCACCTGATACCCCTGTTGGCAATCTCTCAGGCGGGAATGTGCAGCGTACAGTTCTTGCTAGAGAGCTTTCGGCAGAACAGATCAAATTATTGATTGTCGCTAACCCTGTTTTCGGGCTGGACTTTGCGGCTGTTGAGTATATTCATAATCAAATTGTGGAAGCCAGAAATCGTGGTGTTGCCGTGCTTTTAGTTAGTGAAGATCTTGATGAAATTTTGACATTAAGCGATCGCATTCTGGTCATGAGTGATGGTAAATTCGTTTATGAAAGTAATAGTGCCAATGCCGATCTTACGGCGATCGGACAGAAGATGGCAGGACACTAGGATATTAAACTGATGATTATCAATCAACAAGTTCGGGTCTTTCCTGAATTGCTCACTCGTTCTAACTATGACGATCTAGCATGGGAACCATTTCGCCAAGGAGTCGAAATTTGTCCTTTGTATAAGAATGATTTGGGGGCAAGTGCTGCCATGCTGCGCTATGAAGCAGGAGCTAAGGTTCCCCACCATTCTCATTCAGGTTATGAGCATATATTTGTATTGTCAGGCTCACAGTCTGATGCGAATGGCAAATATACTAAGGGTTCGGTAATTATTAACGCTCCCGATACTAGTCATCAAGTTTCTAGTGAAGAGGGCTGCGTGGTTCTGATTGTCTGGGAAAAACCTGTAATTATTAACGAATAGTGATTTGCCATACGGAGTATGGCAAATCACTATGATTACTTATGATTATTATTGAGGAGGAATTTATGTCTGCGATCGCTGCCCAACCCTACGACTACGAATTACCAACTGATAGCAAAATAGCTCTGGTAATTATCGATATGCAACGTGATTTTCTAGAATATGGCGGTTTTGGCGATGCGCTTGGTAACGATGTTACTCAACTTCAAAGTATTGTGCCAACAGTTAAGAAATTATTAGAAACATTCCGATCGCTAAACTTTCCCGTAATTCATACCATCGAAGCGCATTCTCCCGATTTATCAGACTGTCCTCCTTCCAAACTTAATCGCGGTCAAGGGAATCTTAAAATTGGCGACAAAGGCTCAATGGGCAGAATCTTGATCGCAGGAGAAGAGGGCAATAATCCTATTCCTGAGCTTACGCCATTAGCAAATGAAATTGTAATTATCAAACCAGGGAAAGGAGCATTTTGTCGTACTAATTTAGAAGATATTTTACAAAAAGAAAGAATTACCCATCTTCTATTTACAGGTGTAACGACAGAAGTATGCGTGCAAACAACGATGCGAGAAGCTAACGATCGCGGTTATGAATGCTTACTGATCGAAGATGGAACTGCCAGTTACTTTCCAGAATTTAAATCTTCAACTATTGAAATGCTTCGCGCTCAAGGCGGAATTATCGGCTGGACTGCTAACTCTGATGCGGTGATTTCTGCTTTAGTCGCGTAGCGACCAAAAAGATGTGGCTCACGCTGCTCGTGAGCCACATCTTTTTGGGTTTTATACTCTATAAATGTGCAGTGACATCGGGAATAAATTTCTGCAAATGCATGGGTGGACGCACATAAACCATTTTATTTTGCAAGGGTGGTAAATCAAAGGGCTTAGGCAGAACATCCTCGTAGGGGATTTTGGCTAACAAATGGTTAATACAATTGAGACGCGCCCGCCGCTTATCATCGCCATCAATCACATACCAAGGCGATCGCTCTGTATCAGTTGCGTTAAACATATCATCCTTCGCTTTAGAATATTCCACCCAACGCGATCGCGCTTCTAGATCCATCGGGCTGAACTTCCAACGCTTACGAGGATCTTTAATCCGATCTTGAAATCGTGATTCCTGTTCATTATCGTTAACTGAAAACCAATACTTGATTAAAATAACTCCCGATCGCTGAATCATGTCTTCAAACTCAGGGCAGGAACGCAAAAATTCCACATATTCTTCATGGGTGCAGTAACCCATCACATGTTCGACCCCTGCACGGTTGTACCAACTGCGATCAAACAGTACCATTTCCCCCGCCGCAGGTAATTCGGCGGTGTAGCGCTGGAAATACCACTGAGTGCGCTCTTGGTCAGAAGGTTTACCTAGCGCCACAATTCGACAAATACGCGGATTGAGAGATTGAGTAATACTTTTAATTGCGCCGCCCTTGCCAGCCGCATCTCTTCCTTCAAATAGAACAACTACTTTTAAACCCTCCTGTTTAACCCATTCTTGTAGTTTAACAAGTTCTATTTGTATATGCTTAAGTTCTTTTTCGTAACTTTTTTTTGATAATTTCGGCAACTCAACGGAATCAGTATTTCCGTCATCGTTAGGCACACTTTCTAATCCTAAATCTACCAAAGGCAAATCTTCAAAAGCCTGAGACTTTTTAGATTCGCTACCTTTCTTCTTTTTAGATTTAGACATTTTTTTGTTCTCTTTGCTAAATACTTTAACGTTTATTGTTGAGATTAAGTCTGGAGCGTTAGGCAACTTGGAAAAATAAGTTACTCACAACGGCAATCTTCGATAGCCTTACAGCAGATTGAAACCAAACCCAGATTTTTCGTAACAAGGGGCTTAAGCCCCTTGCCTGTTTAAATTGTTTCTACAAGCCGCGTTAGCTTCAGCTAACGCCCCAAACTTAATCTATTGACGACCAATACCAATGTAATGATATCCCAAAGCTTTAAGAGCTTTGCCATCAAGGAAATTACGCGCATCAATAATGACGGGATGTGCCATCAGAGTTAGCATTTTGGCATAATCGATCGCCAAGAATTCTTGCCAATCGGTCACCAAAACCACCGCATCACAACCATCAGCAAGACGCTCTAGATCGGTTTCCACAATCACGTTGGAAAATCCTTGACGCATTCCAGACTGAGAAACCAGAGGGTCATAAGCCTTAACCCTAGCGCCTAATCTACTCAGTTGATCGATCAAGGTCAACGCTGGCGCGTCTCGCATATCATCAGTATCGGGCTTAAAAGTCATTCCTAATAAACCAATGGTTTTACCCTTCAGAATTTTCAGAGCTTGCTGCAACTTCTCAACTACCAAAGTACGCTGAAGTTCGTTCACCCGCACACAAGCTTTCAAAATCTCGGTGGAATAGCCATAGTCCTCAGCCGTATAAATCAGCGCGGAAACATCTTTGCCAAAGCAAGAGCCGCCCCAACCGATACCAGCTTGCAAAAACTTGGAACCAATCCGCGAGTCTAGCCCAATGCCTTTGGCAACTTCTCTTACATCTGCACCAACGCGATCGCAAATATTCGCGACTTCATTCACAAAGCTGATTTTGGTTGCCAAAAATGCATTTGCCGCGTACTTGATCATCTCCGCAGAGTTCAAATCGGTGACGACTACAGGCACTGGCGGCTGAGTTTTATCTTGAGCAAACGATCGATCAATAATCGGTGTGTAAAGCTCTTGCATCAATTTCAAAGCGCGATCGCTGCCACTACCAACGACAATGCGATCGGGATTAAACGTGTCATAAACCGCTACGCCTTCACGCAGAAATTCAGGATTGCTAACCACATCAAACTGAATGCGATCAATATTACTCTTACCTGCCATGCCATCCATGACGATCATGCGTACCCAGTCACCCGAACCGATTGGCACTGTGGACTTGTTGACGATGACGCGATAGCCCTCAGTCAAGCTTTCGCCAATACTCCGCGCCACGGCTTCGACATAGCGCATATCACTACGCCCATCTGCGAGAGAAGGTGTACCCACGGCGATGAATAGAATCTCACCATGATTAACACCCGCCGCGATGTCTGTTGTAAATTCGATTTTGCCTTGGCGAATTGATTCCGCGATCACTTCGGGCAATCCTGGCTCATGGATTGGCGATTGCCCCGACTTCATCAGTTTGACTTTCTCTTCGTTGTTATCAACACAAATCACATCATGACCAATGTAAGCAAGACAAGCGCCTGTTACTAAACCAACATAACCAGTTCCAATTACACAAACCCGCATATGTCGTTACCTGCTCAATAATTTATTTGATACTTTCTAGGCGATCGCGAAAATAGGCGATCGTCTTGGACAGACCTTCTTCCAATGGGACGGTTGGCTCCCAATCCAAATGAAACTTGGCTCGCGAGATATCTGGCTGACGACGTTGAGGATCATCTTGAGGCAAAGGTTTGAATACCAGTTCCGCCGTGGGATTGATCATGCGTTGGATTGTTTGCGCCAATTGCAGAATCGTATATTCGTCAGGATTGCCCAAATTAACAGGTCCAATGTAGTTCCCATTCATTAAGCGCATCAAGCCTTCTACCAAGTCGGATACATAGCAGAAACTCCGAGTCTGGGAACCATCTCCATAAATTGTGAGGGGAATTCCTTGGAGGGCTTGCACCACAAAATTACTCACTACCCGACCATCATTTTCTAGCATCCTTGCGCCGTGGGTGTTGAAAATACGCACAACGCGCACCTCAACGCCATATTGTCGATGGTAATCAAAAGTTAATGTCTCAGCAATGCGCTTACCTTCGTCGTAGCAGCTCCGAATGCCCGTGCAGTTAACATTGCCCCAATAGTCTTCAGTTTGTGGATGAATTAAAGGATCTCCATAAACTTCCGATGTTGATGCCAATAGAATTCGCGCTTTCCATTTTTTAGCCAATTCCAACATATTTAGGGTTCCTAAAAAGTTGGTCTTAGCAGTTTTAATGGGATCGAATTGATAATGCACGGGTGAGGCGGGGCAGGCAAGATGATAAACCTGATCGATATTGTCAATCTCAATCGGATTGACAATATCATGTTGAATGAATTGAAAATTAGGATGTTCAATCCATTGGGCGTTGTTAGATTTTTGACCCGTGTAAAGATTGTCCACACATACAACCTCATGCCCTGCTTCCATCAAGCGATCGACTAAGTGTGAACCAATGAAGCCAGCACCGCCAGTAACTACAATTTTCATGTTTGTTATCTAAAAACGTTATTGATTAGTGAGAAAGGCGTAACGATGTTGCCGAGAAATCTGGTGACTGAGCCGAGAATACTGGACCCAAAAGATGGTCGCACCACAATTACATCGCGATCGCGTAATCCCGGATTAGACTCGTCGCTCAAAGGTAAGTTTAAGTCCGCAACTAGATTGCGACGCATGATCGAACCATCGGGATTGACCCGATAAAGCTCAACAGCCCGCCAATCGGCATCATTAGTCAGCCCACCTGCGAAGGAAATGGCTTCGGTAAATGAACTGTTTGGTCTAAGTTGCAAGGCCCCTGGTCGAACTGCTTCGCCAACCACTTGTACCGTAATTACCGTAGGTGAAAATGTTGCCTTAGCAACTTGGAGATATTCAGTTGGATTGGTCTTCTCTAAGCGCGGTACGGTAATCAGATCTCCATCTGTAAGTGTAATGTCTTGACTGAGATCAGCTTTGACAATTAAATCCAGCAAGTTCGCTTTGACAATTGTGCGCTGTCCTTTGTCATTCAATCGCGAAATCTGGACGTTCCGAATATCAGCAATTTCAGTTACGCCATTTGCTGCTTGCAAAGCGCGACTGAGGGTAACTGGTCCACCGCCTGATGTCGTGCCAGCCGAGGTAGTTGCGCCTGTAAGCCCTGTGGAGAGAACTCCAGTTCGGGAATAGATCAATGTTTGTGGCCCAACGCGGTTGACCTCACCCACGATCGCGACTTGGATAGTAAAACTATCGGGCGAAAAAGTGGATTTACTGACAAGTCGAGACTGCGATAGACCTGCCTCAGCTAATGGCGGTACAAGGATCGAATCTCCATCAAGAATGCGAATATCCTGACTAATATCGCCCCTTTCTAGTAAATCTTGAAGATTAACCTTGATAATCCGACGACCTGAAGCACCATCACGGCGTGAGATTTGAATGTTACTAATATCAGCCCTTGAGGTAATTCCTGATGCTGTTTCTAGCGCTCTTGTTAATGTCGCGGCACTGCTACCTGTTGTCGTAGTGCCGACATAGTTTAAAAAGCGTGGACCTGGGCGATTTACTTCTCCAACGATCGCAATATTGAGTGGGCGAGGAGAAAGCAAAGAGATGTTGACGATATTCCGCACGAGGAAAGGATTTAACTTCTCACGAAGTAAAGCATTTGCTTCATCTAGTCCTAAACCCTCTAATTTAACGGCTCCAACCAATGAAAGATTGATCGTTCCATCTGGGGCGATCGTTTGGGTTCCTGATAGCTCTGGTACATTGAAAACTTCGATCTTGATACTGTCACCTGCACCAAGGGTATAGCGAAATGTGTTTTGAGATTCATTTACACTTAAGGTTGGTGCATTAATATTAAAATTAGCAGGCTTGAGGTTTGAATTTGCGGGAGTTGGTGACATTGGCACAGATGTTCTTTCAATTGTTGTGGTCTGCGCCCAGAGAGGCAAAGGAAATCCAGCAACCAATATAAATAGAACTACCTTACTAAATTGAGATATGTCCATAAAAAATACCTATTAATTCAATCAACTTAATTACTTAGAAAATCAATACAGCGCTTTGCGCTGCCATAGAACTCAGATAATTTTTTGAAAGTGCCGCTTCGCGGCACTTTCAAAAAATTATCTGGATCACTCAAACTCTCAATAGGCTGTAACTGTCATAATATGTAGATGGAGTCTACCTACATTGATTTTTACAAGCTTTGGCAGTCATTGTAACAGGACACTTAATGATTTACCTCAGTAATTTCTCTAGAAGCTAATGCGATCGCCTCAGGTTATTTATTTGGATGCAGTTGGCACAATATTTGGCGTACAGGTTACTGTGGGTCATCAATATGCCAAGATTGCCAAAAATTTTGATGTTAGTCTTGATCCCGATCTAATTAATCGCGCTTTTTATCAAAGTTTTCAGGCTGCGCCATCAATGGCTTTTTCTGATTTGCCCCAGTCTGATCTGCCGATCGCCGAATATCAATGGTGGCGATCGCTTGCTGAGACAACTTTCGACCTAACAGGCGATTTAATAAAATTTTCAGAATTTGAAGTTTTTTTTGAGAGCCTATACGCTTACTTTGCTACAGCTGAGCCTTGGTTTGTGTATGAAGATACTCGCGAGGCGCTAGATACTTGGCAACAGCAGGGAATTAGTCTTGGTTTATTATCAAATTTTGATAGTCGGCTGTATTCAGTAATTTCGGCTTTAGGCTTAGAAAATTATTTTGATTCGATCACGATATCGACTGAGATCGGTGTTGCCAAGCCTGAGTCTTTAATTTTTGAAACAGCTTTAGCCAAACATCAAATCGCGCGATCGCCTGATCTCGCTTGGCATATTGGCGATAGTTTTCGAGAAGATTATGAAGGTGCGACGGCGGCGGGACTCACTGCATTTTGGCTAGATCGCGATCGCCAACCGACAACTAACCTCGCGAAACAAGCAGCTCGTAAAATTGATAAATTAACTTCTCTGATCACAGGTGACGCTTTGCGTCCTTTGTTATAAAAAATCTATAAAACCTTATGTTCACTGGACTTGTACAAACCATCGGCATCATTGAAAAACGCGATCGCGATCGCCTAGTTATTCATTGTCCTGATCTGGTTGCTCAAATTGCGATCGGCGATAGTGTGGCTGTCAACGGGGTATGTCTAACCGCAACTTATATTTCTGACACTAATTTTGTGGCTGATGTCTCACCTGAAACTCTCGGTCGGACTAATTTTGGCGATCGCAAATTAAAGTATGTCAATCTGGAAACGGCGTTGGCTGTGGGTGATAAAGTCGGCGGTCATTTTGTTTCAGGGCATATTGACGGTATGGGCAAATTAAGCGATCGCGCCCTAGTTGGAAATTCATGGGAACTAGGCTTTGAGGCAATCCCTGAAGTTGCGCGTTACATCGTATTTAAGGGCAGTATCGCCATAAATGGGATTAGTCTGACGATTTCCTACTGCAATGACTCAGGCACAAATTTTCGAGTCGCTGTTATTCCCCACACTTACGACAACACGACTTTAAAAGATCTCGATATTGGTAACTCAGTGCATTTAGAGGGTGATTTACTTGGTAAATATGTGGAGAAATTTTTGCGATCGGGCAACCCTGCCCAAAATAATCTTGCCCATGGTTTAGTAACACCCGCATATCTAGCAGAACATGGCTGGTAAACCCAAAAGGTTGAGGCGATCGCGCAGCGTGTACCACAACGTTTTGGGTTTTTGCTTGGCTACTTAATAGAAAACCGCAAGGGTAGGGGAAATTCATGAATTGCCCCTACCTTTGCGGTTTTCTATGAAATAATGCTTTCTTTGACACTCCTCGTGCTGAAGCAACGAGAATTCCTGGACTCACTATAGCCTGTAGGACTTGTCCTAGAATGGTCTTACTTAGTGATACCTAGTCTTGCAACTAGCTTCTCAAGCGTGAATTTCCGTATGCCCTGCGGTATTTGGTATATTCTAATATAAATCCGTCCTAGAAGGACAGGGTTTTAAACCCAATTTCTCGATAAACTTCAATATAGTTGCTTAATACTTTACAGAAATCATGGAACGTACTTTTTTGGCAGTCAAGCCCGATGGCGTACAACGTCAGCTAGTCGGAGAAATTATTCGCCGTTACGAAACTAAAGGCTTTAAGCTCGTTGGACTGAAGATGCTACAACCAACCCGCGAATTAGCCGAAAAACATTATGCAGTGCATAGTGAAAGACCTTTCTTTGCTGGACTCGTTGATTTTATTACCTCAGGTCCCGTTGTGGCGATGGTATGGGAAGGCGATGGCGTAGTTGCATCTGCTCGGAAGATCATTGGCGCAACTAACCCGCTTACTGCGGAACCAGCCACTATTCGCGGTGACTATGGCGCAAGTATTGGACGCAATATCATTCATGGTTCTGATGCGATTGAGACTGCTCAAACAGAGATTGCTCTTTGGTTTAACCCCGAAGAATTAGTTGGATGGTCTCCTAGCCTGACCTCTTGGATTTACGAATAAACTAGAAACCCCAAAAAGCTGTAGCGCACGCGCAGCGTGCGCTACAGCTTTTTGGGGTTTATTTACTGATCGCCAAAACACACGTTACAAACAAAGATGATGTTTTTATGCGATAATCATGTAGAGATCGCGTAAAAAACTTTTATTGAAAGCTTTGCATATGAACATATGGCAATTTAAAGATCAAATTTCGGAATTAGTGCAGAAGTATAAATCTCATGTAGATTTTTTTGCGATTCGGTTAGAGCGATCGCAGGGTGCAGATATATTTTTACGCAGTGGCAAAATCGAAACCCTGAGTACGGGGATCTCGATTGGGGGGCAGGTGCGAGCTTGTCACAAAGGCGGTTGGGGATTTGCTAGCTTTAACGATCTATCTAGTTTGGAAGCGAAACTCAAAGAGGCGATCGCTGCCGCAAAATGGGTTGGCAATGAAGAAACGGTGCTAGCTGAAGTTGAACCAGTGCAAGCGAAGGTATCGCTAAAAAATTCACATCAGATAGAACTTAGCGCTAAAAAAGATTTGTGCGCCCATTACACCGATATTTTGCGATCGGTTGACGATCGCGTAGTCAGTACCGCCGTTCGCTATGGCGACTGTACGCAGCAAGTCATATTTGCCACATCCGAAGGCACAATGATCGAACAAGAATGGGCAGATTGGGAGTTGCGATGTTCGGCGATCGCTCGCGATGGCGATAATGTCCAGACTGGTCGAGAAACCTTTGGTTCAAGGCGTTCTTATCAGGATTTGATTAATTTGGATCAGCAGGTACTCGGTGCTGCTCAGCGATCGGTCTCGGCTTTAGACTTATCAACTGTTCAAGGTAATACTTATACAGTCGTGATCGATCCGATTTTGGCAGGATTATTTGTGCATGAAGCTTTTGGACATCTCTCAGAAGCCGATATGCTCTATGAAAATCCCGATATGCTCGAAAGTATGAGTATGGGTCGAAGATTTGGCTCAGCCGATTTACAAATTTTTGATGGCGCATTACCTACTGACCATCGCGGTAGTTATCTCTATGATGATGAAGGTATCCCCGCCACGACAACGCAATTAATTGCTGATGGTGTATTAGTCGGCAGATTGCATTCGCGAGAAACAGCAGGGAAATTAGGCGAAAAAGTGACTGGCAATGCTCGCTGCTTAGATTATCACTATCCGCCCATTGTGCGAATGACGAATACTTGGATCGGGCGTGGTCAGACACCTGTAGCAGATTTATTTAATGATATTCCTGTGGGCGTATATGCCAAAAATTGGCAAGGTGGGATGACCAATGGCGAGATGTTTACGTTTACGGCTGGGGAAGCTTGGATGATTCGGAATGGAAAGATTGCGGAGCCAGTTAAGGATGTGACGATTTCGGGCAATGTGTTTGAGACGTTACAGAATATTGAGGCGATCGGCAATGACTTTTTGTGGGATGAGTCGGGCGGCTGTGGCAAAGGTGGACAAAGTGGGCTTGCCGTTGGTTGTGGTTCGCCAAGTTTGAGAATTAAAAATGCGATCGTGGGAGGTGACAGTTGATGTATACAGCAACCCATAAAGCCCAGATAAAGCTGAAAGAAGTTAATTTTCATTTAGTGCAGACGATCGCCGATCAGCAAATAACCGAAGATCGGCTAAATCTGCAACTAACGCGATTAAAGATGATGTACGAACTTGTTTCAGCTTTGAATACGGCTCAAACCCTCAATGAGATTTATCAAATAGCCTTAAATGGAATCTGTTCGGCTTTGAGAACTTCGCGAGCAGCCATAATTATTACTGATGCTAATCACGGTTTAAAACATCAAGAATCAGTAGGTCTAAGTCAAGATTATCAACAATCGATTGAAGCTTTTTATCAGACTCCATTTCAAAAAGAAATAGAGACAAAAAAAGCTCAACCTTTTGCTAGCTCTGCGATAAACCCTAGTGATATCCGCTTACAGAGTGTTTGTAACGCAGAAAATATTGGCGCATTAGCCATATTCCCATTAGAGTATGAGCGCCAACATTTGGGCAATATTGTTGCTTATTTTGATGCTCCCAAAGAATTTACAGAAGAGGAAGTTCAGTTAACCCAAACGGTCGTTACTTATATTGCGATCGCGCTAACTCGCAAACAAGCAGAACAAGCTCTCAAAGAAAGCCAACAATTCATTCAACGGATTACAGACACAACTCCAAACATTCTCTATATTTATGATCTGGAAGAACGTCGTAACGTTTATTGTAATCAGACAATTGCTCATGTTCTTGGTTATAGCTCATTAGAAATCCAATCAATGGATGAATTAATGCTAGGTAATCTTGTACATCCTGATGATTTATCGAAAGTAAAAGATCATTATGAGGATATTAACAATGGAAATCGTGAAGATTCATTTGTGATTGAATATCGGATGAAGGATGTTCATGGCAAATGGCAATGGTTTTATAGTCAAGAAGCAGTTTTTTTACGCAATGCTGATGGCAAAGTTAAGCAGGTAATTGGTTCGGCATCAGATATCACCAAGTTAAAAGAAGTAGAAATCAAACTGCAATTATCACTTACAGAAAAAGAAGTTCTTTTAAGAGAAATTCATCATCGGGTCAAAAATAATCTTAGTGTGGTTGATAGCTTGCTATCAATGCAAGCACGTTACATAGACGATGCCGAATCTTTAAAAGCAATTTCAGACAGCCAGCGCCGAATTCATACAATGTCATTGATTCATGAGCAATTATATCAATCCCATGATGTTGACAAAGTTGATTTCCATGAATATCTACATCGTTTAGTTGGCAATCTCTATAGTTCTACAAATTTTAATACTCAACAAATCGAACTAAAGTTAGATATCAAGCCAACTTTATTGGATATTGATACAGCAATTCCGATGGGATTAATCGTAAATGAGTTATTAACTAATGCGTTTAAATATGCATTTCCGAACGATCATCAGGGATTAATTGAAGTGATTTTATATCAGTCTGATGATGATAATAATTTACATTTAATTATCCGTGATAATGGAATTGGCATTTCTAAAGATGTAAACTCTAATGGAACGGATTCTCTGGGATTAAGATTAGTACGAATTTTGGCACAGCAGATTAGAGCTGATTTAGATTTATCGTGTTCTGTTGGGACGAGCTTTCATTTTACCCTTCGAGCAAATGCGATCGCCTAGATCCCAAATTTCGGTAATCGTGATCACCGCAAACATATTTTGCATACCAAAGTTGATTAGGATCGATAGTAAGTTAAGTTTTTGTAAAAAATTAAAAACAACAAAATATGTTACAAGCCTACCGCGATCATGTTGACGAACGCGCCCAGCAAGGGATTCCACCTTTGCCATTAAATGCTCAGCAAGCCTCAGCGCTTTGTGATTTGTTGCAAAATCCCCCCGCAGATGAATCAGAATTTTTATTGTCGTTATTGCGCGATCGCATTCCGCCTGGTGTCGATCAGGCGGCCTATGTCAAAGCAGGATGGCTAACCGCGATCGCTAAAGGTGAACATACATCGCCCCTAGTTTCGCCATCCTATGCAGTCGAACTGCTCGGTACGATGGTCGGTGGCTATAACGTCCAAACCTTGATCGATTTACTGAGCAATGACCAACTCGGCGATCTCGCGGCTACAGCCCTGAAGAAAACCTTATTGGTATTTGATGCGTTTAATCAAGTTTTAGAATTATCCAAAACTAGTGCCAGAGCAAAAGCCGTCATCGAGTCATGGGCGGCGGCAGAATGGTTTACCAGTCGTCCTGTGTTACCTGAAACTGTGACCGTGACCGTATTTAAAGTCACAGGCGAAATCAATACTGATGATTTTTCACCTGCGTCTCAAGCTTTCTCACGTCCTGACATTCCCCTCCATGCGCTCTGTATGTTGGAATCGATGATGCCAGATGGTTTAAAAAAGATTGCCGAACTTAAGCAAAAAGGTCATCCTGTCGCCTTTGTTGGGGACGTAGTAGGAACGGGTTCTTCGCGCAAATCCGCGATTAATTCGGTACTGTGGCACATTGGTAATGATATTCCATTTATCCCAAATAAGCGATCGGGTGGCGTGATTCTCGGTAGCACGATCGCACCGATTTTCTTTAACACGGCTGAAGATGCAGGTGCATTGCCGATTCAGTGCGATGTTTCTAAACTAGAAACAGGCGATGTGATTACGATCCACACTCGCGAAGGGAAGATTACCAACACGGCTGGCGAAACTCTTTCCACTTTTAGCCTCACCCCAGACACGATCGCCGATGAAGTTCGCGCTGGTGGTAGAATCCCGCTTTTAATCGGTCGCAGCTTGACAGCTAAAACTCGCCATGCGATCAGCTTACCTGCTAGTGATGTGTTTATCCTTCCTTCCATTCCTACGGATACAGGCAAAGGCTACACCCTTGCCCAAAAAATGGTCGGCAAAGCTTGCGGTGTAATTGGTGTGCGCCCTTATACTTCTTGCGAACCGTTAATGACCACCGTTGGATCTCAAGACACGACTGGCCCAATGACTCGCGATGAATTGCAAGAACTAGCCTGTTTAGGATTTAGCGCCGACTTAGTGCTTCAGAGCTTCTGTCACACCGCCGCCTATCCCAAACCCACCGATATCAAAACTCATAAAGAGCTTCCTGATTTCTTCGCAACCCGCGCTGGTGTCGCGCTCCGTCCCAATGATGGCATTATCCATTCTTGGTTAAATAGAATGCTACTGCCCGATACCGTTGGCACTGGTGGCGATTCCCATACTCGTTTTCCCCTTGGTATTTCCTTCCCCGCAGGTTCGGGATTAGTCGCTTTTGCTGCTGCCCTTGGCATCATGCCCCTCGATATGCCTGAGTCTGTGCTAGTGCGCTTCACAGGTGAATTGCAAGCTGGCGTGACCTTACGCGATGTCGTGAATGCAATTCCTTATATCGCTATTCAAAGAGGATTACTAACGGTTGAGAAGAAGAACAAAAAAAATGTCTTCGCAGGTCGGATTATGGAAATCGAAGGTTTACCCGATCTCAAAGTCGAGCAAGCCTTTGAACTAACCGATGCTACTGCCGAGCGCTCCTGCTCAGGTAGTACGATTAAGCTCAGCATCGAGACTGTTGCCGAATACTTGCGATCGAACGTCGCTTTGATGAAGAACATGATCGCTCGCGATTATCACGATGCGAAAACCCTGACTCGCCGTATTGCCAAAATGGAAGAATGGTTAGCGAATCCTGTTCTCATGGAAGCCGATCCTGATGCTGAGTATGCAGAAATCATCGAGATCGATCTTAATGAAATTAAAGAGCCAATTGTCGCGGCTCCGAATGATCCTGACAATGTGAAGTTGCTCTCGGAAGTGGCAGGCGATCGCGTAGATGAAGTGTTCATCGGTTCTTGCATGACTAATATCGGACATTACCGCGCCGCCGCTAAGGTTCTTGAAAAAGAACCTCCTGTCAAAACCCGACTCTGGATTGCTCCACCCACCCGCATGGATGAGTTCCAACTCAAAGAGGAAGGGATTTACAGCACCTTCGGCGTGGCGGGAGCGAGAACAGAAGTCCCTGGTTGTTCGCTCTGTATGGGTAATCAAGCCCGTGTTGCTGATGGCGCGACCGTGTTCTCGACTTCTACTCGTAACTTCAATAACCGTATGGGTAAAGATGCACAAGTATATCTCGGTTCTGCGGAACTAGCGGCGGTTTGTGCGTTGATGGGTAAGATTCCGACCGTGGATGAGTATAAGGCGATCGTTACGAAAAAAATCGATCCCTTTGCAAGTTCTCTCTATCGCTATCTCAATTTCGATCAGATTGCCAATTTTGAAGATCAAGGTCGGGTGATTCCACTTGACCAAATGCCTCGTATTGAGGACATTTTGGGTATGCCTGTAGCTACGAAATAGTAGCTACTCCTTTCCCACCAAAGAATTGATAGTGCGGCGCTTCGCGCCACACTATCAATTCGTAATTATTAGACGATCCCAGACAACTTCACCTTTGGCTTTCTCTGCTCAATTCCTTCACGCAACTGCTTGGTCATATCTTGCACTTACGTCCTTGTCTAGCAGCCTGTCGGAGAAACCCAAAATTGCCTTCGTAGGGTGTGTTAGCGATAGCGTAACGCACTGCTCAACCGATCAAGGTTCGTTACGCTGCCGCTAACAAACCCTACAGGAAACCAATTTGCCGAAAAATCATTTCTCCGACAGGCTGCTAGCTCTAGTTCTTTGGCAATTTGCTGATTCGACAGATTTAAAATCAGTTTTAATTCTGGATTGTAATCGCTGTTTTTATGGAAATGTGATCGCCGATTTCTGGAAAATTAAAAATACTTTAGAGCGCATGAGCTAATCACAAGAAACCCAACAATTCCTAATAGAGTTTTTTGCAATCTCGTCATCACGGGCTTAATCTCGTAAGCCACGAGCAAGCGATCTTTTACGAGATCTGCTTCTGGTTTTTCCCATGTTTGCCCATCATACCAGCCCGACTCTTCATAAAAAATGTTGGCGCTATCAAGGCGTTGCTTCACATGGCTCCATCCCGATAGCATTAGTAATACTGGCAAAATCAGCCCAATCGATCCGCCGATACTTGCTACACAAAGAAACTGCCATAAATGACGACTTGGTGACTCAAAGCTCATCGCAACTGGCGAAAGGATAACCGTAAAACCTAACCACATCAGCGACAATACTCGCAGATATTGCGATCGCGTTTGCTTCGCCCAACGATAAAAAAAAGCTTCCTTAAGCTCGATGTATTCATTAAGCGGTTGCTGATCTTTAGGAACTGGACAAGTCATGGGTAGTGGGATGATAGGCAGATGTTTTGTCAGTTTAGCAATAAGCTATGCCTAATGGTGCTAAGTAGCTAAGTAAAAAAGCTATGGCGCACGCTGCACCATAGCTTTTTGGGCTTTAATGCTTAACCCGTGGTAAAAATACAAAATAGGACTGGATGAATTGGCATGACTGATGTTTTAGTGATTGGTGGCGGCGTTATTGGCTTAGCAACGGCGATCGCCCTTTCGCAGAAAGGCGCAAGCGTGACTATTGTTGAGCGCGATCTATGCGGACGCGGCGCGACATGGGCGGCGGCGGGAATGCTTGCGCCTGAAGCAGAACGATTAGAAGGCGAACTATTAGATTTTGGTATTCGTAGTCGCGATATGTATCCGCAATGGATTGCGAACTTGATGCGACTATCGGGGCAAGACTGCGGTTATTGGTGTTGTGGAATAATTGTGCCTGTTTTATTGGAAGGCGATCGCAAAGTGCTATCTGCACATCCCAAATATATTAATCGCGAAGAATCTCATAAACGTCAATCTGGTTTAGGAGATTCTATTTTAGGTTCTCTTTGGCTACCTGAAGATGGACAGGTAAATAATCGCAAACTTACGCAAGCATTATTAACGGCAGCGCGATCGCTTTCAATCAAGATTTTGGAAGGAACTACGGTTTATGAAATTGTGCGCGATCGCGATCGCGTGACACATCTCGATAGTAGTGCGGGTAAATTGCAAAGCGATCGCTATGTATTGGCGACAGGTGCATGGACGCGATCGCTAATGCCTTTACCGATTAAGCCAATTAAAGGACAAATGCTGTCGGTATTTGATGGCGATCGTAAACTGCAAAGAGTGATTTATGCCTCAAATTGCTATATCGTGCCACGCCAAGATGGGACGATCGTGATCGGGGCAACGGTTGAAGATAATGGCTTTTTGCAGGGCAATACTGCGGCAGGAATTGCTCAATTATTGAATAGTGCGATCGCGATTTATCCTACGATCGGGGATATGCAAATTACCGAAACATGGTGGGGATTCCGTCCCCATGCGCCTAATGAAGTTCCGCTTTTAGGCAAAAGTGATTACGAGAATCTAATTTTGGCGACAGGACATTATCGCAATGGTATTCTCTTTGCACCGATTACAGCTAAGTTAATTACCGATTTTATGGTTGATGGCATAGCCGATTTCATCCAAACCAAATAGAATTTTAAAAGCTTTGCTTAGCAAAGCTTTTAAAATTCTATTTGGTTAAAAAGTGACCCGTTTATATAAATCTCGCAGGCTAATTTCAAAGTTTACAGATTCTAATTTCAGAAGGGCATCTTCACCCATACAGTCGGCTAATATCCATTTGCCATTGGCTTGTTTGGCATATTGCTCGACTGCATAACCATTTTGACTAATTAGGATATATTCTCGGAAACTAGGAATAGAGCGATAGAGCTTAAACTTATTAGCGCGATCGTATCCCCCTGTCGAATTTGATAGAATCTCTACAATTAAGCAAGGATTAGTGATCCCTGTTTGTTTCTCATCTGTAAAAATCGGCTGTCCCTCGACCACCATCACATCAGGGTAAGTATAACGTTTATAGTCGAACATCCACAGGC
>JBDNJN010000247.1:0-7865 GCA_041687725.1 Pseudanabaena sp.
CCAGTTATCTCTACCTGCACGAAACAAACGAACTAACCTGCTAGTTGGGCTTTTAAATTCCATTAACTTTTATCCTAAAAGACAACGTAGTTATTGTATGATAAAAATCACTTCAAAACTCACAAAGTCAACAGCCTAGGTCACTGCTATATAATCACTTTGTTAAGCATTGTTTACGAAACGATCAAACAATTTAAATAATGCATCCTAGATTGAAATTTTATGGCTAAGTATATCTTTGTGACTGGCGGTGTTGTCTCTAGTATCGGGAAGGGCATCGTTGCCGCAAGTTTGGGGCGATTACTTAAATCTAGGGATTATTCGATCGCAATCCTTAAACTCGATCCCTATATCAACGTTGACCCTGGTACGATGAGTCCGTTTCAGCATGGGGAAGTTTTTGTCACCGAAGATGGGGCAGAGACCGATCTAGATTTGGGGCATTACGAGCGCTTTACGGATACCTCAATGTCAAAGCTAAGTAATGTGACGACAGGCGCAATTTATCAAGGCGTAATCAATAAAGAACGGCGTGGTGACTATCAAGGCGGCACGGTGCAAGTAATTCCGCATATTACTAATGAAATTAAAGAACGGATTCATCGCGTTGCCAAAAATGGGAATCCTGATGTAGTCATTGTCGAAATCGGTGGTACGGTTGGCGATATCGAATCTTTGCCATTTATCGAAGCAATCCGCCAATTTCGGAAAGATGTCGGACGGCAAAATGTTGTATATATGCACGTTACCCTCATGCCATGGATTGCCTCCGCAGGGGAAATGAAGACCAAGCCCACGCAGCACTCAGTTAAAGAATTGCAGTCTGTGGGAATTCAGCCTGATATTTTGGTTTGCCGTAGCGATCGCCCTTTACCTCAAAATATTAAAGATAAAATTTCTGATATTTGCAACGTTTTGCCTGAGTGCGTGATGACGGGGCAAGATGTGAAAAGTATCTATGAAGTGCCGCTAGCAATGGAGCGTGAAGGTTTGGCTGAGCAAGTTTTGCGTCTGCTGGGGATGGAACAACGCCAGCCCGATCTTCGCAGTTGGCAAACCCTTGTCGAACGTCTTTATCGCTCTGAGCATCAGGTGGAAGTGGCGATCGTTGGTAAATATGTGCGCTTGACCGATGCCTATCTCTCAGTGATCGAAGCGCTCAAACATGGCGCGATCGCTGTCAATAGTAATGTCAATTTACGCTGGATTAACTCTGAGGACATCGAAGCCTATGGCGCGGAAAAATTCTTAAAAGATGTTCATGCGATCGTTGTTCCTGGTGGATTTGGACATCGTGGTGTGGATGGTAAAGTGGCGGCGGTGCAATATGCCCGCGACCATCAAATTCCATTTTTAGGTTTATGTTTAGGAATGCAATGTGCGGTCATTGATTGGGCGAGAAATGTCGCGCATATCAGCGATGCGAATAGTGCTGAGTTTGATCCAGAATCGAAAAATCCTGTGATTCACCTTTTACCCGAACAACAGGATGTGGTTAACCTCGGTGGCACGATGCGCTTAGGTTTGTATGCCTGTCGTCTCGCGGCAAACACCTTAGTTCGAGAGCTTTACAACGAGTCAGTAATTTACGAACGTCATCGCCATCGCTATGAGTTTAATAATAGCTACCGATCGCAGTTTACTGAGTCGGGCTATGTGATTAGTGGGACTTCTCCCGATGGGCGATTGGTTGAGGCGATCGAGCTTCCTAGTCATCCTTACTTCGTTGCGACCCAATTCCATCCTGAGTTTCAGTCGCGTCCTAGCAGTCCCCATCCATTGTTCCAAGGTTTAATCAAAGCGGCGCTAGATTTGCAACAGCAGCGTGTTGCTAATGGATCTGAGTTAGAGAATTTGCCAATTCTTGAGCAACTAAGTGAGCAACAACAAGAATTTGCTGCCGCAAATTCTTTGTAACTTCAAAAAGCTGTGGCGCACGCGCAGCGTGCGCCACAGCTTTTTGTTTTTTACGCTTCAAAGCTAGCGATCGCCTGTTCGACAATAGCTAAAGCTTGATCGATCTCCTCCGCAGAGACAATCAGAGGCGGTACAAAGCGTACCACTTTCACACCCGCAGGGACTAGCAATAATCCACGCGCAATTCCTGCGGCGACAATATCACGCGCTTGGATTGTGCTGGATTCTTGCAAAACCAAACCATCGATCAAGCCCCAACCGCGAACTAAAGCAATATGCTGTGGATAGCGATCGCAGATTGCTTGCAATCCAGTCCGAAGCTGTTGACCACGCTCTCTTGCATTAGCGATCAGGTTATCTTTTACCATCGTGTTGCAAACCGACAGCGCCACCGCACAAGCAAAAGGATTACCGCCAAAGGTACTCGCGTGATCACCCGCCACAAACACATCACAAGAAGACTTGCACATCATCGCGCCGATGGGGATACCGCCGCCTAAGCCCTTCGCGGATGTGAAAATATCGGGTTGAATACCGAGATTTTCGTAACCCCAGAGCATTCCACTACGTCCCATGCCTACTTGCACTTCATCGATGATTAGCAAGATTTTCTTCTGATCACAAATTTCGCGAACACGGGCAAAATAAGCGCGATCGCCAGGATTCACACCGCCTTCTCCTTGCAGAGGTTCGAGCATGATCGCGCAAAGTCGATCTGAATATTTTTCCACCGCAGCTTCAAGATCGGCGATGTCGTTATATTGAATGTAATCAAAACCTTGCACAAGCGGCGCAAAATTCTTGTGATATTTAGGCTGTCCCGTTGCAGTGACAGTGGCAAGGGTGCGTCCGTGAAAACTCGCATTTGCGGTCAAAATCAGGGGATTTTCGATGCCAAGTTTGGTATGGGCATATTTACGCGCTAACTTGATTGCGCCTTCATTGGCTTCTGCACCAGAGTTACAGAAAAATGCTTTATCCGCACAGGAGTTTTGCACCAGCCATTTAGCCAATTGACCTTGGGGCGCAAAATAAAACAAATTAGAGGCGTGGTGCAAGGTTTGGATTTGATCGGTTACGGCTTTGACCATCGCAGGATGTGCGTGTCCCAAGGTACAAGTCGCAATGCCAGCCACAAAATCTAAATATTCTTTGCCTGTGCTGTCCCAAACTCGACAACCTTCACCTCGCTCTAAGGCGATCGGAAAGCGAGCATAGGTACTCATCACATATTGATCAAATTCGGCGATCGCATCAGATGTAACTGAAGATGCAACTTGAGTATCTACCTGAGATTGTAATTCTAACGTTGGCGACATGGATAAAAATGGGATAATAGTAATAATTTCATTATGAATGATACGAGAGTTTTGGCAGGTACTTCTGTAGTGGAATTAGCCAATCACGGCTTACATTATTTAGAAACATGGCACAGCCACATTTCTAAATAATAATTTTTTAAAATGAGTAGACGCAAGTTATGACATACATTATTCAAGGTCAAGGAACTCCCCATGAACGTATCTGCGATCTGCGACAGGGGCTAAATACGATTGGGAGAGGACTAGATAATAGTATTGTCGTTGAGGATGAAGCGCGTAGCCTTTCGCGCCATCATGCTGAAATTCAGGTGACAGAAAAAGGTATATATCTCACCGATCTCCATAGTAGTAATGGCACGCTGGTTAATCAAACCAAGATTACGCAACAAAAACTAAATCATGGCGATTTGGTGCAGTTTGGCAGTGTCGTATTTCAATTAGTTGATAAATTGCCGTCTGGTTCTAACGCTGTTGCTACCAATCAAAATGCCTTACCTAATTCAGGCTTATCGATTTTGATGCGCGTTTCTCCCGAAAAATCTCGCGTTAATATGCAAGATTTACTGCAACAGCCAAAGCTGGCAACTTCAGGCTCGGTGCTGCTGATCCAAGGTGATGACGAGTCGCAGCGTACATCCGCAAAGTTACGGGTTTTGTTAGAGGTTAGCCAAGAACTTGCAGATCCAGAAGCTCACTCAGTTTTACCTGAGAAAATTTTGGAATTGTTGCTAAAAATTATGTCAGTCGATCGCGCCGTGTTATTGCTAGTTGATGAAAAAACAGGACAGCTAGAACCAAAAGCTTATAAATTTAGTAATCCTAACGCCACCGCCAATCTTGACTTTTATAGCCGCAAAATTGCTAATTTCGTTCTGAAACAAGGCGACGCGATCATTAGTGATGATGCTTCAGGCGATCGCCGTTTTGATAGTTCTCAATCGATTATTCAGCAATCAATTCAAGCTGCGATGTGTGCGCCATTAAAACCGAGAGATAAGGTGATTGGCGTTCTCTATGTGGATAATCTTTCCTATGGTCATGCATATCGTAAGGAAGATTTAGAGTTTTTGAGTAGTTTAGCCAATCAAGCGGCGATCGCGATCGAGAATGCTAATCTCTATCGCAATATGCAATCGGAAGTAATTCGCCGTACTAAGCTTGAGCGATTTTTCCCTGCTGCTGTCAGTCAAAAAATCGAAGAAGGTTGGGATCTAAATCGGATTGTCGAAACCGAAGTGACCGCTCTATTCTCGGACATTAGCGGCTTTACGGAAATGACTTCCCAAATGCAACCACGCAAAGTTTTAGAATTCTTGAATGAATATTTTAAGGTAATGGTCGAAGATATTGTTTTCCCTTTTGGCGGAACCTTAGAGAAGTATATCGCCGATGCTCTATTAGCAGTTTGGGGTTCTCCTTATCAAAAAGAAGATGATGCAGTCATGGCAGTTAGTGCGGCGATCGCGATGCAATGGGCAATGAAACAGCTAAATGAAGACTGGACAAAACAAGGACGCGATCGCCAAATCCAAATTCACATTGGTTTGAACAGTGGCATGGTTGCCGCAGGTAATATTGGCTCTGAAAATCTGATTCAGTACACCAACATTGGTGACACGATGAATGTGGCTAGCCGCATATGTAATGCGGCTCAAGCAGGTGAAGTATTTATCTCTGAAAGCACGAAGAACAAAATTTCTAGCCTAGATTTACCCTTAGAAAAGTTAGCTCTAATTAAGGTCAAGGGCAAAGAAGAGATGCTTCAGCTATATCGAATTCTCTGGAAAGATGTTGACGTTAAGGAAATGTTGAGCCAGACAAAGACAATCTTTCCAAAAGTGTAAATCCGAAAAGCTGTAGCGCACGCGCAGCGTGCGCTACAGCTTTTTCGAGGAATTTTAAAAGTGCCGCGAAGCGGCACTTTTAAAATTTTCTTTGGGTTTAATGAAATAGCTTAGCCAAGCTTTTTGTTGCGATTGGCTTGCAACTCTTGCTTTTTCTTTTTGGCGTAGGCGCGGCGCTCTCTTGGGGTTGGTAAGCCGACAGGAGGCTTAACAAGATTGACTTCATTGATAAAGACCAGTCTTGCATCAACAGGTTGATTGAGGCTGTCGGTGATTTTGACAGCTTCAAAATCGGCATCGATCGCCGCAAATTCTGTCTCATTGAGCCAAGCATGATATTTTTTGCGGAGTTTAGGTTGTTGCTTCAATTCCTGCTCTAACTCTTCGAGAGAACCCTCTGTCCATTGGTAATAGAGATTCTTACTACGGATTTGGGTTTTGGATTCAGAAGTTTGTTGCGCGAGGGGGTTATTTGCCCAAGGAATGCGATGATCCCATGTGGCCAGCCCACCAGCGCGATCGCTTTCAAGTAGTCTCTCCAAGATTTGTAGATCAGAATGTTCGGTTACACGTTCAGGAAAGCGACAAAAGTTTTTGGTGAGATCGCTTTGAGAGGCTCGTAAAAGATTCATGATGTTGCCTTGAGCGTAGCTGATCGCCGTTTGCCGATCGCGTAAAGTCTCAAGTAAATTCTGTAATTCGCGCTGCAAAGATTCCACACTGCCATAGTGCGCCAAGAGGCGGTTGGTGAGTGGTTGCAGGATGTGACGAATTTGAGTTTCGCGAATGTAGTCTTCGGCGCGATGTTGGACGAGGGCATAGCTCATTAAGAATTCGGGATTGCGCTCGATCGCCGCGTTATATGTCATATCGATCAGGCGATCGGTCATATATTCCATGACTACAGGCTGTTGGGTGAAGCTATTGGCATTCTTTTCAATCAGCGATCGCCAACGCAGAGAAGTCACCGATTCGAGAATTTGCGATTTAGAAATCATTGGTACGATATCTTGACGCAGATTGTCAATAGTAATTGATTCGCGCTCGATCGCTAGCCAATACATCACCTGCTGTTCGCGATCGGACAGGCGGTTATATTGTTGATCGAGGAGATAGCGAATATCGCCGAACACATTGGCATCTTGATCGAGAAATTCTTGAATATCACCATCAAACATGCTGTGGATAGAACGAGATACCACCGTCAGCGCGAGGGGATTACCACGATAGAAGTTGATCAGTCGGCTAGTCTCAGGGGCGATCGCCAATTCCTGTTGAAACATTTGCCGCGCTTCATCTTTTAATCCTGTCAGTTGCAGAGAACGCACCATGCGATCGCTACTATCAGGAGGCAGCAAATTGTGTGGCTTTTCGCGACGGGTCAAAATCAAGCAGCTTTGATGGCGCACTTCACCAACTTGACGGAACAATTCGCCATAGCCTTCATAGCCTTCGCCATACTGCCCTGTAGTTTCGCCACTGCGTAGGATTGATTCCACATTATCTAGGACAATCAAGCATCGCGATTGCTTCAAGGCTTGATTGAATATTCCCAATAGACGATCAAAATCTTGAGGCAAAGTTACAATTTCTTGATTAGTCAAAAAGCTGACCAACTCGGCAAGCATCACTTCCACGGTCGGCGCATTGCGAAGCGATCGCCAAATAATCAAAGTAAATTCTGATTGCACTTGTTCGGCGAGCTTAGTTGCAAAGGCAGTTTTACCGATGCCACCCATCCCGAATACACCCAAAAGACGGCAGCGATCGTCGATCACCCAATTTTTGACCGTTGCTAGTTCTTCAGTCCGACCATAGAAAATTGAAGTGTCGATCGCATTGCCCCAATCACGCCGCTTTGTATTCATATCAGGCGCGATCGCCTCAGGATTATGAGGGTTGACGATACTCAAAGGATTGTGAGCAGCGATCTGACTTGTTTCCGTAGAAGACGGATTAGCTTGAAAACGCTTGGCATGGGTACGCACCACCACTTGCAAATTATGCTTGCTCACACGCTCACCAAAACCATCTGACAAGGTTTTCCACAGGCGATAACCCACATCACGAATATAAGAAGAATCGTATACGCAAGTCTCAGCAATCTGTGCATAGGTTTTGCCTTCCCATGTTTGGCGAAGTAGTTGCTCTTGAATATTGCTCAAGCGCTTATGTTGTATGGCGACATCGACAATTGCGATCGCGTCTTCAATGGTCATTATGGTCATGGTCGTAATTCTTTTTAATTAGTGTCTCGGATTCGGAATGTCTCAAGTCGGAATGATCTCTAGGATTCAAACAAACAATCTAAATAATGATCATTTGTTTGAAATTGTCTTAATGTTTCAAATTATCTAGCAGCTAAATTAATCACATTTAGATTATGACTAATTACAGCTATTGCAGATAAGTGAATCAACATATTCTTGTTTTCAAGTTAGATGAATAACATATATTTTGGCATTTGCAATAGATTTAATCAACTTTTTGCTAGATCCTGATTTAGTCCGACATTGGCTTAGGTATATACCAATTTTTTCTTGTCTTTTCCGATATGTCTTGACTGATGACGCTTTATAGCGATTAGTCAAAATATAAGTAGGGTTAGTCTAATCATAAAATCTTGTTTTCGCTAACAAAATACAGCAGTTCCAAATTCAAACGGTAACATACATTACAAATACAAGAGCTTTATTGTACAGTTTAGAATCGTTAGATCTATCTCTGGTATTTTTAGCATTGATTGATCGAATTTCATCTTCTCGCAGTAGCAAGAAGCGTC
>JBDNJN010000248.1:0-10417 GCA_041687725.1 Pseudanabaena sp.
CGAAAATATCTTTGTAAAATCTTGATCAAGAATTTTAAATGGCTTGTTTTCTCTTGTCTGTCTCTCTAGCTGAAACTCTTGTCTAGCAAGCATTTAGGGGTTAGCGGCTAAAATGTTAAGAAACGTGTGCGGTTGCCCTATTTTTATTCATTTGCTTCTAGTAATTTTTTTGCTTAAAGATGTATGATAATGATTATCATTCTTTAAGATGAAACACAAATATGCCTTTGAAACTATCTACAAAATCGTCCCTAGGCTCAGAATTAAACTCTAAAAAGAATTTTAAAGTTTATTCATTGGCGGCGGCAATTGCGATCGCAACTAGCTTAACGGCTTGCACCGTGACTGAAGCCAACAAGCCCATCAGTAGCCCCGCCGCCACAACAGCCCAAACAACTTCTCCTGCTACAAAAACTGAGGATTTACCCTTAGTTGTTGCCACTAACTCAGTTTCCTGTGGATTAGCACGGCAAATAGCAGGAGACACGATTAATCTCAAATGCTTGATCGAAGCAGGAACCGATCCCCATGTTTATCAGCCCAATCCTGACGATCGTAAAGCGATCGACTCAGCTAAGTTAGTTCTCTATGGTGGCTATGACTTCGAGCCAAGCGTGATCAAACTAATCAACGCAAGTTCCAATCCTGCGCCAAAAATTGCTGTAAATGAAGTCGCAGTGCCAACTCCTTTAATGACAGAAAACGGACATAGTCACAGTCATGAGAAAGAAGACAAAAAAGAGGATAAAAAAGCTACAAAAGAAGCCGATCCCCATGTGTGGAACAATGCTCAGAATGGCATCAAAATCACTCAGTCGATCAGCAAAAGTTTGAGTAATCTACGTCCTGACCAAGCGGATACATATACTAAAAACACTGCCAAACTCGTCAGTGAACTAGAACAAATCGATACTTGGATCAAGGCTCAAATTGCCACAATTCCTGAAGCTTCACGCAAGCTTATCACTACTCATGATGCGCTTGGTTACTATGCCGCAGCCTATGGCATTCCCGTTGAAGGTGCTTTAAATGGGATTAGTACAGATGAGCAACCAACTCCCACAAGAGTTAAAGACTTGGTAAATGTGATCAAGTCCAGCGAGGTTCCGACAATATTTGCAGAAGTGTCAATCAATCCTAAATTGATTAACACTGTCGCGAAAGAAGCGAATGTTAAAGTCTCAGAACGCGAACTTTATGCTGATGGATTGGGCGCAAAGGGTAGTGAAGCTGAAACCTACGCAGGTATGTTGATTGCCAATACTCGCACCATTGTGGAGGGATTGGGAGGAAAGTATACACCTTTTCAATTGAAAAATTAATGATTGGAATGATTAATATTTTTCCTTCTACAAAGCCTGTTGTTACCTCAGAACAGTTACAGCAGGTCAAGGATTGGCTCTACGAACTATTACAAATTGACAGAGAAACGATTATTTCCCTCAGTCAGTTGCAATGCCAAGAGCCAAACTGTCCGCCAATTCATACTGCGATCGCAATTATGACCAGTCCACCGTGCATACTTCGCATTCATAAAGCGATTCCCGATATCACTTGTACTGATGTTTGCGAAGCGATCGCCCTCAAAACTATCAAAGATTGACGCAAGACCCAACCTTTTAAAACATAAGAGAACATGATGACTACAACCCTAAATCCCATCCCCGTCACCGTCCTCACAGGCTACCTCGGCGCAGGCAAAACCACCCTGCTCAATCGCATTCTCACCCATGAGCATGGCAAAAAAGTCGCCGTAATTGTCAATGAATTTGGTGAAGTGGGCATCGATCATAAATTGGTGGTCAATGCTGATGAAGAAATCTTTGAGATGAACAATGGTTGCATTTGCTGCACTGTTCGCGGTGACTTGATTCGGATTATTACCAACCTGATGCGTCGCCGCGACAAATTCGATCATCTAGTAATCGAAACTACAGGACTCGCTGATCCCGCTCCTGTGATTCAAACCTTCTTTGTTGATGAAGATGTCAGCGCCAAAACCAAACTGGATGCCGTCGTCACAGTCGTTGATGCCAAGCATATCTCCCAGCATTGGGATGCGGACGAAGCGATCGAGCAAATCGCCTTTGCGGATATCATTTTGCTAAACAAGACTGATTTGGTGACAGAAGTAGAACTAGTAGAACTAGAACAACGCATCAAAGCCATGAACTTGATGTGTAAAATCTATCGCACTCAAAACTCAGAAATCGACATGGACGCTGTGTTGGGTGTTGGAGCCTTTGAACTAGATCGAGCATTGCAAATCGATCCTGAGTTTCTCGGTGAAGATGCTCACCAACATGATGACACCGTGAAATCAGTCGCGATCGTTGAAGAGGGTGAACTCTATTTACCTAAAGTAAATGCTTGGATTAGTACATTGCTCCGTGAGCAAGGTGTCGATATCTTCAGGATGAAAGGTATTCTCAATATCAAAGGCATTGATGAACGCTTTGTATTTCAAGGTGTGCATATGCTGTTTGATGGTACTCGCGATCGCCTTTGGCAACACAACGAACATCGCCAAAGTGAACTAGTATTTATCGGGCGTAACCTTGACGCTGAGAAGTTGAAATCAGATTTTCTTGCTTGCAAAGCATGATTAGCCCTAAAAGCAGATTGCATCACTCTGTGATGCAATCTGCTTTTTGAGTTTTTATATTCTTAGATGACAGCAATTCTAGAAAGATCACGATATAATACTTGCCTACTACGGAAACCATTTTGCGCCGCCTTGCCAAGTCCTAAAAGCAATACTCAATCATCATGCAAGAAACATTAGCCCCAAATTCATCCATGACTGAGCCGATGATTGTCGCCCAAGACGTGCATAAGTGGTATGGCAGCTTTCATGTTCTTAAAGGTGTGAGCTTGACTGTAAACCGTGGTGAAGTAGTCGTGGTCATGGGACCATCTGGTTCAGGAAAATCCACTTTTGCGCGAACTTTTAATGCGTTAGAAGAATATCAACAGGGCAAAATCACTATTGATGGATTTGAGTTGTCGCCTGAAAATCATCGCAATATCGATGTAATCAGACGCGAAGTTGGCATGGTATTTCAGCAATTTAATCTATTCCCGCATCTGACAGTTTTGCAAAATATTACCCTCGCGCCGTCATGGGTTCGCAAATGGTCAAAGACGAAAGCTTCGGAAGTTGCCACGCAGCTATTAGATCGGGTCGGTATTTCGCAACAGGCGCACAAATATCCATTACAGCTATCAGGTGGACAGCAGCAACGGGTGGCGATCGCCAGAGCTTTAGCCATGCAGCCAAAAATCATGCTATTCGATGAACCGACTTCATCGCTCGATCCTGAGATGGTGCGTGAAGTATTGGATGTCATGAGATCGCTTGCTGATTCAGGAATGACGATGGTTGTGGTCACGCATGAAGTCGGCTTCGCTCGTGAAGTCGCCGATCGCATTGTGTTTATGGATGGTGGGGTAATTGTCGAAGAAGCGACACCTGAAGAGTTTTTCCAAAATCCGAAGGAAGAGCGCACAAAGAAATTTTTGTCACAGATTTTATAGAGATCGTTACAAAAAGTGCAACAGATGACATTTCTAAAATCTGTAAGCTTATACTGATGCAAACTTTATGGTTAATCAGAAAGCTATGCAGTCATTGAAGTTGCCTTTTGCGATACCGCGATCGCTTTCTCGATTTTTCACCTTTGGCATTGCGACATTCAAAGATGCCCGTGATTATCAGATTTTGTTTCTATCAGTATTTTTATTATTAGGCGTGAGTACCCGCGACTGGTCACTAAAGCCGATCGCGATCGCCCTCACTTTTATGACTTGTTGGCTAACCCAAATATGCATGGTCAGCATATTCCCAGCCACACAAAAAAATAACCAGAGGCATGAGCGCTGGTTATCGCTTAAAAGCGCCACAATTACCGCATTGGGATTAAGTTTGTTATTACGCTCCGATAGCTATGGCGCGATCGCCTGTGCATCATTTTTGGCGATCGCGAGCAAATTTATCTTCCGAACTAATGGCAAACATTGGTTCAATCCTGCCAACTTTGGCATAGTCGTAGTTCTATTACTCGATACTTTTGTTTGGGATAACCATGCATGGATTTCTAACGGACAATGGGGCGAAGATAGTTTATATGCTCTGGTGTTCCTTGGTTTAGGTGGGATCGTTCTCAAAAAAGTTGGGCGTTGGGATACGAGCTTTATGTTTTTAGCTTCCTATGCGATTTTAGAAGGATTGCGAAACCTTTGGCTAGGTTGGACTTGGGATGTCTTAGCCCATCGCCTCACCAGTGGATCGCTATTGCTATTCGCGCTATTTATGATTACCGATCCGCGTTCTATTCCTAATGCTAAAGTTGCGCGGTTAATTTGGGCTGTGGCGATCGCGGTTTTAGCTTTTGTTTTCCGCAATGTTTTCTTTAATGCTGACGCGATGTTTTATGCGTTATTTTTGATTTCGCCGCTCACAGTTTTATGCGATCGCTTATGGAACGCGCCACGCTTCCAATGGTTGCCGAAACGTTATAGTGCTTTGCTTTCTAGCTAAAACCAATAATTAGTAGCGGCACGAAGTGCCGCTACTAATTATTGGTTTTAGCAACTGATGTTACGTGGAAAGAAAATGCACCACATCCCCCAACCCCTTCTCCTTGCAAGAAGAAGGGGAGCCAGAGTTGTTTCTTGTTCCCCTCTCCTTTGCAAGGAGAGGGGCTAGGGGTGAGGTTTTTAGGAGCTTCTACGTAACTGATGTTACGTGGAAAGAAAATGCACCACATCCCCCAACCCCTTCTCCTTGCAAGGAGAAGGGGAGCCAGAGTTGTTTCTTGTTCCCCTCTCCTTTGCAAGGAGAGGGGCTAGGGGTGAGGTTTTTAGGAGCTTCTACGTAACATCAGTTAGTAATCTATTTAATTTTCAAGGACAGATATATGAAAAAATTTCTGAGTTGGCGCGTACTTTTGAGTACCGCCCTTGCTTGTTTAGTTGTCTTTGCCTATTCTCCTGCGGTTTTTGCCTTTTGTGGATTCTATGTATCCCAAGCTGATGCTAGTCTTTTTAACAAAGCTTCACAGGTAGTCATCGCTCGTGATGGTAAGCGCACCGTTTTAACGATGGCGAATGACTATCAAGGCGATGTCAAAGATTTTGCTCTCGTTGTGCCAGTGCCAGTATTGCTCAAAAAAGAACAAGTACGCATCGGTGAACAGAAGATTCTCGATCGCCTTGATTCCTTTAGTGCCCCTCGCTTAGTGGAATACTTCGACTCAGACCCTTGTGCCAGATATGAAGCCTATGACAAAATGACTCTGAGCGGTGCAATGCGATCGACTGCCCCAGCTATGGAATCAAAAGCACGGCGCGATAATTATCAAGTTACTATCGAAGCTAAATTTGCGGTTGGCGAATATGACATTCTCATTCTCAGTGCCAAAGATTCCGATGGTTTGGAATCTTGGCTAATTGATAATGATTACAAAATCCCTCAAGGAGCGAAAGAACTACTTCAGCCCTATATTCGCCAAAACATGAAATTCTTTGTCGCGAAGGTGAATATTGCCGAATTAAATAAAACAGGTTCTCAATCACTGCGTCCTCTGATGATGGCTTATGAATCACCAAAATTTATGTTACCGATTCGTTTGGGAATGCTGAATGCTAATGGCGATCAAGATTTACTAGTTTATATTCTCTCGCCCAAAGGACAAGCAGAAGTTGCCAACTATCGCACGATCAAAGTTCCATCAGATTCAGACATTCCTGTGTATGTGAAGAACGAATTTGGCGACTTCTATAAGTCGATGTTCAAGACTTCTTATAACAAAGAAGGGCGCAAAATTGCCTTTTTAGAATATGCGTGGGATATGTCAAGCTGCGACCCCTGCTCGGCTGATCCACTCTCGCAAGAAGAACTTCGCAAAGCGGGTGTATTTTGGCTAGATTCTCCAAATCCTAGTCAGCCATCAAATCGCCGTTTTCGCCCTAATCCCAATAATGGGCGAGTGTTCATTACTCGCTTACATATTCGTTACAATCGCGATAACTTCCCTGAAGACTTGACCTTTAAAGAAACTTCCAATCAGGAATCTTTCCAAGGGCGCTATGTTTTGCGATATCCATTTAAGGGCGAGACGACCTGCGATGCTGGTAAAGAATATCAGCGATCGCTACGTCCGCGCTTTGAAAAGGAAGCCCAAACCTTAGCAAAGTTAACGGGTTGGAATATTGGCGATATTCGCCGCAAGATGAATATTTCTAGTCTGCCCGATCCTGTCGAGACTCCCTTCTGGGAAAATCTCTGGAAATAGCTAAATGACTGGTTGAAAGTGAATGAATGAGATCTCGTTCATTCACTTTTATGTTTTGCTATACTATGGCAGAATAAAGCTAACGTAACACGCCAAAAAGCTATGGTTACAATAACTTACGAACACCGCCACCTACCCACTGCGGAAGATCTACCAGATTCCGACGAAACCCCTGTGGATAATGAACTCCAAAATGATATTCCTAACATTCTGCTAAATTTGCTGCGATCAATTTGGGGCGATCGTCAAGATTGGTTTTGGGGTGTAGATATGTGTTTCTATTATGAGCCAAACATTGAGGAACCTGAAAAATCTAAAGCAATTGTTCCCGATGCTTTTTTAGCTCTTGGAGTAGAGAGACTGACTAATGAAGGTGGAAGATTGAGTTATGTGCTATGGCAGGAGAAAGTACTACCAATTCTTGCGCTCGAAGTCATCTCTAAAAAGTATAACGGCGAATACGATCGCAAGCTCTTGCAATATCAAGATTTAGGAATTCTCTATTATGTCGTTTACAATACCTTGAGTGGAAGAAGAGGTATTTACAAAAAACATCAATCTTTAGAAGTCTACAAGTTAATGAATGGTAAGTATGAACTTATTCCATCAGTTTCACTTTTGCAAAAAGATGGAAAAATGATATGGATGCCAGAAATTGGTCTAGGTATCGGCTGTGAGCTTAGTAATCGGGCTAATTGGGAGCGCGAGTGGGTCTATTGGTATGATCGCAATAGTGTGCGATATCCAACTGTTGAAGAACGTGCTGAAACTGCTGAAAAACGTGCTGAAACTGCTGAGATGATCGCTGAGCAAGAACGCCAACAAAAGCTACAAGAACGTCAACAAAAGGAGAAACTAGCGACTTATTTAAGATCACTGGGTATAAATCCTGATGAAATTTGATATGAGCGATCGCACTAAAACTTAGATATACCGCGTCTAGGATGAAACCCTTAGTTCTTGTAGACGGTCACAGGACGAGGCTCCGCTTCGGTCTTTTCTTTTTGTCCATGTCGAAAACTTCGGTTTTCAACATGGACGGGGTATAGTGGTTTTAATTGTTTTTCCGTCCTTCTTGATCGTAATAATCAGGTTTTATAATCTGCTTCGCTCTCGCGATCGCCAAAGAATTTGACTCAACATTCTCCACAATTGTGGAACCTGCGGCAATATTTACATTCTCACCAATTTGAATCGGTGCAACTAAAACCGAATTAGAGCCAGTCTTGCTGCGATCGCCAATCACCGTTTGATGTTTTTTAAATCCATCATAATTAGCGGTAATCGTCCCTGCGCCGATGTTTACCTGCTTACCGAGCGTAGCATCGCCCAAATAACTCAGGTGTGCGGCATTAGTGCGATCGCCAATTTTGGCGTTCTTGAGTTCCACAAAATTGCCGATCCGACATTTTTCGCCGACCATTGACTCGCCGCGAATCCGTGCAAAGGGACCAATCCGACAATTATTCGCGATTTGACTATCTTCGATCACTGAGAACTGTACTACGCAGTTTTCGCCAATGATGCTATTTGACAACATACTCGAAGGACCAATTGTTGTTCCTGAACCGACTTTGGTATTACCGCGTAAATGGGAATGTGGCTCAATAATCACATTTGGCGCAAGTTCTACTTCATCATCAATGGTAATCGTTTCAGGAAGCAACATCGTTACACCAGCCCGCATCCATTTTTCTCGCGCTCTTTTTTGCAAGACATCGTAGGCATGGGATAACTGAATGCGATCGTTAATGCCCAAACTCTCATCGGAATCTTCTAAATCGCTAGCATAAACAGAATCGAGATAATCAAAAACTTCCGTTAGATAATATTCCTTTTGAGAGTTGTTAGTGCTGAGTTTGGGCAGAGCCTGAGCAAGCTGTTGCCAATCGAAGCAATATACTCCCGTGCTAACACGCTGATTGAGAATCTGTTCGGGATTGCAATCGCGATGCTCGATGATGCGTTCTATTCGCATATCGCGATCGCAAAATACACGACCATAGCCAGTCGGATTAGGCAGAATCGCCGTTAGTACAGTTGCTGAAGCTTTGTGTTGGCGATGATTATCGATTAAAGCTTGAATAGTTTCAGTACGCATCAAAGGCGAATCACCAGTGAGTACGACCAGTTCACCTGTAAATCCTGCCAATGGTTCTAATAATTGCTGAATCGCGTGACCTGTTCCCAGTTGTTCCGTTTGTTCGGCAAATTCTAATTGAGGATAATTTGCTAAAGCCTCACGAACTTGCCCGCTACAATAACCAACGATCGCAATACGGCGATCGGCTTTTAAAGCATCTGTGGCATTGAGAACTCGTTCAACTAAGGATTTACCGCCAAGGGTTTGTAATACTTTCGGTAAGGTTGACTTCATGCGCGTTCCCTTACCCGCCGCTAATACTGATACTGCTAACATAATTTTTTTCTCCCTTAAAATCTATTTAAAATTTATTTAAAATCAAAAAAGTGCAACTACGTTGCACTTTTTTGATTATGATTTATCCATTCGGACGGCTCATTTTTTCGAGATCGAGAACTTCAGCCAACTTCTCTTCCGTCATCAAACCCTTGTCTAAAACCACCTGACGCAAAGATTTACCCGTTGCAAGTGATTCCTTCGCAACATCAGCCGCATTCAAATAACCGATATGAGTATTTAACGCTGTCACCAATGACAAACTGCCTTCGGCATAGGCAAGACAGCGATCTTCTACGGCAGTGATTCCCCTGATGCACTTAGTCGCTAAGGTGTCGATCGCCTGACCTAAAATCTCAATACTATGAATCAAATCATAGGCAATTAGCGGCATCATCACATTCAATTCCAATTGACCTGCTTGAGCGGCAAAAGCGATCGCCGTGTCATAACCCATTACCTGATAACAAACCATATTTGTCATCTCCGCAATTACAGGATTATATTTTCCGGGCATGATTGATGAGCCGGGTTGGACTGGCGGTAACATGATTTCGCGCAAACCTGTTTTTGGACCTGAATCCATCAAGCGCAAGTCATTGGCGATTTTGCAAGTGTCTTGAGCGAGGTTACGAATTGCACCTGATACGTTCACAAAGGGAGCCATACTTTGCATCGCTGCCATCAGGTTATTCGCAGGTTTTAGCTCAAATCCAGTAATTTCACCTAGCTTTTCGGCAACGCGATCGCAATACTTTGGATGTGTATTTAGCCCTGTACCTGACGCACTCCCACCTAAACCCAAGGTTTTTAAATCATCGGCAGCTAGGTGAATGCGTTTAATATGATCGCTAATAATTTGGGCGTAGGCTTGAAATTCATCGCCAAGCCTCACGGGTACGGCATCCTGCAAATGGGTGCGCCCTGATTTAATGATTCCAGAAAAGGCGATCGCTTTAATCCGTAACTGTTCATTCAGGTTCGCTAAGGCAGGAAATAGGACATGATCGAGTGCCAATAATGCGCCAATCCGAATTGCGGTGGGGATCACGTCATTCGTAGATTGTCCATAATTCACATGATCGTTAGGGTTGAGATTTTGATAATTACCTTTTTCGTCACCCAAAATTTCAAGGGCGCGATTGGCTAGCACCTCATTGATATTCATATGATGTGATGTCCCTGCCCCCGCCTGATACACATCCACTACAAACTGATCGCGTAAATGTCCATCTAATATTTCATCGGCGGCGGCAGCGATCGCCATGCCCATGGCGACAGGAATACAACCGAGTTCGGCATTAACTAAGGCGGTGGCTTTCTTGATCAGCAAACAAGCGTCAACAAAGGTGGGGAGGGGCTTAATTCCGCTAATCTTAAAATTATTGATCGCCCTGACAGTTTGAATTCCATAATAAACATTATCGGGGAGGGACATTTCTCCCATGGAGTCGCGTTCGATTCTAGGCATAGTTTTTTGAAGAACTTTCAGTTTTTAGCTTTTAGCTTATGGTAATTTGACAAATTTCGATAGTAGCAAGGGCAGGTTTTGCTCCCTACGTTTCTAGTTCTACTTTAGTTTGTGTTTGATAGATTTATCCATACTTCTTCCATTGAGAGAAGAAGCAATGAGAAGATTTCGCAGCCAGTGGTTATGATAGGAAAAGCCATTAAGGTCTCTAAAGGGTGATCGAGTGAAAAG
>JBDNJN010000031.1:0-22982 GCA_041687725.1 Pseudanabaena sp.
ACAAGAGAAAACAAGCCATTTAAAATTCTTGATCAAGATTTTACAAAGATATTTTCGAGCTTCAATCGCTGGAATCCAGAAAACTCGTTCCCGAAAATGAGCTAAATTAAAATGTTAAGAAACGTGTGCGGTTGCCCTGATAGCACTGTTTTTCGTATTGATGTCCATTCTTGATTACTTCGGATCTGTTACATTTTGGGCGTTACATTTGACGAGCGGAATGTGGGTTTCAAAAATTTCTCTGGGTTTTATGACAGCGCAAAGCTCTGTAGCTATATCATGAGAACTAATAGCGAGTTTAGGAGCATAAATATATGGGCGACTCGAAACGCCGTAAACAAGTAATGGGCGAAAATTATGGCAAGTCTGAGCCGATCGCCTCTTGGATACCATTTTTGACCAAAGACAAAGCTGATGCATTTGTGAAAACTTCTACCCAAGCGGCTTGGTATGGTATTGGCGCAATGGTAGTTATTTGGGTGACGATCCGCTTTATTGGTCCCGCCTTTGGTTGGTGGCAATTAGCCGATTAATTTATGACTTGTCATTTATTAATTCCTGCGGCGGGTAGCGGTAAACGTATGGGAGCCGATCGCAATAAGCTGCTGCTGCCGTTGCTAGACAAACCAATTTTGCAATGGACTTTAGAATCCGCGATCGCTTCTAAGGCGATCGCTTGGATCGGTGTGATCGGTCAGCCCCATGACTATCCAGAGTTTCAAAAAATTTTTAAAGTCCTAAATACGCACAAACCAATTCGCTTAATTCAAGGCGGCGCAACTCGTCAAGCTTCTGTATTTAATGGCTTAAAAGCTTTACCGACAGAATGCGATCGCGTGTTAATTCATGACGGAGCGCGATGTTTAGGTACGCCCGAACTATTCGATCGCTGCGATGTGTCTTTGCAGACTATGCAGGGATTTATTGCCGCCGTGCCAGTTAAGGACACGATTAAAGTTGTGAATGGTTTGACTATTGTTGATACGCCTAACCGCGATCATCTTTGGGCGGCGCAAACTCCCCAAGGTTTTCAAGCAGATTTGCTTAAAAATGCTCATCTTCAGGCAGTTGAGCAGGGCTGGGAAGTTACTGATGACGCGGCTTTATTTGAGAAGGTTGGCTTAGCGGTGAAGATCGTGATCGGTGAAGAGACTAATCTCAAAATTACTACGCAACAAGATCTGGCGATCGCCGAATTTATCTTAAAACAGCGCAAAGTATAAAAAAGAAAGGGCGCAAAAGCGCCCTTTCTTTTTTATACTTTTAGGCTGCGTAGCACAACTAAAAGTTCGCTATCCTCGCGCTTGAAAATCGGCAAAAATTCAATATGCTTGTAGCGGACGATGCCATGAATATCAATAATGCAGTAGGCGCGTTTACTGCCAAACAAGCCTGCTACACCATAACTTTTGCAGACCTCTTGATTGCGATCGCTTAGCAAGGGAAACTGTAAGCCCAACTTTTTGGAAAACTCAATATGTTTTGCGATTGGGTCAGTACTAATGCCTAAAATTTCTGCCCCAGCCTCGCGAAATTTTGTCCAATCATCTGCAAAGCATTGCATTTCATTGGTGCAGAGAGGAGAAAAGTCTCCTGGATAAAATGCTAAGACAACATTTGTTTTACCTGCATAGCGGCTGAGCGTAATATCACCGCGATCGCTAGGTAGAGTAAAATCTGGAGCTTTTTGACCGACTTCGACAGACATAGAATTTCCTATTCTTTGATTTGTAGACTTTTGATTTGAGATTTAGACTGGATACATAGCATTTGCTTCACAGCCAATCATTATCTTACTGTGGTTCGTTTCCATAGATCTTTAAGCCATTTTGATAAACGGGAAAACGTAAGGTCGGCGCGATTGTCCCATTTAAACCTTGCGAAGAGTAATCATTGTTACTATCCCAAACTGTTTGCCAGTTAGACATCCGCGCTCTAAAATGTACCTCACAGGAAGTCTTGGCAGCAAAGGAGAAATTCTGCCAATCTAAATCAAAGTAAAATACTGACGATGAACCTTTCCAAGATCTAAGCGGACTAATATTAACGGCATTACATTGATCCCAGAACTTATCTGTCGTTACCTGATTTACGGACAACCCCGCAGTATAAACTTCACGCAGATTCAAAAACACCCTTGCTTTCAAACCAGATTGAGGCTGGGAACTGTCGTTATACAAACGCAATTTGAATTGGGTTTCTTGTTTGGAACCAAATGTTCCTAATGCAGATTCTATACGAACTTTTGCGGAACTGGGAGTAGGAGTTGGCTTAGGTGTGGGAGTTGGCTTAGGTGTGGGAGTTGGCTTAGGTATGGGAGTTGGCTTAGGTGTGGGAGTTGGCTTAGGTGTGGGAGTTGGTGTAGGTATGGGAGTTGGTGTAGGAGTAGGAGTTGGTGTAGGTGTAGGAGTTGGTGTAGGTGTAGGAGTGCCGTTGCACTGAGAAGCATTCATTCGATTGGCATGAGCGGTGATGACCGAGGCGATCGCGCTAGGGTAATAGATGGTGAAGCCGTCATAATCTGGATAAAGACCACCATCATCCTGCTGAGCTGCTAGCATCCACACATTATCGCCAGCCCCATTATTCTGACAAATTGTATCCAACCAACCCTGATAGATCGAAGCACGATTAGATTGATCCTTAGCTCCAAACTCTTCCACAATTACTGGTTTCCCCGCCTGAACTCCCGCCGCTAAATGCTCAATAATCCATTGTTTGCCCCAATCATAGGATTTACCCCATGTGTCGGGATATAGGTGAACAGTACCGAAATCAATCGTAGGAATGCGAATGAAAGCCTCAAAATCGACACCTTCACTACCGTTATACATCCAATCACTACTCTGACGCGCAAAAAAGCCTTCATCACCAACACCGACAAGATGGTTGGGAGCATTCTGCTTTACAAAAGCACTCATTTCCTTCACCCAATTGATCAGTGTTGCGGTTGTGCAGTTTGATGAAGTTGGTTTGTTACCACTACCTTTACAGCGTGGCTCATTGGCTAGTTGCCAAGCCATGATCGTTGGCTCATCTTTGTAGAGAATGCCTGTGTAGATGTTTTTGCGATTGAGTAGATGCAATATCCAATTTTTATAGGCTTGACGAGTTCGTGGATCTCGGTAAAAGTCATCATGATAGTTGAGTCCATACCAAGTCACATATTGATCCATACCGCCAAACTCACGCCAGTTATTCACAAAAGGAATAATTAGTTTTAATCCTTTTTGTTTGGCAGCATAGATTACATAGTCCAAACGCTCTAATCCGTTCGCCCCATCATTATAGTTAGGGCTTCCTGTTGCGGCATTCCAGTATTGAAAATAAACACCGTCTTTGGGCGAGTCCACAGATTGCGAACCATTTAATGTGCCTGTATCTAAAAATCCCCAAATCCGAATTACCTTCAGATTCATTTGTTGCGCTGATGTCATCAGATCATCAACCATTTTCTTGGACTTATAAATCAGATAATAGTTATTCGTACCAGAATAGGAAAATTTTGTCCCATTGAGCAGGAACGAATTACCACTGCGCTGTACAAAATTTGAGGCTTCGGCTACTGCGGTAGAACATAGGGCAATGCTGAGAATTGCCGAACTGATTGCAAAACGGAAAGGATTAAGTTTCATCGGTTATAGTATCTATTTTGTGAAGTTCGTAAACCTAATACAAAGCTGTCCTAAGAGGACGGGGTTTCTACCCAGTGATTTCGATGAAACGCCCAGACATTAATTCTACTAATAATCACCTCATAACGGTCGAGCTATCTGGTGAAATCTATGCAGCTTTGTTAGAGAAAATTAAAATTACTGGCAAAACTGAATCAGAGTTGATAATTCAGGGCTTGCAGCAGGTTTTAAATGAGACTAATGAACAGGATCGCTTTGTGATTTTGGAAGCTGCCTTAGAGCAGAAACTTAAAAAATATGTAGAAAGCTTAATCAAAGATCGAGTTTCAGTTTCCGAATTAACGCCATCTTTACCACAATTAAGTCTTGACTCAGATCTAGACCGCAAAAGGACGATGCCAATTCCCACGATTCGACCATTACAAGTAGGCGATCGCGTTTTAATTCTCGAACCCGAAAGTCCTTATTACATGGCGAAATTATTGGTAATCAAGACTAGCTTAATTCGAGCGACGGTGGACACCGACACAGGTGAAAAAATATTCTTAAAACGAGATTTACGTTTTGTGGAATCCACGATTGAAAATAAATAAATCGTGCTTCGCAGCTTGCCAAAACAAGTTACTCACAATGGCAATTTTCAATAACCTTAACAAGGGGCTTAAGCCCCTTGCCTGTTCAAGCTGCGACACACGTTTTATCTATTCTTAGGCAGTATCTTGGGCGATCGCAAAACCCTAATCACCGCAAACCCTGTAATCGCCCCATAAATTGCCCCTTGTAAAGCACAAGCCAATATTGTCGATCGCGCCATATAACCGAGATATAGCCCAAAACTGCTTAGTGATAAGGCGATCGCACTAGCAAATAGCCACAACCCCGCCGCCCGAAATGATTTGAGCAATTGCCATTGGCAAACACCAACGATCGCCCCAATAATCGCAAAATCAACCATCAAAATTGAAATCGATGGCAAGTCTTGCACCTGCGATCGCGGCGACAGAACTGACGCGAAAAATACGATGATCAGTCCCACATTCCAACCCACTAAAGTGAGCGGCAACCACCATCCCTCTTTGGCAAAGCGATCGCGCAACATCAAAGACTGAGCAATCGAAATGCCTACCCCATGCAATATTTCGTTGAGAAAAATCCGCGATCGTAAGTCATAAGGATCTTGCCAAACGAAACTAGATAACAGCGTATTGCCGATAATATTGGCAATTAGCCATAGCCACCAAAAGCTCCGTCCTACTTTTTTTGACATAAACTTTTGACACAAACTTTTAACGTAGACTAAAGAAAAACAAGTTAAACCATGACAAATACAGTATCAGGTAAATTAGCAGGCAAGAAAGCAATTGTGACTGGCGCAAGTAGCGGTATTGGCAAAGAAGTCGCCCTCATGCTATTGCAATCGGGCGCACAGGTCAGTTTAGTTAGTCGAAATCCCGATCATCGCATTCTTGGCGATTTACCCGCAGATAGCAATGCTAAAGGCTATGCAATTGATTTAGGAGACATCTCTCAAGTTTCGGCAAAGATGCAAGCGATCGTTGCCGACATGGGCGGCGTAGATATTTTGATCAATAATGCAGGTATGGCGTATATCGGCGAAATCATCGATATGCCACTTGATGAATGGCAAAAATTATTTGACCTGAATCTCACCAGTGTTTTCCAATGTTTGCAAGCAACATTACCCACAATGCGATCGCAAAAAAGCGGCACGATTATTAACGTTGCTTCGGTCGCAGGTAAACAAGGTTTTCCCAATTGGGGCGCGTATTGTGCCAGTAAATTTGCGCTATTGGGACTGACTCAGGCGATCGCTGCTGAAGAGCAACCCCATGGCATCAAAATCATGTCGATCTGCCCTGGCTCTGTCGATACCCCACTATGGGATACTCTTGGCGATAAAGTGCCACCAAGTTTTAATCGTTCCGCCATGCTTCGACCTGCAACTGTCGCTGAAGCGATCATGACATTAGTAAATCTTCCTGCCGATGCGGTTATCAATGATTTCGTGCTGATGCCAAACGCAGGAACTTTTTAAAATGCCCATTAAAAAGCCCAATTTAAATTTACAGCGCTTTGCGCTGTCGTAAAACCCAGAGAAATTTTTGAAAGTGCCGCTTTGCAGCACTTTCAAAAATTTCTCTGTACCGTGAGAATTAGTTCGCCATGCGAACCAATTCTCAGCAACGTTAATTAATATCAATTAAATGACTATATCCATTGGCTTTGTTTTACTAACCCACCATCAACCCCAACAAATTTACAGACTCATAGCTCAGTTGAATAAAATGTTCAACTATCCGCCTATTGTCTGTCATCATGATTTTTCTAAATGTGATTTAGCGATAGATCACCTCCCCAAAAATATTTCTTTTGTCCGCCCACATCTACAACCCAAATGGGCTGACTTTTCGATTGTCGAAGCGACCATAAAAGCCATTGAATTAATGTATCAATCGACCAATGCTCCCGATTGGTTTATCTTGCTGAGTGGGTCAGATTACCCTATCAAAACTGCCAAACAAATATTAGATGATCTGAGTTCTGGTGAATATGACGCTTATATTAATCATGAGCAAGTCCAATATAAAGTTTATCGAGAAAATCCAAAAATAAGCCTTATTTGGCAAAAACTAGCCTACCAAAGATACTGTAGTTTAAAATTATTTTCTATTCCTTCCTTCAATAGAAAACTATATCCTAACGGTCAAGAGATCCGTGTCGAACATCCTTTATTAACTAAACTTTTCTTTCCATTTTTCGATAAGTTTAACTGTTTTGTGGGAGATCAATGGTTTTGTGCTAATCAGCGATCGGCCGAACATATTCTTAAATTTCATAATGAAAATAATGCCACAACTTCCCACTATCGTCGTCGATTGTTTGCGGATGAATCCTACTTTCAAACTATCTTGGCTAATGCGTCACAACTTAATTTAAAAAATGATAATTACCGTCATGTAATTTGGCCACCACGATCCGCGCATCCTAAGACAATGATAATGGAAGATTCGCCATGTCTGCTCTCTTCTTCTGCTCACTTTGCTCGTAAATTTAATATAGAGATAGATAGTGAGATTTTCGATCAACTTGATATTATTACTTTAGGGTAATAAAACTAAAAAGATGTGGCGCAATCGCCACTGCTTTTTAGTTTTAGTTTTTATTTTGAACAATTTGATATAAGCGTTTATAAGCAGTTTGCCCTAAATCTATCTGTCGTTGTGCAGCTTCTAATAACTGTGGTCTTAGATTTTCAGAGGCTTCCCATAACTCGTTAATACTGGTTACTAATTTTTGACTAAATTCTCGATCATTTAAAAGAATTACTTCACAGCCAACCCCAAACTGATCGGCTAGTCCTTGAAATTTTTCAATATAATATTTAGATTTTGCTAAAGCCACAACAGGTATGCCTTGAGCCAGAGCAAAAACACCCGCATGATAACTTCCAGTCACAACAACACGACAATGCCCTACTTGTTTAATTACTTTAAGCGGTGTATCAAGATGATTGCCCCCATCAGAACTATCATCGAATCCTTTTAAAATATGTTGAATTGTTTTTACATCAGATTCTGCATTAGGATCGATGTGATAACGCAAAATAGGAATAGGAACTAACAGCGCGTCTTTATTTCTTGCCATATCTTGTAAAGTCGAACGAACTATCTCAAGATAATCTTGACTAATACTAGAATAATTAGCAATACGAAGATTTATACCAATACCATTTGCTAATTGGGGATTACGAGCATTGTAGGCAAGCTCGATCGCATCATCACCTGTAGTAATAATGCGCTTTGCCAAGACCCGCATTGAATTAAGTAGTGGTAAGCCAACTTTTTTTTCCCGAATCGAAATTAAGCTTAATAGTGGTAAAACAGACTTTGCTTTTAGGTAAAATCTCTGATCTTCTATTGGTCCTAAACCATGTCCCAATATAGCTGTTGGTTTGCCGAGCTTAATTGCAAAAGCCAATGTATTTAAAACTTCATGCGCCCACTCTCCCCATAAATCAGTGATATATCCGCCTCCAGATGCGACAACTAAATCAGCAGTTGAAATTGCTTCCACGAATGCTTTAATTTTATTGATTTTTTCTGGATTTCCTCTTAGTTTAAACTTAAGTAATGTAAAGGATAAAAACGGGAAATAATAACAAAATTTATATTCTATATCTAACAGAAACTTGTATTTTCGCTCTGACGATCTTTTAACACCTTGCTGATATTTGTAGTCAGGACTAATTAGCGGCGAAAGCCATAGTTGACGACCAGTAGGCGATAAAGGAAACGTATTTGGACATAACTCAGCCAGCTTTTCTGGTACATCAGTCAAAATCGTGATCTTAGCCTCAGGCCAAAGACTTTGTAGTCTTGATACTGTGACTTGCAACATCGATACGTCACCCGCATTCCCGAAGTCATAACTACCAGTTTCAACAACAATTTTCATAAAAATATTCTAGCTGCTTAGGTTGGCGATCGCAATTATTGATTAAGAGAAATTTTATCTACAAATGTCTTTGTAATACTAGTTTCGGCTCTGGTATAAACATAGGTTTCTGGCTCGGTAACATTCGCCGTTACGAATAATTTTTCGCCTCGTTCCCAAAAATCTGTATCTTCGCCATAGGGAATATTATTGAATCCTTTTAACTCAAAAAAGACTTTTCTTTTACCAAAAAAAGTAGGGCCCAAAACACATTCTCGCAAATTAATGATTTTTCCTGCTTGGAAATAATCAGCGACAAGTATTTCTTCATCGCTATAAAATCCCCCTTGAATTAAATCAACTTCTGAGTGTTGCTGCATATATTCATAGCGAGATTGCAAATGAATCAGTTTATAACTATCATCACTATCAATGAAGGTAATATAGCTACCAAAACTCGCTTGGATACCAGCATTTTTAGAAAGCCCTAATTTCCTGTTTTGATGTTTAAGATAACGAATATTTTTAAATTTTTGGAGATAGGGTTGGACGACTTCAAAAGTCCCGTCCTCGCTGCCATCATCGACAATAACAAGTTCCCAATTCTGAAAGGTTTGCTCAACGACACTATCAATACAATTATTAAGATATTCGGCGCGATTATAAGTGCATAAAATAACACTAATATCAGGTTGAATATCAAACGTAATAGGACTCATAAAAGTAGGATTTATTAGAAATTTAAGTGGATCAGTTGAACAAGACAAAAACAGATTTCAGATTACTTTTGAGCAACGATACAGGTGGCAACAGGATAATCAGGATGGATGGCATCTAATTCTTCAGTTGTCATCTCTTCGGTAGCAATACCTTGATAGCTAGCGATCGCCGTCATCGGATTGCCATAAACAAATAATTCTTGCTGAGAATAGTTCCGAAAAATATACGCGAACCCATCGGGTAACGGTCGCCAGTAATCCATCGGCGTTGCATGAAGTCTAATCGCACTCGGAACCATTGCAAAACATTTTCCGTTGGGTTTAAGCCATTGACGAATATTTTCGACAGCAATCCAAGGCGCATAACAATGTTCTAAAACATTAAAAATAATAATAGAATCAAACGACTCAGGCTCAATAATCGAGATATCATGAACATCTCCGACAATATCAACTCCCAAGCCCGATTCAATATTGAGGATTTTATAGGAAGTTCCTTGATTGACTTGATAAAAATCCTTATCTTTAGGAGTTCCACCAATTTCGAGGATATTTCCCGTAATGCCTGAACGAACAGCCGTAATAAATTGGCTTAAATAATAGCGATCGACGGGCGTTCCTCTCGTTAAACCAAACGCTTGACAAATAGGAACTGGTTTTCGGAAATCTCCCCAATCAATAGTATTGATCGCAGACGAAAGAAGTCCCATATTTTCTAGATGATAAACCAATCGCTTAAAAGATTCAAAATCTTCAATAGTAGCTAAATCATCTTCTAGGGAAACTTGAGAAAACAGTTGAGATAGAACTTGACGAGTATTTTCGCCTAAAGACTCCAGTTCAAACACACTATCTTTTTCAATAAAGCTACGAAAGCCTCTTCCAAATAAAGTGATTTTCCCTTCTCCTAACTGGACAATTCCTTCGTCAAGCAGTTTTCGATAATTTTCTAAGCCATGAATTATATTTTGAGAAGTATCAGGCTTAATTTGCTGAAAGACTTGATATGCCTTTTCCAAAGAATGCTCTCGAACAAAAATTTCTAATAAGACTAGCCAAGATTTTTTAGTGACGACATCAGCTTGTTTTTTGCTCCAAGCAAAAATAGCATATAAGGTGTTGTCTTCTATTTTTAAAAAAGCATTGGTAACGTACTGTTTGAACATAAAAAGAAAAATAAATTGAAATTAGCTTATTTAAACAAACTTAAGAACTTAACTACTGCGCCATTATGCTGCCACTAAAGCATTAACTATACCGTTAGGACTAGAGAAGGTAGTTGACTTGCAAAAACTTATGCTCTCTAAAAGGCTGAAATGTCTGTATATCAAAAAAAATTAGAGTTTCAGCCCTGATTATACAAGCAACTGTTACAAATTGAACTTGCGTGATAATTTCGCTCATAGGTGCTTGAGAATAAGGTGTTTAAGCTCTTTATCTGTAAACTACCATTTAGGCTTAGGCGACTAAATTTAGGGTTTAAAGCTTTAACCTGTTCAAAGTTTTTTAAACAGTTTCCAAACCTTGAAGGAATAGTCTAGAATTGTATAGGCTTTTTGAGTCGCGATTAAAATTTTTCAATCTATTGATAGAAGCCATAACTCCTACGGATATGCAAAGATGGTAGGAAATGTTAAGTTTTGTAGTTTGAATTAACCACTCAATCACCTTTATACAGGTTTGTGCAGGCGAGTTCGATCTCAATTAAACACAAAGATTTAATATTTAATCATCACTATTACCGCAATGCCTCTTTGGCTTCCTCAGTTTTAAATTAATTCACTGGATATCTAGTAAGTATCACACCCATGACGATCAGTATTTCTCGCCCTGTTGGCAATATTTCTGAGAATGACTCAAAAATTGCAAAATCCCTCGAATCTTTACCCGCTAGAAAAGCTATTTCGCAAATTATTCGCGATCGCGTAATCGCGGCAGGCGATCCTTTTTTTGCTAATGATACGATCGCCCACCACATGAGCGATACCGAACGGGAGGAGCTAAAAAAAGAAATCGAAGGAAAACTGCAAGGCGTTTTTAACTCGTTGATTATCGATACTGACAACGACCACAACACTCACGACACGGCTCGTCGGGTAGCTAAGATGTATGTGGATGAAGTCTTTAAGGGGCGTTACCATCCAATGCCTAAGGTCACAGATTTTCCTAATGCTAAGGAACTTGACGAAATCTACACCCTTGGTCCAATTACGGTGCGCTCTGCTTGCTCGCACCACTTTGTGCCGATTGTTGGTCAAGCATGGATTGGCATTGTCCCTAGCGATCGCGTGATTGGTATCTCCAAATTTAATCGGATCGTGGACTGGGTGATGAGTCGCCCACACATTCAAGAAGAGGCGGCGATTATGGTTGCCGATACGATTGAAGATCTGATTAAGCCCAAAGGTTTAGCTTTTGTAATCAAGGCTCAGCATATGTGCATGAGTTGGCGCGGAGTCAAAGAACCCGACACTAAGATGGTCAACTCGATCGTGCGCGGTGTATTCCGACAAGATGCATCAATGAAAAAAGAATTCTTTGACCTCATTCGCGCTCACGGCTTTGGCGATTAAAAGCCAAAAGAGCTGTAGCGCACGCGCAGCGTGCGCTCACGGCTTTGGTTTTATTACGAAAACCCAGAGAGCAAAGTCGGCATTTAATGCCAACTTTGCTCTCTGGGTTTTGATTTGTGATAGCTAGCATTTATAGTGTTTTGTAGAACAATTTATATTAAAGACAATGAAAAATTGGCTAAAAAAATCTTTTGATTTAATTTTATATGTAGCGATCGCCAGTTGTATCAGTCTAAGTCTATTGCTAGGAAGCGTATTTAGTGATGCTCAACCTGTGCAAGCAAAACTCACTGATGATAGCTACGATGGCAATATATTTGCTCTCTATGGCGGCAACGGCTCGATTGTGCCACCGAAGATTAGCTTGGCTCAATCTCTTGAGAAGGGGCGGGCGGCGATGTTAGTTTTTTATGTTGATGACAGTGCCGACTGTAAGAAATTTTCGCCAATTCTCAACTTAGCTCAAGGGTTTTATGGCAAAACGGTTAGCTTAATTGCCGTTTCGGTCGATAGCTTGGACTTACAAAAAAAGAAATATGCCCCAACCGAAGAAGCCTATTACTATAAAGGTACTGTCCCGCAAACAGTCCTAATTTCTGGTGATGGCGAAGTTAGCTTCGATCGCGAAGGCCCATTTGAATTTGAAGAACTAGACTCAGCAATTCGGGATCTGCTAGATTTACCCGATGCTCCTCCCGAACTAAAATTCCGTAAAACCGATAAAGTCATCAACGAGTTAAATCCTTAAATTGCTACTACATAGGCAAGCATAACCAAAAGCCAAAAAGCTGTAGCGCACGCTGCGCGTGTGCTACAGCTTTTTGGCTTTTAACGAAATAATCATTAAATCTCTATGGCAGCTATCTCGGAAATAACTAACTCAGATGCAGATCTAAATTTAGATTTAGATTTGGTACGTCAGCAACTGGCAAAACGCGCCCAGCAATTATCAATTCCTCAAATCGAGAAGCATTTATTTTTATGTGCTGACCAGACTAAGCCTCTCTGCTGTCAAAAAGAAGTTGGGCTGCAAGCGTGGGAATACCTGAAACGCCGCATTAAAGAACTCGATCTGGAAACAAAAATTTTTCGGACTAAAGCTAATTGTTTGCGGGTATGCGATCGCGGACCAATTTTATTAGTCTATCCAGATGGTGTTTGGTATCATTCGGCAACGACGGAAGTCCTAGAAAGGATACTTCAAGAACATATTATTGGCGGCAAAATCGTCTTAGACTATGTTTTTGTTGCACCTGAAGATGCGTAATAAAAGCCAAAAACCTGTAGCACACGCACAGCGTGCGCTACAGGTTTTTGGGCTTTATTTTATTGAGAAAGTGCGGCTTTGCGAGAGTCAAATAACTGTAAGATAGCCGCCTTGATTTTTGACATTACAGAAGGATCGCAGCTTGCAATCAACTCCTCTGATGTCAAGCTACCTTTAAAAAATTCTTTGGAAAGATTCAACATGCGTTGCATTTCTACAAAACCGATTGACTTCACCATAAAAGTCGCCACAGGTGAATTCTTTACATCGTAACTAGAATCAACTGTGCGCCCCTTTTCTAGAAGGTATAAAACCTCAGCCTCGATCGGTGTTGAAGGTGTGTGCGGTGTAGTAATTTCTGGAAGAAACTGCTCTAAGCCCAACACATGCGTTGCTTCTAGTGGGAATTCTCCCATCATGGTGGAGAGTGAGATATCGCGACCAATCCGAAATGATAGTGCTTCTAAGATGGCGATCGAAGTTAATTTTGTGCCTAAATACAATCTTGACACCTCTAGATTTTGCTTGGTTTGGGCAAGTAATTTGTAATAGGTTTTCTCAATTGGTTCATCACGATAGCGTCGAAAAACTATTTCAGGCGATAAGAAGTTCATAAATCCTTCCATTTTCTGCATGGAAACTCGATAGCCATGCACACTATAAGAATTTACATTCCTAAGATCGTGATTTGTCTCTGGAATCAGATTCCAAGTATTGTTAAGAAATCGCGATGTGCTAGGACTAGCAAAGTTCTGCACATCGCGGTTAGACAAGCGGACAGCTCTCTTGATAATTTCGACGATTTCTTGATCGTTCCATCCAAATTGAAATACTTCATTGGCATTAACTAAGCGACCAAATAGCAAGTCGGAACAAGTCAACCCAGAATCTGACTGAGGACGAAAGGGGATTGTCGCTTCGATACAAGCTGCTATTTCGGTCAATTTTGCTAAGGGTAGTATGTTTTCTAGAGCTTTAATTGCAATTAGGGCGCTGAGAAACTCATTTTGTCCAGATAGAGGCAATAGGGGCTGACCCTGATCAAACCCAAACAGCATCGTTACCATTTTAAAAATTATGTCTTCTTGAAGTTCAGGCGGTTCAATGATGACTAACTGCTCGCGATCTTGTTTGATATAGGGCGAAATATAACGACTGATATTAACACTGATGCCTTGATCGACTTGTACATAGACGAGATCATGAAATAATGCTGATATCACCTCGATCGCATCCCCCCCCTCACCTACTTCAAAAATATGACTTGGCGTGTGAAACGATCGCCAAGGGCCAGTCATGGTTTGGATGATCAAATTGGATATTTTCGTCAATTGATCTTTGTCAACATGACCATTTAGGTCCGAGATCGCCTTCATTAAGCAATCTAGACATTTCTGTTTATCAGTTCCAGTACTCATCCAAGCTTCTCCGCATTTAACTTCTTCGTATTTATCGCGTTTTTTCGCGCATCTTTTCGATTGTCTTAACCACGCTGCTAGAATTTTTAATTATTTTATAGGTGTTAACATTACGAAGCGCTGCTTATATTCAACATATTAATACGGCTCTCTAAAGATTTTAGAGAATCTATCACAATCTGTCGATCCCTAAAATATAAGCGATTAAATTTTTAAGCGGTTATATTTCTATACTGTTACTCATAATTCATTAGTTTTGAGATTATGTATATCGTCAGTTTGGCTGGTAATCGCGGCACTTTGCCCTGCCCCTAGTTTTTGGATTTTGCGATACTCTTAACTTAGACATTAAAGGTAGCGCAATGCAACACCCAAATTAATGTCTGAATTAATGTTTCTTATAAGTTGGGGAAAAAGACTTGTCACTAACAATGTCAAAACGAATCTGCGATCGCATGGTGCTATCCAATGGCATTGTGATTTTAATAACTGAAAACCCAACGGCTGATATTATTGCAGCGCGTTGCTTTTTTGCAGGTGGTGAGCGCGTCCAAACTCTAGCGAAATCAGGGCTAACTCATTTAGCTGCCTCGCTGATGACACGCGGCACTGAGCGCTATTCTTCCTTAGAAATTGCCGAGCAGGTGGAGTCAATTGGCGCATCATTGGGGACAGAATCTTCCAGCGATTATTTTTTGCTGTCATTAAAAACAATTTCATCGGATTTTCATGACATGTTAATGCTGGGATCGGCGATCTTGCGATCGCCTAGCTATCCCGATAGCGAACTCGATCTTGAACGACGGCTGACGATTCAAGCAATCCGATCGCAGCAAGAGCGACCACTTACGATCGCTTATGATCTCTTGCAAAATTTGATGTATGGGGATCATCCCTACGGCTTTTCTAGCCTTGGCACTGAAGAAACCGTTAGTAAACTTACTCGTAATGATCTGGTTGATTTCCACCAAACTTATTTGCGACCCGATCAGATGGTGGTCAGCATCGCAGGTAAGATTGCATCAGAGCAAGCCCTCTCGCTGGTTGGAGAAGCCTTTGGTGATTGGAAAAAGCCTAATCAGCCAACCATTATTTCCACACCTACGCCAAATTTTCAAGCGCGATTAGTAACCCATGAGCAGGACACACAACAGGCGATCGTGATGATTGGCTATCCTGCGCCATCGGTTAGCTCACCCGACTATGCTGCATTAAAAATTATCTCGACCTATTTGGGCAATGGTTTATCGAGCCGATTATTTGTGGAATTACGCGAAAAGAGAGGACTTGCTTACGAAGTTTCGGCTTTTTATCCCACCCGTTTAGAAGCTTCGCAATTTGTTGCCTATATTGGCACGGCTTCACACAATACAGGGACGGCTCTAGCTGGTTTGCGCCATGAATGCGATCGCCTCGCCACAGTTGCGATCGGGGAGGATGAGTTAGCAATTTGTAAAAGTAAGTTGCTAGGACAATATGCTCTCGGTAAGCAAACTAATGGTCAAATCGCTCAAGTGTATGGCTGGTATGAGGTGATGGGTTTAGGCTTGGAATTTGATCGCCATTTTGTTGAGGCGATTGAAGCGGTGACGATCGCCGATGTCCAGAATGCAGCTCAAAAATATTTTACAACTCCCGCAATATCGGTGGTCGGTTCGGCGGATGCTTTGAAGCAGCTAAACTAGTTATGGCGCTTTGCGCCACCTAAAATTTGGATATATGTAATTATTTTTATTCAGGACTACTTTTTTCGATGTTAAATATTAAAAACTATTGGACAGGTTTCAAACAGGTTGCGATTATTTTCTGCGTAATGTTGGCGTTAGTCGGTACGCTTTTTGCACCTGTGTTAACTCAACCTGCGATCGCGCAAACTAAATCTCAGATCGCGATTCGAGTCGCTTCCACCCAAAAATTACAGGTGCTTAGCGATCGCTTTGATCGACTCGAAAAATTCGTGTATGCCGAAAAATGGAACGATGTAATCACCTATATTCATGGACCATTTGGCGAAATTCGCCGCGAGCTAAGAAGGATCGCAGGTCAGTTGGGTAAAAGCCAAAAGGAAAGCGCCAACGATCTGGCAAATAACTTATTTAAAAATTTTGTAAAACTTGATATCGCGGCTAAAGAGAAAGATGCGATCGCGGCGGAAAAAGTATTCAAAAATGCGCTTCAAGATTTTGAAGCGATCGTTAAGTTAGCCAGCTAATTAACCAAAGGGACGCAAAGCGTCCCCTTTGGATGGGATTTTATGCAAAGACCAATTTATCTCGATTGTCATGCCACAACACCCGTCGATGAACGAGTGTTAGAAGCGATGTTGCCATATTTTCGAGAGTCCTTTGGCAATCCTGCTAGCGTCGGTCATCTATATGGATGGGAAGCAGAAGAGGCGGTCAGATCGGCGCGTGAAGCGATCGCCCTTGCTATCAATGCGACACCCGCAGAAATCATCTTTACCAGTGGCGCAACCGAAGCAAATAATCTCGCCCTCAAGGGAGTGGCTGAGACATATCACCAAAAAGGGCGGCATATTATCACCGTGCAAACTGAGCATAATGCAGTGCTCGATCCCTGTGCTTATCTGCATTCCCTTGGTTTTGAGATCACCTATTTACCCGTCAAATCTGATGGCTTAATTGATTTACAAGAATTAGAACAATCCATTCGTGCTGATACGATTTTAGTCTCAGTAATGGCGGCGAATAACGAAATTGGCGTACTGCAACCGATCGCCGAAATTGGGCAAATCTGCCATGCTCATCAAGTCCTCTTTCATAGCGATGCAGCTCAGGCGATCGGCAAAATTCCCCTTGATGTGAATGCGATGCAAATCGATTTGATGTCGCTCACTGCCCACAAGATCTATGGCGCAAAAGGAATTGGGGCTTTATATGTGCGTCGTCGCGATCCGCGAGTGAGCATTGCCCCACAACTACATGGTGGCGGACATGAGCGAGGAATGCGTTCTGGCACTCTTTACACGCCGCAAATTGTCGGCTTTGCTAAGGCGCTAGAAATAGCGATCGACTCTCAAGTTGAGGAGCAGCAAAAAACTCTATTTCTGCGTGAACATTTGTGGCAGAGATTAAAAGAATGCGATCGCATTCTTCTCAATGGACATCCCACTCAACGACTGGCAGGTAATCTCAATGTTAGTTTTGCGGGTATAAATGGAATCTCCTTAATACTCGCCTTACAGCCCATTGTCGCCGTGTCTTCAGGCTCTGCTTGTACGTCTGCAAAAACTACGCCTTCCCATGTCCTGACTGCCTTAGGTCATTCTAAAGAATTAGCCTATGCTTCCATTCGTTTTGGTATTGGCAGATTTAATACTTTTGATGAGATAGAAACAGTCGCTAATCATGTAATTGCTTCAGTGCGATCGCTCAAAAAATAAAAAAGCTATGGCACACGCTGCGCGTGTGCCATAGCTTTTTTATTTTTTGCTTTCAGGCTTCTTAGTCACATTATTGAAATATTCCTTAGCCTTAGCGATCGCATATTGAAACTTATCGCCAATTGTCGGTGCAGGAAGAACGGCGATCGTCACTTCTTCATCAGGGAACTCCTTCAGGCGATAGCCATACTCCAGATTGTCCTTGAATTTCCGCAAAATTGGATAGAGCCGAACTGCACCCTTGAGTAATTCAGCCTCTTGCTGAAAAATAGCGCGACTAATTTGATTACTACGCTCCACTGCCATCGAACCCGCAGGAACCCATTCCTTACCCTTAATACGAATAAAAATGTTGAACTCAGGCAAACCCTTGTCTTTCATCTCATCATATTTACTAGCCGCCGCTTGATGCTTGTTTGGTTCTTTTTTCTTTTTCTTGGACTGACCCGAACCTTGAGCGAATCCAGTTGGTTTAGTTGTAGGCATTGTTTTACTTTTTTGATTAAAAAGAAATTTTTATAAATATGTAAAAATCAATAAATTTTATACAGTTAACAAAAGTTTACTTGAGTGTCTACAGTAAAGACAATCTTTCTTCAGAGGCGCAAATCAAAATTTTCATCTGTAAATCACTATTGTAAGCGATCGCGCCAATCTCATCCCCAATCCATCCCGATCGCCTATCTTCACCACCACCAAATCATTACCAAATCAAGTTTCTGCTAATATACCAATACTAGCAAGTTCAAGCCCCCCTATAAGTCTTCTCATAGAAAAGTCATGCCCAAGCAGCCCAATAAAGCAATAAACAAACGTAAACCTTCTGAGTCAAGCAGTGCGATCTACCATACTTATTTACTATCGCTAGAAGTCAAAAATGTGCTTTGTTTTAAAGAGCCACAGGTACTCGATCTTTCTGATGGAAAAGGTAATTATGCTAAATGGACTGTAATCTTAGGAAATAATGGAGTTGGAAAAACGACACTTCTTAGATGTCTAGCGATGCTTGCAAAACAGGAAGAAAGTGGCTATCCATTACCTGCACTAATGTTTATTTTATCTGATCAAAACTTCAGTTCTATATCAAAAAACAGCTTGATATGGGAGGAGTTGTCAACAATACATGCATCTCCATCAAAAATCAAAGCTAAAACCCTAATCAGAGAATCATCTAATACTATAGACAAGCATTTTAGTACTCAAATCGATATGAATTTTGGAAATCCTTATACTCTTGATATGTCTTTTGAGAATGAAAATGAAACTCTATTAGAAATCTTATCTCAAGAAGATTATAAAATCTTTCATGAGGCGAAAAAAAATACAGAAGAATACAAAAAAGTAAATCTGCGAATATATGCAAAGTTTCTAGACAACTTGCTTTGCTATGGTTATGGGGCGACACGTAAAAATGGAAAAGAAATACAAGGTGAGGCTATTGCATCTAAAAATTCAGCAAGTCTTTTTTCAGATGATGTGACACTAATGAATGCAGAGGCGTGGTTAAGGGAAACTGATTATGCATTTAAATCTTCAACTGGAGAAACTAAAAACCGCCTAAAAAAGAAATTTGATCATATCATCGAAATTCTTAAACGTATTTTGCCTGACATAGATGATATTCGGATATCTCCAGCAGATAAAGAACGTCCAAGACCAAGAGCCGAATTTTTGACTCCTTATGGATGGGTAAAATTATCAAGTTTAGGATTGGGGTATCGTACAACGATCGCTTGGATTGTCGATTTGGCAGTGAGGCTATTTGAGCGGTATCCTGAAAGCGAAGATCCTCTCGCTGAGCCAGCAATTGTTTTAGTAGATGAGATTGACTTACATATGCATCCAACATGGCAAAGGACAATCATGAAATTTCTAACTGAGAGATTTCCAAATACACAATTTATTGTTACTGCTCATAGTCCATTAGTTGTGCAAGCCGCACAGGATGCAAATATTGTTGTACTCAGGAGAGAAGGCGATTATGTTGTGATCGATAACGATCCAGAAATTATTGAAAATTGGCGAGTTGATCAAGTTCTGACTAGTGTTTTTGAAATGCCATCAGCCCGCCCAGCTAAGATCGAGCCTTGGCTAAAGCGCAGACAAGAAATCCTGACTAAGGCTAAGATTACTCAGTCAGAACGAGCAGAATTGAAAGAATTAGAAGCAAAAATTGGTACTTTACCGACCGCAGAAACTTCAGAAGACATCAGAGCTATGGATATTCTCCGTCGTGCTGCCAAATTGCTAGACAAATCTGGAACGGGAGCAGTTGAGTGATTCGGATTCGTAAACCTAAAACCCCGCCAGCAAAATTAGCAATCGAAGGCAAGATAAAGTGTAAATCTCATTGCGATGACTATTCCCGTAACCCATCTGCTTATAAAATTCAAGAAGAAAAATTTAAATTTGCTAGTTCTATCTATGCCCATGAAAGTGTGAAACAAGCATTAATTGACGCACAGCATCAGAAGTGCTGTTTTTGCGAGAGAATAATTGGTAATAATGGGGATGTTGAGCATTTTCGTCCTAAAGGAGCGTATCAACAGGCAAAAGGCTCACCACCACAATATCCTGGCTATTATTGGTTAGCTTATAAATGGGAAAATCTTTATCTTTCCTGCTCATCCTGCAACCAAAGACTTAAAAAAAATCTATTTCCTCTCAAAGATCCGAACAAACGAGCCACTGATCATCAACAGCGCATTTCCAAGGAACGTCCCATGTTTATCGATTGCGGGAAAGAAGATCCTGAAGAATTTATTGGCTTTAACGCTGAATTTGCTTACGCAATCGATGGAAATCCGAGGGGACAAATTACGATAGATTATCTGAATCTTAATTCCCCAGATTTAATTGAAGCTAGAAGACAAAGATTAAGACTTCTGAAGGAGTTAAATAAAGTTTTATTGGAAACTATTGACGATGTGACTAATCAAGCCATTCAAGAACTAGCCGAAGAAATCAAAAATATCCTAAAAGAATATGTCTTGGATAGTGCTGAATTTGCATCGGCAACCCGTTGTGTAGTTTCTTCCGAATTTCGAGATCTAATTGGTTAGAGTGAGTGCGCTCTTTAAATTCGACGCACCCATATCTTCTATCTACTTAGCTTTGGGCTTCTTAGTTAGACAATTAAAATACTCTTTAGCCTTAGTGAAAGCATAGTTCACGCGATCGCCAATCGTAGGTTTACAAGGAATTCTAACTGTGTCAAAACTGATGAATTTTATAATTAACAAAAGTTTACTTGAGGCGCGATCGCTAAGACAATCTACCTTTAGATCAGCAAAAGAGGCGCAAATCTGAGTTTGCTAACTTTATAATGGGAAATATCAGTCGTGATTACATCTATATTCATGGGTAGGAGCTAATTTAATGACTCAAGCGATCGCACTCAAAAAGCCTCTATATGAATCCGATTATTTACTGTGGACTCAAGATATAATTGCGAAATTACAAGCAAGAGACTTTGACGGCATCGATATTGATAATCTGATTGAGGAGATTGAAGATTTGGGACGATCGGCAAAACGTGAATTAAAACAGCGCTTAGCGACCTTACTTGAACATTTACTGAAGCGTCTATACGTGAATATGCCCCAAGAATATAATGGCTGGGAACGCACGATTAGAGAACAACGTCGCCAGATTAAGCGGGAACTCAAAGAAATTCCTAGCCTAAAGACTATATGGAATGAGTCTTTCGATATTGAATGGGAATTTGTCTTAGACAAAGTGCGTGATGACTATGCACAGTTCGTATTTCCCGATCAATGGCAGTTTGATCGCGATACTGACACAATTTTAAATGTTGATTTCTGGCAATAGTTACAAAAAAGCCGCCACATGGCGGCTTTTTTGTTTAACCTTCTTTCAATTGGCTAGACGGTGAATCTAAATCGAAGAGAACTTGTAACATATGCATAGCGCGGCGGCGCGTCTCAATGTCTTGTTGAGCGCGTAACTGCACCATCGGATCGTGCAAGATTTTATTGATGATGCCGCGAGTCATGCTCTCGATCACATCTTGATGTTTGTCGGCAAAGTCAGTACCAAGGCGAGATAGTGCTTTCTCCATCTCCTGTTCGCGGATGATTTCCATTTTTTGACGTAGCTTGCTAATCGTGGGGACAGTCTCCAGCGATCGCCACCAGCTATCAAACTCCGCCACACAACCTTCAAGCAGAACTTCCGCTTGCATCGCCATTTGACGGCGACTTTCTTGGTTTCCAGCGACTACGGCTTGCAGATCATCGACATTGTAAGCTTTAGTATTTGGCAACTCGTTCACATCAGAACTGATGTTGCGGGGTACAGAAATATCAATGAGGGTTAAACCTGTATGATTTGGGGCGATCTCCTCAAGATGTTTGCGACTAATAATCACCTCAGTCGAAGCTGTACTGGTGAATACCAGATCAGAAATTGCTACGCAATCAAGCATTTGCTCAAGGGGATGAATATCAAACTGAGCGCTGCTAGTTTCAAATTCTTTAAGCATTGCTTCGGCACGCGATCGCGATCGGTTCACGATCGCAATTTTTTGCGCCCCTTTAGAAATCAAGTGCTTTACTAGCAAGCGCGACATTTTGCCAGCACCAACGATTGTGGTGTGTTTATCAGAAAGATTTTTGAGTTTAATTTGAGCAAGCTCGACCGCCGCCGAACTGATCGACACTGCACCCGTGCCAATTTCAGTTTCAGTCCGAACTCTTTTGCCAGCCGATAAAGATTGTTTAAAAAGTTGATTGAGAATCCGCCCTGCGCCATTATGTTGCTGAGCAATTCGGTGAGTGTTTTTGACCTGAGCCAAAATTTGTCCTTCGCCAAGCACGAGACTATCTAATCCCGAGGCAACTCGCATCAGATGAGTTACGGCATCTTGACGGAGCAGAATAAACAAGTAGCGACGGAGGAACTGTAGAGGTAGTTGGCTAAATTCCGACAAAAACTGCATGATTTCGCGAATGCCACTTTCGGCTTCGCTAGTAACCACATATAACTCTAGGCGGTTACAGGTGCTTAAGATGGCAGCTTCTTCAATGCTCGGATAGCTCATTAGTTGAGCGATCGCTGCTTCCATGCGATCTTCAGGAATACTCAACTTTTCGCGTACTTCCACAGTCGCCGTTTTATGACTCAAGCCAACAACTGCAATATTCATATTGTAAAATGCGTTTCTTATTGAGGACTAGAAATAATTATCTTATGGGAAGAGCTTATCAGGTGATAGCTACTAGTGTAGTAGGTACTTATTACTCCTTAACTTTCTGTAATAACTGAAAAGAGGAGACACTTTGTGCCTCCTCTTTTTTTTAACTATAAATGAAAAATAATCTCACCCCTAGCCCCTCTCCTTTGCAAGGAGACAGGGTGGTTTCATTTTCGGAAAGGGTTAGAGGGTAAAGATTGTAGAAAAAGGCAAGAGATAAATATTGGGAGAGAAAATAAGATTGAACTAAGGAGCAAAGATCAGGAAAAATGGTCTGATTAAAGCTAAAGCAAAAAG
>JBDNJN010000249.1:0-19911 GCA_041687725.1 Pseudanabaena sp.
ACTCAGATATGCCAGATTCCCTCCGTAGAGGTGTCACATATCCAAGATTAGTTATAGCATGAAACTTATGCCCTGTATAGGTTTTTGTAGTTAAAGTTAAGATAATTGTCCATTTTCGGGGCATCGAACCCCTCAATGGACTCGCTTTCATCCCGTCGCCCACCCTTGTAAACGGGTAGAGCGCGGGGCTTCCCGCTTGTTAAGCTAAACAAGAAACTCCAAACTTAGGTGTAGGCTTTATCGAAGCATTTATCTATATTGTTAGCTCTTTCTTGGTGGCATGGGCATTTTAGAATTTCCGATCAAATGAACTCCAGTAAAAACCTTAAAAGGGTCGCTTAGCAACCCTTTTAAGGTTTTTACTGGTTCTGGTTTGAACGCAAAGCGTTGTAAACAATGTTAGGATGCTGAGCATCGAGAATGTATCAAGATGAGAAAATTAATGCGTTGGTCAGTCGTGCTTATGCTCAGTGCTACATTAGTAGGAGCGAGCGCCCCACTAGTTACTGTTTCTTCTGAGTCTAATCTTACTCTAAATGCAAGCCTAGCCAATAACCGAGACAGCCAATCTTTTGATCCACTTACTTACTCTCCAGTCGATCAAAGACTTGCCAAATTAGAAACTCAAGCCAAACAGCAAAGTTATAATAATAACGATATTGATCGTATTCGCGCTCGTTTGATAATTGCGGATATCCACCTCAACAACCGCAAGCCGCGTGAAGCGATCGCTGCTCTTGATAAATTAGAAACAGAATATCCAGTTTTAGCTGATTACGTTCTGCTCAAACGCGCCCAAGCTCAAACCCAAATCGGCGATCGCCAATCGGCAAAATCAACTTGGGAGAATCTTTTAGCCAAGTTTCCTGATAGCCCTGCGTCGGCAGAAGCAATGTATGCGCTGGGACAGAATCAACAGCTTTTACAAAAGTTTCCTGCCCATCCCCGATCGCAAGAAGTTGCCCTGCGTTTCCTCGCTCAAGAGCCGAATCGAGTCGATCTGATGGCGCATCTGGCAACATATTTTAGTGATTCTAAACAGATTGTGCCGATTTTAGATCGCCTAGTTGGGAGTTCACCGACTCTTAACGCCGATCAATGGTGGGCGATCGCTGAAGGTTATTACAACAAGTTTGAATTTGGCAAAGCCGCTAGAGCCTATAGTCGCGCCACTTCCAATCCGATTACGGCTTACAATTACGCTCGCAGCCTACATCGTGGCAAACAAATCGACGAGGCGATCGCGGCTTATAATCGCGTTGTTCAGCAATTTCCGCAGAGTCCCCAAGCTCCTCGCGCTCTAATTCGGATTACGCAGATTGACTCGCCACAAGCAGCGATCGCCGCCACCGATCGCATTATTGCTAGCTATCCCGACACCGCAGGCGAAGCCCTAGGCATCAAATCAACGATTTTGCAAAATAAACTTGATAGTCCCAAAGCTGCAAGTGTTGCGCGGAATTTGTTGCTAGAGCGATATGGCAGTAGTAATGATGCGGGTGAATTGCGTTGGCGGATCGCGAAAGGACAAGCGAAAGGTGGACAAACTGCGAATGCGATCGCCACGGTTGATGCATTAATTGCCAATAGTCCTGACGGGATTTTTACCGCCGAAGCTAGCTTCTGGGCGGGGAAGTGGGCTAATCAAATTGGTGACAAAGCCAAAGCCAAGAAGTTTTTTGAATTTACCATTCGGCAACATCCAGACTCTTATTTTGCATGGCGATCGGCGAGTTCTCTCGGTTGGCAAGTTGGTACTTTCACAACGGCGCGTTACACCACACCAGCGATCGCTTTGCCCACTGCCAGACAAACTTTACCTGCGGGATCGGCAAAACTGCAAGAGTTATACATTCTTGGTTTAGATCGTGATGCGCGTTCTCAATGGGTGACAGAAGTTGGTGGCAAACGGAATCTTGAACCAAAGGAAATCTTTACCGATGGCGTTTTGCGTGTTGCCAATCAAGATAATCTCATCGGGATTAAAACCCTCGAAAGTTTAGATTGGATTGATGTTGCCAGTTCTCAAAAAGCAGAAATCACGCAACTCAAGCAGCATCCTGCTTATATGCAGTCGCTCTATCCATTTCATTATTGGAATTTAATTTCCAACTGGGCAAGCGATCGCAAGCTCTCTCCAGCCCTTGTCATCGGTCTAATGCGTCAAGAATCCCGCTTTGAAGCCCAAATCCGTTCTAGTGCAGGCGCGATCGGGCTGATGCAAATCATGCCAGAAACAGGCTCATGGATTGCTAACAAAAAAGGCGTAAGTAACTACAATCTCGATCGACCTGATGACAATATCAGTTTTGGAACTTGGTATCTAGACTATACTCACAGTCGCTATGGTGACAACTCGATGCTGGCTGTGGCTAGCTACAATGCAGGACCTGGTGCTGTCGGTCGTTGGGTAGAAAAGCGAGGTGTTGGCGATCCTGATGATTTTGTGAATAGCATTCCCTATGATGAAACTAGGGATTATGTATCTAAGGTTTTAGGTAATTATTGGAACTATTTGCGGTTGTATTCGCCATCAGTACAGCAACAGGTTGCAAATTTACAGCAATCCAGTAAACTCAGCGCTTCAACTAATTTCTAACAAAAAAAGACTCGCAAAGCGAGTCTTTTTTTGTTCAGTAAACGGTGCGGAGAAAATGAGCGCTTTGCGCTACCTTTCTCTTTAAATACCTGCATGTCCCATCGCGATACCTGCGACTAACATCCCAATCACAAGAAATGGTTGAGCGCTGGCTTGATATTTCACATCATTTTTAAGCGGGTCGCGCAAAAAGTACATGTCTTGAAATGTAATCTGGGGAATTACTAACAGCACAATCAAGCTAGCTAATAGCTGCTCGCCAACGGTGACTAAATAAATGGCAATCCCAATTTGGAATACATCGATCGCCGTTGCTGATAAAAGCGCAGCCTTCTGCACCCCAAACATCACGGGCAAGGAGTTTAGCCCCAACTCGCGATCGCCTTCGACGCTCTTAAAGTCATTAACAACCGCAATTCCTAAACCAGCAAGGCTATAGAACAAGGTAACGGCTACCACTGTCCAGTTGAGAGTTCCATAGAGAGCGTGACCTGCCCACCAAGGTAAAGCGATATAACTTGCGCCAAGAGCATAGTTACCGAGCCAACCATTTTGCTTAAGTTTTAAAGGTGGTGCGGAGTAAATATAGGCAACGAATGAACCGCCGATCGCTAACTTGGTCATGATAAAGTCGGTATGACCAGCAGTCACATCAAGGATTGCCGCAACCCCAATTCCACCTAGCAATAAAACAAAAATCTGAATGATTACTTGATTGAGGGGAATTGCACCCGATGGGATCGGGCGATAGGGTTCATTAATTGCGTCAATTTCGCGATCGTAATAGTCATTAATGGTTTGGGTGTAGCCCGTCAGCAAGGGACCAGACATAAGCATACAAAGCAGCGATCGAAATACATTTTCAATTGACCATGTGAATTCTCCAGAGGAAGCAGCACCGCAAAGTACGCCCCACATGAGGGGTATCCATGTAATTGGTTTCATCAATTGTAAGCGGATTTTCCAGATCGAAGCTCCTTGTACGTCCGCACCTTTCATGCCTAGCATTTGGCGGGTACGGGCTTCGCGAGACTCGCTCGCTGGTACGTCAGGGGTTGGAGAAGACATATTTTAAAAATGTTAGTGGCTACTTGACAAAAATTTAGACAGACTTGCGGTTGATTATAGCTTTTACAGCAATTTCCGATCAAACGAACCACAGTAAAAATTTTAAGAGGGTCGCAAAGCAACCCTCTTAAAATTTTTACTGGTTCTGGTTTGAGCGCAAAGCGCTGTAAGTAGGTAGGCAAAAATCCCGATTAGAATTTAGAATATCAAGGTGGTTACTTTAACAAATCCAAATCCTATGCCTCGAAGCTCTAAAACTGCTAAACCCGCTAAAACGACTAAACCTGTTAAAACCACTACTGCGGACTCTAAGAATGATCTTGGGGTTTCCGATCTTCGTCTTCGCTTAAATTTCTTAGAGAAGGAAAACGAAAAACTAATTAAGCAAATTGAAACTAACCGCACGAAGTTAGAGAATCTGAACGAGAGTATTCAAGAGATTGGTATTGAGATCGCCCAACGCAGCGCCCCATTACGGCAAAAAGTATTAGACCTTGATACTCAAATCCATGATGTATTCAATGAGATTTTCACGGGGCGAAAATTTGGTAAAAAGTCGCGTAAAGATATTGAGTCAGTCTATTATCATCTCCAAGCCGATGGAATCATTAGCCCGAAAAACTTCCCTACTGAGGGCGATGAATTTGAAGTTGGAGATTATGGCGAGGAAGATGATTGGCGCACTCATGAAGAGAACTCTGATCAGCAATTTACGCGAGATGTTTCCAAGCCAGATCGAGATGAACTAAAAAAGATTCGCCAGATTTTTTTACGCTTAGCCGATGCCTTTCATCCCGATAAAGTTACTAATGAAGCCGATAAAGAATATTGTACTGAAGTAATGAAGGAGATCAATATTGCCTATAAAAATGGCGATTTGGCAAGGCTGTTGGCGATCGAGAAACAGCAAGAGTTAGGTGAAATTATTAACCGTGATAGCTCCGATGATCTGACGCGCCAATGTGCCAAGGTAGAGTCAGACAATAATTTTCTCAAAAATCAGCTAGACAACTTAAAACAGCAATTTAAACTTACTAAAAAGACGCAGCAAGGCGAAATAACGACTGTTTTTCAAAAGATCACCAAAAAGGGTGGCGATCCTATTGGGGAAGCTTTGCGTGAGATCGAATCTCAAATCGAAATCGTCGAACAACTGCGTCAATTTGTTGTCGATTTTCGCGATCGCCGCATCACGATCCAAGAATTTTTGCGTGGTCCGATCGCATTGATGCCGCAAGAAGATATATCAGAAGAGGAGATGCTTTTAGAATTTTTGTCAAACTTTCGTTAGTAGATAAGCTTGCAGACAGGCAAGGGGCTTAAGCCCCTTGTTAAGGCTATTTCAAATTAGAACCGCAACAGCATCTCAATCTTTTGCTTGATTGTATAGCTCTGGAGATTCATCAACGACAACTTCCTGCGATTTTAGGTCACTAGGCCCGCCTAGCGATAGCTCTAGCTGATCGCTAGGTTGCTCATCTAGTTCTTCATTATCAGAATTAACAGAAGCAGAATTACTAGGAATATCCGTAATAATATTTTCTTCTTTTTGTTCGGTTTCTACTGCGACGCGATCGCCGATCTCACTATTTTGTGACTTAGTTGCCGCCGTCCTTATTTTGATACTTACTTCAGCAGTCCGCTCCGCGATTACGGCAATATTCTCTGACGAGAGATCTTCTGATGCAGATTTTGGACTTTCTTTTGCCGCGATCGCATCAAGCGCCCGCTTCTGCTGACAGATCCATGTCTAATGCTGCGGAGTCTGAATTAGCTCCCAAATTCAAATCTTCACTGGGTTCATCAAAAAGAGCTGCCAGATCAGGTAATTCTTCCCGTACCATCCGAATCGGTAAATTCGCAATCAAAGCCGTCATCCGTTTGTCGGACTCTAAGCGAATATCTAATGAACCTTCATCAAGTTCTACATACTTGGAAACTACGCGCATAATCTCATTACGCATACTTTCAAAAACTTTTGGCTCGATCGCCGCTCGATCATGCGCCAAGATAAACTTCAAACGATTCTTGACTTGCGCCCCACTAGGGACATTACTTCTTTGAAATAGGCGATCGAGCAGTGTTGAAATCATCTAAAACCTCAGGAATTTCCACTAATCCAGTTTGACAGACGAGAAAAAATTCCTTTAGGCGGAACTTCGAGTTTTAAAAACTCAACATCGCGACCCTCTAGCCGTTTCGCCACATTCATATAAGCAGTGCCTGCCAGTGAAGGCTTCTCTGCCAAAACTAAGGGTTCCCCTTTATTAGTGGAAACGATCACCTGTTCGTCATCAGGAATTACGCCAATTAATTTAACTGACAAAATATCCAGCACATCTTCGACACTCATCATGTCGTTGTTTTTTACCATGGCTGGACGAATGCGGTTAAGAATTAATTTAATATCGGTAATTCGATTTGCTTCTAATAAACCAACTACGCGATCGGCATCACGCACCGCCGAAATTTCGGGAGTCGTCACCACGATCGCCTCTTTTGCGCCAGCGATCGCATTTTGAAATCCTGATTCAATTCCTGCGGGGCAATCAATTAGCACATAATCAAAATATCGACTCAAAACCTCAACCAAGGCTTTCATATGTGCCGCCGTGATCGCCGTCTTATTACGAGTTTGCGGTGCGGCTAACAGGGACAGATTGGGCTGACGCTTATCTTTGACTAGAGCTTGGTCGAGTTTACATTCTCGTGCAATTACCTCTAGAGCGGTATACACGATGCGATTTTCTAATCCCAATAAGAGATCGAGATTTCGCAAGCCAAAATCAGCGTCCACCAAAACAACTTTGCGTCCAAGTTTGGCAAGCGCCATGCCAAGATTTGCCGAAGATGTGGTCTTGCCGACACCACCTTTACCAGAGGTAACAACGATAATGCGACTCATGTTTACAGCTTACTAATTGAGCGAAGGGTAATTTAACGGAAAATGGTTAGATGCTGAAAAATTAACAGCTTGGACAATCTGAATCGCAGGTGTGCCTTTGCTACTTACAAATGCGACTTCTGGACAGAACAATGTACTAGGAGTCTCAACACGAGCAATCAGACTAGCAATCCTAACTTGAGTTGCATCTAGGTGTAAGGCACTGACTACCGATTGGGCGTTGCCTTTAGCACCTGCATGAGCCATGCCTTTCAGCTTGCCACACACAATAATGTCGCCTTCAGAGATTATTTCTGCACCAGCATTAACATCACCAAAAACAATAATACTGCCAGAATGCCGAATTTCTGTACCAGATCTTACGGTCATCTTAATATATAGCGGATCATCAGTCGGTGCATTAGGGATCGGATTAAATCCCAATAGTTCACGAAAGACTGTCCCTTGCTCAACTGAGAAGCCCATGCTCGCAGCATTAATCGCAGTCTGACGGCGATTTGTCACCACGCAATGTAGCAAAAGTTGATAGTTTTGCAGCGACTCGGATATTTCTTGGAGTTGGCGCGTATCTAGTAGGCGATCGCCTGATTGCAGATATACCTGTGTGCGGGGTTTCCAGTCATGCCCACTCGCTGCCATGCGTTGCTCTAGTTGAGCCAGTATTTCTTCCCAAGACAAAGTGAGCAAAGATGTGTCGGAATCATTTGGCTCTTGCTTGTCGGCAACCTTAGTTGCGGCATCGTCACTCGTACTAAATGGTAACTTAATCTTCTTGTCAGTTGGCAACAACAGATTTAGCCTGCCATCGAGAGTTTTAAATCTTACCTGTGAGATCTCAGGATCGGGGGGGCGATCGGGTTGGGCTTTTTTCGCAGGCTGGCTGGAAATTGGTTTGAGATCGCCACCCTCGACATCAGCGACAGTTAGAGGCGCAGGGATATTACCGAGAGGCTCCTCATTTTTGTCAGTCACGACAACGACTTCAGGCATCTCCGCAAAAGACAAATCCCCTGCGACCGACTGTAATTTTGTAGGAGGCAGGGGATTAGATTTCACGGCAATATTACGTTATTTAGTATTTTTTAAGCTTGTCTCAAATTTAGCATTAAATACTAGTCAGTAACAAGGGGCTTAAGCCCCTTGACTGCCTTAAGCTGACGGCAGCAACTGAAGGTTGTTTTCAGAGCTACTTAGAGCTTGTTGTTCGATCACTTTGACCTTGCCATCGTCATCGACATCAACCTGCACGCACGCACCTTCGCGGACTTTGCCTGTGAGGATCTCTTCTGCAAGAGAGTCTTCGAGCAAGCGCATGATCGCCCGACGTAATGGACGCGCACCGTAGCTAGGGTTGTAACCTTCTTGGACAAGTAGATCCTTGAAGCGATCTGTCACCGTAAGCACGATATCCTTGGCAAGCATCCGCTTGAAGAACTCGTTGAGCATGAGATCAGCGATCTCTTTGACTTCGGGTTTGGTCAACTGACGGAAGACGATGATTTCGTCAAGACGGTTGAGAAACTCTGGTCGGAAGTATTGCTTCAGTTCTTCGTTAACTAGCGATCGGATGCGGGTATACAGCCCATCTTCTTGGTTAGCCGCGAAGTCAAAGCCAAGTCCACCGCCGCCTTTTTCAATGACTTTAGAACCAACGTTTGAGGTCATGATCAAGAGAGTGTTCTTGAAGTCAACGGTACGCCCCTTGGAGTCGGTCAGGCGACCATCTTCTAATACTTGCAACAACAAGTTAAAGACATCAGGGTGAGCCTTTTCAATTTCATCGAATAATATGACGGTGTAAGGCTTGCGTCGGACGGCTTCGGTAAGTTGACCGCCTTCGTTGTAGCCCACATAGCCAGGAGGCGAACCGATTAACTTGGAGACGGTGTGGCGCTCCATGTATTCCGACATGTCGAGACGGATCATCGCATCTTCAGAGCCGAAGAAGTAAGCGGCGAGCGCTTTGGTTAGCTCAGTTTTACCAACGCCTGTGGGACCTGAGAAAATAAAGCTGGCGATCGGGCGATCGGGACTCTTGAGTCCGACACGGGCGCGGCGAATGGCACGAGAAATGGCTTTTACAGCTTCGTCCTGACCAATGACGCGACCATGTAGGGTTTCTTCCATCTGCATCAGCTTAACTGATTCAGACTCAGTAATCTTGAGGACAGGTACGCCAGTCCAAGAACTGACGATATAGGCAATGTCTTCTTCGGTTACATGAATTTCAGGAGCGTTCTCGTCTGGGGCTTCCGCCTTTTTGGTTTGACTGAGGGCGCGAATTTGTTGCTTGAGATCAATTTCTTTGTCGCGCAATTCCGCAGCCTTGTCAAAGTCTTGTTTGCGAACTGCCTCGTCTTTAGCTTTGAGGGCTAGACGCAATTCTTTGTCAAGTTCTTTGGCGGCAGGAGGTAGTTGCGAGTTGATCAAGCGCACACGCGAACCAGCTTCATCCATCAAATCGATCGCTTTGTCGGGCAAGAAGCGATCGCTGATATAGCGATCGGCTAATGTTGCGGCGGCAACTAGGGCTTCGTCGTCGATTTTGAGTTTGTGGTGTTCTTCGTAACGCTGACGTAAACCGATCAAAATTTCGATGGTTTCTTCAACGCTAGGCTCACCGACCATGACGGGCTGGAAGCGACGCTCAAGGGCAGCATCGCGCTCGATATGCTTGCGGTATTCATCGAGGGTAGTTGCACCGATACATTGCAATTCGCCACGAGCCAATGCAGGTTTGAGAATGTTGGCAGCATCGATCGCGCCTTCGGCAGCACCAGCACCGATCAGGGTATGGACTTCATCAATTACCAAGATCACGTTGCCAGCCGTGCGAATTTCTTCCATGATCTTTTTGAGGCGTTCCTCAAATTCACCACGATATTTTGTACCCGCTACGAGCAGACCGATATCTAAGGTGACAACCCGCTTTTCTTGCAAAATGTCAGGAATGTCATTGTTAGTAATACGCTGAGCTAGTCCTTCTGCGATCGCGGTTTTACCCACACCCGGCTCACCGATCAATACTGGGTTATTTTTAGTGCGGCGACCGAGGATTTGGATTACTCGTTCAATTTCTTTTTCACGACCCACAACAGGGTCAAGTTTGCCGTCTTGGGCTAGTTGGGTCAGGTTTGAGCCGAACTCGTCAAGGGTAGGCGTTTTGGTGCGTCCACCGCTACCGCCACCTGCGGATACTTCGGCAGTCTCACCGAGCATCCTGATTACTTGTGTGCGAACCTTAGAGAGATCCACGCCAAGATTTTCTAAAACTCTAGCAGCCACACCTTCGCCTTCGCGAATTAGTCCTAGCAATAGATGCTCAGTACCGATGTAGTTATGTCCCAACTGGCGAGCTTCTTCTAAGGACAACTCTAGGACTCTTTTGGCGCGAGGTGTGAAAGGGATTTCAACTGCGACAAAACCAGAGCCGCGTCCGATGATTTTCTCAACTTCAATCCGTGCATCTTTGAGGTTTACACCCATCGATTTCAGGACTTTAGCGGCTACGCCAGTTCCTTCTCCGATTAGACCCAATAGGATTTGCTCTGTGCCGACAAAGTTATGACCGAGGCGGCGAGCTTCCTCTTGAGCCAGCATGATGACTTTAATTGCTTTTTCTGTAAAGCGTTCAAACATGGCGATTCCCCATACTTTGCTGCGTTCTGGTTAGAGTAAATACTAGCACAGCCTTAACAGCATTCTGCGTGTACGGATTTCACCCCCTTTTACTATTTTTTTAACCAAATCTTAAAGCTATGTCTTAGGGATAATTTTTTGGTTGCGATCGCCTATTTGTATATTATTTTCAGCTAATTGGTCTATTTTTGTTGTCTATAGGACAGATTAAATAGCCTTAATCTCTATAAAGAATCCAGATATCTCTATAGCCACTTGTATCAGCACAAATCAAAAACCAGAAGAGAGAGACGGCGCGGAGCGCCGTCTCTCTCTTCTGGTTTTTATGTCTTACTCCCTTCCTAGTATAAAAATAGACATTAAAACCCAAGAATTAGCGGTGCGGCGCTTTGCGCCGTCTAATCTTTCATTGGGCAGGGAGTAACAAGACTGGCGACAGCCATATAATTGGAGTCAAGGGAAACATGATCGCTATTTGTCAATAAATCACAGTAAATTTTGAGACTGAATAAACTGGCAGTGTTTCACATTTGTTGAATCATAAAACTTCATAGAAGGTATAAATTCAAACCAGCTATATTTTCCGTATTTTGACATTTATTGGTTTTCAACAAATGTGCAACACGACCCAACTTTTTTTACTTACAGCAAATTGCAATTAAACGCACCACTAATTTCAGAAAACCAATATGCAAGAAAGTATTTTCACGACTGTAATCTTACCCGTAGCTTTAGCGATGATTATGCTGGGTATGGGACTCTCTCTCAAACTTGAAGATTTCCAACGCATCACGAAATATCCTAAGGCTGCCTCGGTGGGCTTATTTAGCCAAATTGTTTTATTGCCAATCATTGGTTTTACGATCACAAAAATTGTCTCAATGCCACCAATAATTGCTGTGGGATTGATGATGATTGCGATCTCGCCTGGTGGCGTGTCCTCAAATATGATCACCTATCTTGCAGGTGGAGATGTTGCCTTATCTGTAACCCTCACCGTATTTAGCAGCCTGATCACTATATTTACGATTCCCTTATTTGCAAATCTAGCTCTAAATCACTTTCTTGGTCAGAGTTCTAATATTTCTTTACCAATTGGCACAACAATGGGGCAAATCTTCTTGATTACGATTATCCCGATTGCGATTGGCATGTATGTAAATTATCAATTCCCAAAACTAGCGCACAGTTTAGAAAAAGTTACTACTCGTCTCGCGATCGCCTTTCTTGCTTTAATTATTTTGATTCTGGTGATTCGTGAATGGAACAAATTGCCTGAATTTATCTTGCAAGCAGGATTGGGTATAGTTTTGCTAAATTTATCGTCTATGGCGGTAGGTTTTGGAATCAGTAAATTGCTCAAACTCGATACTGCTCAACAAATTTGTGTAGGAATCGAAGTTGGAATTCAAAATGGAACTTTAGCGATTGCAATTACGGCAGGTATCCTGAACAATCAAGACATGGCAATTCCTGCGGCGATTTATAGCCTATTTATGTATTTGACTGGGTTTGCTGCCATTCTCTATGGCAAAAGTCTGACGAAACCTATTGCAATGAGAACATAATGGAATACGCGATCGATTTTGGGACGAGTAATACTGTTGTTGCGAGAATTAATGAGAATGGTGAGATCGAAACTGTCAAATTAGTTGACTATTGCAGTCTCATTGCTGACAATCCGCCACTAATTCCCAGCTTTGTTTATGTGCAAGATGCTGTAAACGAAAAAATAATTATTGGGCAGGAGGTTAGCGATCGCGGCTTAGACAACAAACAGACAAAAGGCGAACAACGATTTTTCAAGTCTTTTAAAAGAGCGATCGGTTCTAATGTATCGATGTTTGTGCCAGAAATTGATGGTCGTGAAGTGGGATTTGAACTTGTGGGAGAATGGTTCTTAAAAAAAATTATTGAGAACTTGCCCGATGTTGATTCGCTGATTTTTACGGTTCCAGTGGATAGCTTTGAGTCCTATCGCAATTGGCTAGGCGAAGTCTGTGAGAAATTAACCGTTAATCAGGTACGCATTATTGATGAACCGACGGCGGCGGCGCTTGGTTATGGGATTAATGGCGATGGGGAAACTATATTAGTAGTGGATTTTGGTGGTGGTACTTTAGATTTGTCGTTAGTGAAGCTATCTTTTGCCCAAGTAGAATCAGCAGCAAATCTGCCAAAATCGCCTTTGGGTTTCCTTTTGAAATGGGGCGATCGCACAGTTAAAACTTCATCAACTAATCAAAGTTCACAAACCGCAAAAGTTCTCGCCAAAACTGGACAGAATCTTGGTGGTATTGACATTGACAATTGGATTATTGATTATTTTCACTCTACGTTAAGACTTCCCAAAAACTCCCTCGTAACCCGCTTAGCCGAACGGATTAAAATCGCACTTTCTAGCCATGAATCAGCAGCCGAGGCTTATTTTAATGACGAAAACTTTGAATCCTATGAATTAACCCTGACGCGATCGCAGTTAAATCAAATTCTTGATCAACAGAAGTTTTTTGCAAATCTTGATCGCGCTCTCGATCGCATTCGCCAACAAGCAACTCGCCAAAATATTGATTTAGCGAACATTGATGCAGTTCTTTTAGTCGGTGGTACTTCCCAAATTCCTGCGGTAAAGGAATGGGCTTTACGACATTTTCCGATTGAAAAAGTGAAAGCAAATAAACCATTTGAGGCGATCGCGCATGGGGCAATTTCGCAGGGTTGGGAATTAAAGGATTTTCTCTATCACAGTTATGGTGTGCGCTATTGGGACAAGCGTTACAAAAAACATAACTGGCATACGATTATTAAATCTGGTGAAACCTATCCATTGCCCAAGCCAGTCGAAATCACGCTCGGTGCTTCTGTAGCTAATCAGCCTAGCATTGAGTTAGTTATTGGTGAGTTAGGCGAAACGAATGTAGAAGTATATTTTGAAGATCAACGTCTTGTCACTCGTGTTTTAGATGGCAAGCAAGTTGCGGCACAGATTCTCAATCAAAACAGTAAGGCGATCGCCAAGCTCGATCCGCTTGGTCAAACGGGTAGCGATCGCATTAAAGTTCTATTCCAAGTCGATGAAAAGCGGACTTTGCGGATTACGGTTCTAGATTTATTAACGAAGCAAAATTTGTTGGAAGATATGCCTGTGGTGCAACTTGTATAAAATATAGACTAAAATAATCTGACACCTCAAGATTTACAAGTATGTCGTCATCACAACCTGCAACCGATCTACGTGAAGCTTACCGTGTCTGTGAGCCGAAGCCTCTAAATGGTGAGGATTTTGATCGCTATTACGAACCTCTGTTGGGTGAGGATGATTTTGATGCAGTAAGAGAGATAGGAGCATCTTTGTTTGTGCAGGAGTTAGGGGAACATAAAACTTTTTTTGTTTCTGGGCATCGTGGTTGCGGTAAGACTACAGAGTTGAATTTGCTTGTAAAGAATTGGTGTGAAGATTATCATGTAATTTACATTGAAGCTGACAAGATATCAAATATTAATAATATTGACTATATTGATATTTACCTGCTTGCTTTACTTCATCTCAACAATCACCTACAAAATGGTGGATTTAATAATGATTCAAGGATTGTAAGAATTATTGAAAGACTAAAAGTCATTCTTTTACAAATCATAGACAATACTTATGAAGATGATTATGGAATTGATATGGGTTATTATTTTCTATCTGTCGAACAAAAACTTTCCTCAATAAAGTTGCTTGCAGAAATAGAAAATAATAAATCTCTTAATGGTATTGACTTATCAACCGAACTTTCAAAGGTCTTGGCTGGACTTGTTTTACAAATCCGAACAGTACGCGATTATTTTTTTAATCATCCTTTGGATGTTACTCATCTGGAAACTGTCTCAACTTATCGTGGATCTTTTGCAGAATATTATACAGAATTCAAAGAGATATTTGATTTGTTTATCAATTCTGCAAATAAAATATTCATAGAAGAAAGAGCTAATCATAGAGGCATTCTTTTCCTTTTTGATAACTTAGATCGATGTAATTTAGATTCATCTAGGAAACTATTTGTATCTGAAATATCTCGACTGTTAGAACTAGGCTGTAATGCAATATATACAGCACCTGTATATTTACCAGATATTTTTCAGCTACATAAGAGTCAACAAAAGCTACTTATTATACAGTTAGCAAATATTTATCAATTTAGTCATGATGTAGTAGTGCCAGAGATTGATAATTTGTTTTTTCAGAGGTTAATTAAAATTTTAGCTCGAAGAATTGATAGTGATCTTTTGTTCGATTCACAGCAATTAACAAATAAGTTGGTTCAATATAGCGGGGGCAACTTAATGCATCTGATGATGTTAGTTCGTGAAGCTTGCCTGTCAGCTATTGGGAGAAGGCGAAAGAAAATCAATGATCCAGATATCGATCACGCGATTAAACAATTGGAGGTTTATTTTGATAGTTATAATATCTCGGATGAATTATATCAAGATCTTGTCGTTTCTATGTTTTTGAAAACTTTACCAAAAGGTAATTCTGGATTTCTGACGTTGAAGGAAGGAATACTATTACAATATCATTATAATGGAAAAGAGTATGTTTTCCCTCATCCTATTGTCATACAAATGGATAAATTCCAGCAGGCTTTTAGTGAACTAAAAGAAAGACTTTCAAAAACAACAGAAACTTCAAAAACAGAGAAGACAGATCAGTCTTGGCGTAATCTGGTGATTTCACAAGTTGAACTTCATAACATTAGATGTTTTGAGGATTTGAAAATTAGCTTTACTGAAAATGACAATCCTTCTGATTGGATAATGATTTTGGGTGAAAATGCCGCAGGTAAAACTACCTTACTTAGAAGTATTGCCCTCGGACTATGCGATCAAAGCGATGCCGCCGCTCTCATGTCGTCTATGCGAGGGGATTTAGTTCGGGAGGGGACAGATGAAGGCTATATCAAGATCGTCCTTTTTAATAAAGATGCATCTGATATACCACTCTTGAGATCGCAACAATTAGATAGAGCATTATATCGAGCATTATTAAGTACTTTCCCGACTATCACTAAACTTAAAGCCCTGAAAGATGCTTTACCAGAAGTACTAAGGCAACCCTATCGCTCTTCCATCCTTTCTAAGCAAATCATCGAGATGATTGCAAGAGCAAACACAGAAGAAAAGCTTGGTGAACTAATAGCGATCGCACGTCAGCAAAGCCCCGAAAATCCCTCTTTACAGAATCTAGACGAAATTGATAAAACCAATATCTACACGATTATAACCACGATTACCAAGCAAGCCGAAAACAACGAGATTTTGACCCAAACAATTGAGCCGAATATTGATTTTCTATGGTCAGATATTTTTGTTTGTGGCTATGGAGCCAATCGGACAACTCTGACCTATACCAATCACGAAGGATATCGCTCCCTCGATTCAGTTCAATCTTTATTTAACCCTACAGCTTCTTTTCAAGATCCAGAGGTAGTTTTACGTCGCCGCACCGATGAAATGCGGAAACAGATTGAACAGCATCTACTCAAAGTACTCATGCTTGACGACCATGCCGAATATCAATTTCATTACAGCGATCGCGGCATCGAAGTCGATGGTCCTTGGGGAAGACAGCCTCTTGCCTCACTCAGTGATGGCTATCGCAGTACTAGCCAATGGCTTCTAGATTTTATTGGTTGGGCAGTTCACGCCAATCGCCTCACAGAAAGCGGCAACATTGGCGGTATTCTGCTCATCGATGAAGTCGAGCAGCATTTACATCCTAATTGGCAACGTTATTTAGTCCAACGTTTGCATGAAATATTTCCCAATACGCAAATCATAGCTTCCACACATACACCACTAGCAGCTTCAGGCGTTGCGGATATCGATAGTGGCATACTTGTCAAACTTGATCGCAGTTCTGAGAACGAAGTTCAAGCCAAACTAATAGACAAAAAAGAACTATATGGCAAACGCGCCGATCAAGTATTGACTTCAGAAGCCTTTGGCTTATTTACAAGCCGCAATCAAGGCAGTTTGACAGATATTGATCGCTACTCTGAACTCCTCGGTCTTGCTGAGCGCACTGAAGATGAAGAAAACGAATTACAGGAATTGCGCGGCATAGTGCGAGAAAGTCTACAAGATGGCGAAAATCCTACGGAAAGGTTAATCAGGAGTGAAGTGGAAGCAGCGATTGAAAAGGCAGCAAGTGATATTACGCCCGAATTACTAGAACTCGAAATAACTAAACACCTTCAACAGCTAGCTAATCAGGAGGTTTAGCTGTGAGGAAAATATTCATTCAGGAGCCAGACAACGAAATCTGGAAAAAATGGATTCGCGATTGTCAATTAAAAACGCAAAAATCAATAGAGGCATTTAATAGAGGTGAAAAGCCAATAATCAGCAATCTTTACAAAAGAAAAGCCATTAAGAATATTTATTTTGCCAGCAAAAATGCACCATTTTATGGTCGCTGTGCCTATTGTGAAACTCCTATTGCTGATAATCAATACATTCAAGTCGAACACTTTAGACCTAAAGCAGGTATCAAAGATGAGAATGGTAATGTAGTAAATCTCAAAGATTCAAGTGGACTTGAAACCGATATTCCCCATCATGGTTACTACTGGCTAGCCTACGATTGGCGCAATCTACTACCATCTTGTGCAATATGCAACCAACCTAAAAGTACCATTTTCCCAGTAATTGGAAATCACGCTCAATCAGTTGGCGAAGAAGTGAATGAAAGTTTTTTGCTAATCAATCCAATCAGCGATCTAGACGAGGATAATCCAGAAAATCATTTGGCTGTCGATTCTGAATCTGGCATAATGTATGCCCTGAACGGAAGTCTTCGCGGAAGAATGTGCATCAAACTTTTTAAGCTTAACGAAAGAGATCAGTTGGTTGATGAAAGGAGAAAACAGATGTCAATCGTGGAAAAAATTTTGATACCAGACTTTGAGAACGCCTTCAAAGGGCTTGCTAAACCAAATCTTGAAAAGCAAGCTTATCAAATGATTATCAATTTTTATGAACAGTTAATCAGCATTTTTAAAGGAAAACAGCCATACACTTTAGCTTCACTTTCTACATTACAGAAAAATGGTTTTACAATTGAATGGCTTCTGGAAAAACATGAACATTATAAGGAACGTCTATCAAAACTTGAGAGACAGTAGCGAAATCCTAACCCTCATCACCCCAATAAGCCTCAATCATCGAGCGATCGCATTTGATAATTTCAGATGGTACAACTGGTTTGAAGCGATTTACTGAACAATGCAATAAAGAAAAAGCTCGCTTTGCGAGCTTTTTCTTTATTGCATTGTATATAAACGCGATTGCGATAGACGATCCAACCAAGGAGCAAGAAATTTATCATTGGCTAGCTTTTCTTGGGGATCTTCAGTTTCTAAAGGATAGGGCGCTAAACCACGTAGAGCGCCTGTGGTTACACAAAACATTGATTTCTGGAAAGACAGACAAATCTTGACCAGCAAATCCTCTGTACCGCGATCGCCTTTTTCGTAAATCTCTTGCAAATAGTCGGGCAGAAAATGCCGCATATCTTGCATCAGCAATGTGGGCGGAATCCCAGCACCACCGACGGGCAGATGATCGGCATATAGCACACCGTAATTAAATTGCGAAATTTCCGTAGAAATTTGATGTTCCTGTGCGTTATAAGAAACCGTGCCACGAAATGGGAAGGAACGGAAAAATATGGTCTCAACATACGGCACTGCTGCATCCATTAAAAATGTCAGATTCGCCGACGCAGGCACAATTTCGTGATCCTCACCATCAATCGAGACTTTATAGATATAAGGCACACTAGCTGCCGCAACTAGACCATTCTGAACATGTTGTACGACATCGGGAATGCTCTTAATTTCACCACGATTATAGCGATCGCTTAATTTTAAAAACATTGGTGACATGAACGACCAGAAAAATCCGAGAGCGCTGTAATAGGTCATCAGACGAACTTGCTCTGGTAGGAAGTCAGGGAACACGCGATTCATGAGCGCCATGAGCGGATTGTGCTTGACTTTGGCGGCGATCGCTAATTGGGCGCGTTGCTTGAATTCTTCCGAGTCCAAATAAGTATCTAAACCACCGCCGCCATGCCAAAACATTGTTTTCATGCAATATTCGGCAAATTCAAAATTAATGCGATCGTGCCACCAATGACGACCAAGCTTCTTTAATGAAAATTCGCCATTAAAGAACTTGAAAAATGGCAAAATCACCAAAAACTGATGTTTAGAAACATAAGTAAGATTTCGATGATATTCACCTAATACCACGCCGTAGCTTTGGAGGATACCAACTACCTCCAGCAAATTTTCAGGAGAATCTGGAAGCAATGCGCCGCCCGATTCTAAGCGTTGTTTCACCGCAGCAAGGGCTGGTTCAATAGTTTTATTTTGACTCAATATACTCATAGTCAAATTTTACATACGCCTGTTACCCATGACCATCTTTTTGCAACGCTTGCCGCCCTAGAAAGGCAGGGTTTTAAACCCAGTTTTCCGATAAACAAAAGAGAGAAGATGCTGAGCATCTTCTCTCTTTTGTTTTTGGGGATCAGATCGGAACAAAACTAGATCATCGTGGTCATACTTAAACAGGACGCTATCAGAATTTTCAGAGGCATTTATGAGCGCTAAACGTATTTCAAAATTAGCCACTATTTCATCGGTAAGTATGGTGATCAGCATAGCTGTAACTTCTTTACTAATGGTGAGTCCAAGCTCTGCTGCCTCGCGTTATCGTGTACGTACTCAATCTTCACGAACCAATGCGCCCAAAAATCGAGTCGCTCAGGTGTTTCGCTCGACTTTAAGTCTACCTATGGGACAGGCGATCGCTACCAAAATTGATCGAAAAGAGACTCTCTACATCGCCAAAGGTGAAACTGTGAACGCAATTCTATTGGTTGCCGAAGATATTCCTGCAACCAATGGCACAATTTTGATTCCTGCGGGGGCAGCGATCGAAGGACAATTTGTACCTGCGGAAGGCGGTTCTAAATTTGTTGCCCAAAAATTTACTAGCCGCGGCGCAACCGTCAAACTTCAAGCCGAATCAGCGCTAATTAATGACATCAAAGATCCTCGCGAAACTGGTGCAGGCGCAATTTTAACCGACGCTGGTATCGGTGGAGCAGCAGGCGCAGTTCTTGGCGGTGTTTTGCGCGGCAATGTCCAGATTATTGATGTTCTCGGTGGAGCGGCGGCATCTGTATTAGTCGGAAATGTTACGGCTCCACAGGTGACAGTGATTGAACCAAATACTGTAGTTAATATAGTGACTAAGCAAGCGATTATGTTTGCAGTTAGAGATGATTATTAATTGCAAGTGCTAAGAGAAAAGGGTGCTGCGCTGCTTCATAAAAAGAACAGCGATCGCCCCTCACCATAATCAATCGCCCCTCGCGTAATGCACTGATTGATCAATTACATAGGTATATAGAGGGCGTATTAGCTTAGCTTTCTGGTTCACTATTGATTTCAATATCTAATGTGTCTTCATCAATCAAAACATAGAGTACATTTGGTTGATAGGGCAACCGCACACGTTTCTTAACATTTTAGCCGCTAACCCCTAAATGCTTGCTAGACAAGAGTTTCAGCTAGAGAGACAGACAAGAGAAAACAAGCCATTTAAAATTCTTGATCAAGATTTTACAAAGATATTTTCG
>JBDNJN010000032.1:0-9558 GCA_041687725.1 Pseudanabaena sp.
AGACCAAACGACTCAAGGCTGGATGGAATAACAACTATCTTAAGGCTGTCCTTGAGGCTTTAAATATAGTCACTGTCTAGTTTTGAGTGATTATTAAGAAATATGTATTACTTTGTTAAGAAACGTGTGCGGTTGCCCTAACTCAAAAGGCGATCTTCCCATTATTGTAAGGGCGGTCGCTCTATAATGCTAAAACTCTATAAAAATCTCAGTAGGATCGGTAGGCAAAAGAAAACTACGAATGCCCAGATCCCCGACTTTTTCTTAAACATGGCAGGTTATCTGTAAACAAGCATACAAAAAGTCGGGGATCTTAACTTTACTTAGACCTGTCTACTTTAATTGGCATGAACGATCACGATCGCAAAAGCATTCAAGCATTTGTAACAAAATGACAAGGTTCACAGGGAAATAAGCTATCAAGACTTTTTGCGAATTACCAAATTTCTGTAAGATTCAAAATGAAGTCTGGTAAGACATCTTCACCTGAAAGAGAATTGGGAGATTGCAAAACTTCCACTGGTTTATCAATGCGATAGATTTCCACCTCGCGATCTCGTCGATTAATCAGCCACCCCAACCTTGCGCCGTTATCTTGATATTCTTGCATTTTTGCCTGAGTTGTCTTCAGGTTGTCGCTAGGAGATATCAACTCAATCACAAAGTCTGGACAAATTGGCGCAAATTTTGAGCGTTGTTCTAATGTTAAAGCTTCCCATCTTTCTTTTAAAATCCATGAAGCATCGGGAGAGCGATCGCTACGATTAGGGAGTTTAAAACCTGTGGATGAACCAAAGGTATAACCCAACTTGTTTCTGCGATTCCAAATTCCTAAATCGATGGTGATGCCAGCACTCCGCATCCCAGTTTCGCCGCCTTCTGGAGCCATGATCGTTATATCTCCCTGAGCATTGCGCTCAAATTGTATGTCGCTATTTTTACGACAAAGCTGAAAGTACTGCTCGTCGCTAAGTTCGATTACGGAATCTAGGCTGATGGTGAAACTATTCATAGTTTTTAGCCCCATGCTACAGTTTCTGCGTTAGTTAATTGATTTTAGTATAATTTGCTAAATCGTAAATTTAGCTTACAAATTCTTTTCACATTCTTGAAAGACTGTTCGCAATGCTCCCAATGTTTTGGCGATGTCATCAGAAGTATACATGCCTGTTTCATAGACTGAACCAGCGATCGCTAATTTATAAAATATCCATCCCTGTCCATTCGCAACGATTCCTAGTACATCAATCTCTTTTCCTGCCTGTCGATTTTCCCATTGACAGGCTTGCATTTCTACTAAGCATTGGGCTAATCCCTGCTCAAAGTCATCGCGCTTGGCTTCGACAATACAGAGAAATGGCGTATCTAAGTAGTCCTGTCTGGGTGCAATTAAATAATCGGCATTCCCAACTAAAATATCACTTTCTATCTTGCCGCCTTTCCATATTTTCAGTTTGTCGCTGCTATCTATTGCTTCTTCACAAAAGGCATCTATTAACAATTTTTTCGATTCTTCATAACTGCGTAGGTCAAAGTTACGATGCAGCCGTTCTAATCTCTCTATAAAGAAGTCACTAGGATTGATCTCTATAGCTGGTAAGTCCCAATGTGTAAGCGTTTTGATGCCTAGCTGTTTGTAAGCAGATGCCAAATCGAAGCTAGAGAAGCTTTTTTTCTTTGATTTTGGTAGGTTGGTCTGTTTCATGGATTTATAAGATTTTGCTCCATTATTTGTTTAAGTGCTTTAGCGATCGCACGTTCGTTATTGATTACTACTGAAGTCATTCTTAGTTTAGCAAAACTCAGTATTGATAGCGATCGCACAAGATAATCACGCAAAAGGCGATCGCTAATTTAGCAAGGCGATCTTGATTGCTTACATAATGCTAGAATGTTCCGAAAGTTTCAGTAGTTGGTATGAACGATCGCGATCGCACAAGTATTCAAGTATTTTTAACGAAATGGCAAGGCTCACAGGGAAATGAACGTGCTAACTGTCAACCTTTTTTACAAGATCTTTGTGATGCCTTAGCGGTTGATCGACCTTACCCGAAAGGTACTGTGGATGGTGATCCTTATTGTTTTGAAAAGGATCTAAAAGTTTTTAATAAAGATCGTAAAGATACCCAAAATTTTGCAGATTTTTATAAAGAGGGACATTTTTTAATTGAGGCGAAACAGGGTGGGACGCTGAAGCAGGGGACGGCAAAGCGGGGTACAAAAACCTATGATCTGGCGATGGAGAAGGCTTTTTATCAGGCACAAAGCTATACGCCGTTTGTGCCGAGCAAGCCACCGTTTTTGATGACTTGCGATATTGGTTCGCATTTTGAGATATGGATGAGCTTTAGTGGAAATTATGGCGGCTATGGAGCGCGGGAAGTAATTGCAATTGAGCAACTTCTTGATGAAAAAATATTCGATCGCTTTGTGGCAATTTTTAGCGATCCGCAGAGTCTCAATCCTGAGAAGTATCGGGCGCGGGTGACGCGAGAGGTGGCGGGGACTTTGGCTAAGTTGGCAAAGTGGCTAGAGGAGCAGGGAAAAGAACCGCAGGAGGTGGCGAACTTTTTGATGCGTTGCATTTTTACGATGTTTGCGGAAGATGTGCGCTTGTTGCAGGGTGAGGTATTTACGAAAGCTTTGGAGGAGCGTTGGATTCCTGATCCGTCAAAGTTTAAGCCCCAAATTGAGAGTTTGTGGCGGATGATGAATTCGGGCGGCGAGTTCAATTTTGATGTAATTCCGCAGTTTAATGGTAGTTTCTTTGCGAATGCGATCGCGTTTGATTTGCCGAAGGAACAGCTTGAGGTGTTGTATGAGGCATCAAAGAAGGATTGGCGCGAGGTGGAACCTGCGATTTTTGGGACTTTGTTGGAACGGGCGCTAGAGAAGAAGGAGCGCAGTCGGTTGGGGGCGCATTATACGCCGCGATCGTATGTGGAGCGGTTGGTGCGTCCTGTGGTGATGGAACCTTTGCGGGAGGAGTGGCTAATCGTTGAGACGGAAGTTAATCGGTTGTTGACTTTGGAGAAGGGTAAGGAGGAGCCAACAAAGGCACAGCGTCAGAAGTCGGCGGATGAGATTCGGGCATTTTTGGGGCGGTTGCAAGGTGTGCGGATTCTCGATCCTGCTTGTGGTTCGGGGAATTTCTTGTATGTGACGTTGGATTTGATTAAGACGTTGGAGCAGGAGGTGCAGATGCGACTGTTGGATGTGTTGGGGAAGGTGACGACGGATTTATTGGAGGAGTTCGATCCGCGTTTGGCTGGTCGGAAGCAGGTGAATCCTTCGCAGTTTTTGGGTATCGAAATCAATCCAAGGGCGGCGGCGATCGCGGAGTTGGTAATCTGGATTGGTTATTTGCAATGGCATTTTAAGCGCTATGGCACTACGCCGCCGCCTGAGCCAATCTTGCAGGATTTCCATAATATCGAGTTTCGGGATGCGGTGTTGGCTTATGATGGAATGGAGCTTGATATTGATGCGAAGTCGGGTAAGGTGCGAAGTCGTTGGGGTGGGCGCACGATGAGGCATTCTGTGACGGGTGAGAATGTTCCCGATCCATCGGATCAGGTTCCAATTTATCGCTATATTAATCCTCGTCCTGCGGTGTGGCAAGAGGCTGATTATATAATTTCTAATCCTCCTTTTATTGGAGATAAGAAAATGAAAAATATCTTGGGAGATGAGTATGTAGATAATTTAAGAAATACCTACAAAAATCTATCAGAAGCTAGTGATCTAGTGATGTTTTGGTGGAATATTGCAGCAAATCTACTAACGCAGCAAAAAATCAAATCTTTTGGTTTCATTACTACTAATTCAATTACACAAATTTTTAATCGCAAATTATTAGACAAATATTTGGATATGATTTCTCTCTCTTTTGCTATTCCCGATCATCCTTGGGTAGATATTGAGCAAGGCGCAGTAGTAAGAATTGCAATGACTGTTGCTGTTCCTTATAAACATGAAGGTTTGCTAGCCAAAGTTATCAGAGAAGTAGAGTCTGAAGATGGTTATAATATCCCAACTTTTGAGTATTCTAGAGGTACAATTCACTCAGACTTAAGAACTGGTTCGGATGTTTTTGGTGCTTTGCCCCTCTTGGCAAATTCTAAAATAGGTAGTAAGGGTGTAACAGTTCTTGGGGAAGGATTTTTCTTGTTAGAGCAAGAATTTCAAGAACTCATTTTAAAGGAACCTCAAGCCCAAGATGTCATTAGATCTCTTTATAAAGGTAGAGATATTACGGATAGCCCTAAAGGATTGAAGGTAATAGATCTATATGGATTGGCGGAAAAGCAAGTACAGCAACAATATCCTAATATTTACCAAAGGATTCAAGAAAGAGTTTTTCCAGTAAGATCTGTTCAAAAGAGAAAATCATATAGAGATGAATGGTGGATTTTTGCGGAGCCAAGATCGCAGCTTCGTAAAACACTTGAAGGTATTAATCGTTATATTGCTTCCGTAGAAACTGCTAAACATAGAGTGTTTACTTTTTTGGACACTAAAGAGATATTGCCTGATGTTAAGCTCATTGTTATTAGTTCTGAAGACTCTTATGATTTAGGGATTTTATCTAGTCAGATTCATATTCAATGGGCATTAGCTTGTGGCGCAAAAATTGGGCGTATTGATTATATTTGTGTTTATCCTAAAACAACTTGCTTTGATCCTTTCCCTTTCCCAGATACAACATTAGAACAAAAAGAAAAAATCCGCGAACTTGGCGAAAGACTAGACAGCCATCGCAAACGAGTCCAAGCCCAGCATCCCGAAATCACGATTACAGGAATGTATAACCTCCTCGAAAAACTCCGCAAAAACGAACCCTTCACCGACAAAGACCGAGAATACAACAACAAAGCCTTAGTTTCTACTCTCAAACAGATTCATGACGAACTCGATGCCGCAGTTCTAGAGGCTTACGGCTGGGAAGATTTGAAGTACCCCCCTCAGTCCCCCCTTTCAAGGGGGGAAGTAAGAGAAAAGTCCAGTCCTTCCCCTTCGCAAGGGGGAGTTAGAGGGGGTTCCACTTCTCAAGGGGAGAGGACCCCCCCTCAGTCCCCCCTTGAAAGGGGGGAAGTAAGAGAAGGATCTAGTTTTTCTACTTTGCAAGTGGAAGTAAGAGAAGAATCCAGTTCTCCCCCTTCGCAAGGGGGAGTTAGAGGGGGTTCCGATATTTCCGAAATCATCCTCGATCGCCTAGTCACCCTCAACGCCCAACGCGCCGAAGAAGAACGCAACGGACATATACGCTGGCTGCGTCCTGAATACCAAGCCCCCAATGAAGTTCGCACCCAAACCATCATAGAAGGCGTAACCGAAATCGAAGAAATTGCGATCGCCCCTACCGAACAAAAAACATTCCCCAAACAACCCAAAGACCAACTCGCCGCCATCCGCGACCTTCTCCGCACCAGCAACACCACATGGACGATCGCCCAAATCGCCGCCCAATTTAAAAATGGTGGCAAAAATAAAAATTCGATCGCTGAAAATCTCGAACGTCTAGAATGGTTCGGGATTTTGCTATGTCACGAAGAGGGACAAATCAAACATTGGCAACATATCGAGATCCAGCAAGCAAGTTAAGCATTCCTTTAAATTGACAATGTAGATCTGGAGTCTATTAACTTCTTTTCTGACTGATGCAAGTGGTCTTTCGTTCCAAAGAAAAAGTTGCGGATCTTAATATTTCTGCGACCGCTAAACTACAGCGCCTTACGATCAAAACAAAACCAGATTTTTCATAAAAGCGTCGCGAAGCGGCGCTTTTATGAAAAATCTGGTTTTTTATGTCTCAACATCAATGGTTGTTAGTGATGCGTTTATCTTGCTATATGATCGATGATATCGGTCATATAGCAAATATGGCGATCGCATCTCACCATTTCACAGCAAGCATGAAGTATCAAGCCCGTATATTTGTCACCTTACGTCCATCTGTTCTCGATCCCGCAGGTACAGCCGTCCAGTCGGCGCTGAAGCAAATGGACTATCACGTTGATTCAGTTCGCATTGGTAAGTATGTCGAAATCGTTCTTGAGGCAGCCGATGAGGCAGCAGCATCGCAAAAACTAGATGAAGCTTGTGACAAGTTACTAGCAAATCCTGTGATTGAAAATTATCGCTTTGAGTTAACCGCGATCGCACAGGAGCAGAAAGTATGAAATTTGGGATTTTAGTTTTTCCTGGTTCTAATTGCGATCGCGATGTGGCGACAGTCACAAGCGGTATTTTGCAGCAACCGACAAGGCTAATCTGGCATACAGACACAGACATTAGTGATTGTGATGTGATTGTGGTTCCAGGGGGATTTAGCTATGGCGATTATTTGCGGTGTGGCGCGATCGCCCAATTTGCGCCTGTAATGCGATCGCTACAAGAACATGCGGCTAAGGGCAAATATGTAGTTGGTATTTGTAATGGGTTTCAGATTTTAACTGAATCGGGCTTATTGCAAGGGGCGTTAGTTCGTAATCGCGATTTGCACTTTATTTGCGATCGCGTACCATTGCGAGTTGAGCGCAATGATTTGGCGTTCACTCAGAAATATCAAAAGAATCAAGTAATTACCTTACCGATCGCTCATGGAGAAGGTTGTTATTTCGCTGATGCTGATACGCTCAAGAATCTCGAAGATCATCATCAAGTCGTGTTTCGTTATTGCGATGCGATCGGCAATATTTCTGAGGAATCAAATCCAAATGGCTCTCTGGATAATATTGCGGGTATTTGTAACAGACAAGGCAATGTGATCGGGATGATGCCTCACCCTGAACGCGCTGCTGAAGCGGTTTTAGGTGGTACTGACGGCAAAGCATTTTTTGAAGGATTAGTGGACAGTTTAGTAGAGGGCTTATTAGTCAATGCCTAGCCTTTATTTGATTCGTCATGGTATTGCTGAAGAACGCGGGACTTACGAAGATGATGCACAGCGTCCTCTTACCGATGAAGGGCGCAAAAAAACTAAGCAAGTTGCTAAACGTCTCTACGACCTAGGCTTGCGCTTTGACCTCTTGCAAACTAGCCCATTAGTCCGCGTTCAACAAACCTCGGATATTTTCGCTGATGTCTTTGGTGACTGTCTCGTACAGCGATCGCCAGAACTTGCTCCCGAAGGTAATTTTGAAACATGGCTAAATGGAATTACAGAATGGGTCAGCCAACAACCTGCTAAAGCTTCTCTGGGAATCATTGGGCATGAACCAAATCTGACGGCTTGGGCAGAAATGTTGATCTGGGGTGAATCTAAAGGTGTATTAGTTTTAAAAAAAGCTGGAATCATTGGGATATCTTTACCTGAAACTCAACCTTGGACTGGTAATGGAGTTCTATTTTTATCGATTCCGCCTAAGTTACTAATTTAAGAAATAGTGATCGCAATACTAATGAATTTGTCGATTGGTGTGGCAAGGTCATCGAGATAAAAGCTGATTTTCTGACTAATATTTTGTCTTTGCATAACGACTGACTAAGTAGAATGTCGCGGTTTCTACTAAAGTTACATTAGCCCAGTAGTATTTTTTGCGCCGTAGGCACAGAGAATAAATATTCAGAATTGCAATTTAAGTTTTTGGTAAAGCGTGGAAATTTTATGTATCAGTAACGGGCATGGTGAAGATATTATCGCCGCCCGTATCTGCATTGAACTAGAAAAATTAGGATTTTCGGCGATCGCCTTACCACTTGTGGGCGTGGGACATGCCTATACCAAAGCAAATATCCCAATCGTCAAGCAGTTTACACAGGCGATGCCATCGGGAGGATTTGTGCGGCAGGATAGCCGCGAACTAGCCCGTGATGTCAAAAGTGGATTGGTGGGATTAACTCGTAAACAATTGGGCTTTGTCTGGAATTGGTCACGCGAGAATCGTCGCAGCAAACGGTTGATTTTGGCGGTGGGTGACATTGTGCCATTGTTATTTGCATGGTTGCCATCTAAGTTTGGTGGTTGCAATTTTGCATTTGTTGCCACGGCGAAATCAGAATATTATTGGCGCGATCGCAAAAATCCTTTACCCCACGTCAAAAAGCCCTTCGGCGGCTCAATCTTTTTTCCTTGGGAACGCGCTTTGATGAATAGCGATCGCTGCAAGGCGATATTTGTCCGAGATTTACTAACTGCCGAAATCTTGAATCGAGATTTTAAACTGCCTGCGATTTATTTAGGCAGCTCAATGATGGATGGACTCGAACCCAAAGGACGCGATTTTGGCATCGGTGAAGATGAATGGGCGGTAGCGATTTTACCTGGTTCGCGATCGCCTGAAGCCTATGAAAACTGGATGACCTTGATGCTCTGCGCTCAAGTTGTTTCGCGGACTATTCCCCATAACGTTCATTTTTTAGTAGCGATCGCCCCCGACTTAGATCTAGAAGTTATCGGACAAAGCATCATCCAAAAAGGTTGGCAACGCATCGATGAAACCACTTTTAAGGTGCAAAATGCGCGGCTAATTCTATTACAAGATAGCTTTGGTGATTGTCTAGATCAATGTCATTTAGGGCTAGCAATGGCTGGCACGGCGACAGAACAAATGGTCGGTTTAGGTAAGCCCGTAATTACGATTGCAGGTAATGGACCCCAATTTACGCGCAAATTTGCGGAAGAACAGGCTGATTTATTAGGCTGTGCGGTTAACTTAGTCGATAAACCTGCTCAAGTTGCGGATGTTCTTAACAAGATTTTGCAAGATCCTGATTACTTTCAAGAAGTGGGACGAAATGGTAAAGAGCGCATGGGGCAAGCAGGCGCATCGTCGCGAATTGCGAAATATATCGCTGAAAAAATAGTTACATAGTATGCGATCGCCTATTCCCAAAAATCAACATTGAGCATCGAGTCAATATCACGGCTGAATTGCCATGTATCAGGAAAAGCAACTTCGCAGTATTCAGTCTTGACAAGACGTAAAGCTTTTTTAAAAGCATCATCAAATCCTTGCAAGAAATACTGTTTAAGACTTGGGGACTGACTTAGCATTTCATTAAGTTCATCACGTTGATTAATAATCGTGATTTCCCATCCTCTGTAGCAGTCAGGTAATTTGACGTAGCAACGCTTTAAGATATGTTCGATCAACCGTTTCAGCCTACTTAATATCTCACGCTTGTCTCTACCAGCCAAACTCTCAAGCTCCTCTATTAAATGCTCAACATCAAGACTTTGGAGATCGCCAGCTTTTAACTTAGCGATCGTATCCTCAACCCATAGATTTACGTCATGGTCGTACAGAGTTATTTTTGGTGCAATTGCGATCGTCATTTCGATTTTGCTCCTTTGGTTTGCTGTAAGTTACATGATATGAGATCGCAATATCGCGATCTGCTCTCAATCAAGTGACTTAATTCTGATATTACGTGGAAAGAAAATGCACCACATCCCCCAACCCCTTCTCCTTGCAAGGAGAAGGGGAGCCAGAGTTGTTTCTTGTTCCCCTCTCCTTTGCAAGGAGAGCAGGGTGGTTTCATTTTCGGAAAGGGTTAGAGGGTAAGAACTTTCAGGTTGCGCCAGAGGAAATGAATGGAGAGAAATCAGGAAGA
>JBDNJN010000250.1:0-7477 GCA_041687725.1 Pseudanabaena sp.
CAGCAATTCTCATTATGGAAATTTTGACTTGATTTGGCTTTAGCTATTGAGAATAGTTTCAATAGCTAGGCTTGAAAAGCCTATTCTCTCGTCCAGAATTTTAAAGCTCAAGGAGGTAAAAAGTCATAATGAGAATTGCTGAGAGAAAAGTCCGCCAAATTTTTAAAACGATTAAGCGTTTATAATTGTTAAGCTAAAAATTGTTAACTCAGCGCTCAACATAGCGCAATTATGAATCAAATTCTCAGCGCCTTTACTTTGTTCTTAAGCCTTCTTGTAGAAGCGATTCCATTTTTGTTGATGGGGGTTTTGCTGTCGGGAGCTTTATTAATCTTTGTAGATGAGCGGAAACTGATCGCGATTTTACCCAAAAATCCATTTCTAGGCGCATTAGCGGGTAGCTTACTAGGATTTATGTTTCCTGTGTGTGAATGTGGCAATGTGCCTGTGGCTCGGCGGCTAATCTCGCAAGGTGCGCCAATCTCGGTGGCAATAGGTTTTTTAATGGCCGCGCCAACGATTAATCCTATAGTGATTTGGGCAACTTGGACAGCATTTCGAGATCAGCCTGAAATTGCGGTTTTACGAGTTGTGCTGTCATTTATGATTGCAAACATTGTGGCGATATTGTTTAGCTCTCAAAAAGATTTGCGAGCAATTTTGCAGCCAAATATTGCGATCGCATTACCAGCACCTAAGGTTAAAGCGGGTGCTGTTCCTGTCGGGACATTTTTCTTAGGTGAAGATCGCAGTCAGCCATTAGATCTATCAGGTTATGCAGCAGCAGGTACTCAAATTGTGACCAAATCTTTACCTGATCGCTTAAATCTGTTATTAGATAACACCCTCGCAGAAATGCGAGAGTTAGGTGCAATCTTAGTCATGGGTAGTGCGATCGCTGCCATTATTCAAGTTTGGGTTCCCCGCGATATTATCCTCAATCTGGGACAGGGGCAAGTTAGTTCGATTATCGCAATGATGATTTTGGCGGCGATTGTCTCAATTTGTTCGACTGTAGATGCATTTTTTGCCCTGTCTTTCGCTTCCACTTTCACAGGCGGCTCGCTGTTAGCCTTTCTAGTCTTTGGTCCGATCATCGATCTCAAGGCGATTGGCTTGATTTTAACAATTTTCAAAAAACGAGCGGTAATCTATATATTTTTACTTACCGCGCAGCTAACTTTTTTAAGCTGTTTGTTTATTAATTTTCAGATTCGTTAAAATCAAGCAAAACGTAGATTGGGCAGCGAGGTTAGGCAGATGGAAGAGTTATTAGAACTTAGAGAATTGGGTAGTGATCCGCAAGTAGTGATGTCTGAAGTAATTGCCATATATAGATTATAGTAATAAATGTTGAAGTCAGATAGATTGAGTATCCTGCCTAACTACTTGCGGATCACTACCCAATTTAGGATGATTCGCTTTGTTCCCTTCTTCTTTCTGCTAGACGCATTAAAATTTCTGTATGGACTTCATGGGTAATAGGATAGAAGTATGCCAAACCTAAACCAATAATTAAGGCGATCGTTGGTAATGGACCGATCGCGACGCGAATCGCAAATAGCGCCGAATCAGGTTGAATTGGTAAAGGCTGACAAGGCGCACTCTCTTTGAATTTCGCCCATGATAGACCGAAGCCAAGTAGGAATAAACCGATAGCTAGTCCAAACTTTTGTAAGAGAACCATAAAAGCATAAAAAATTCCTTCGCGGCGCTGACCTGTTTCTAGCTCATCAAGATCGGTGACATCAGGAATCATCGACCAAGGAATTAAATAAGCCGTGGAAACTCCAGCACCTGCCATAGCCGCCAGTACATAGAGCATCACTACTTGTCCTGGTTGCAAGAAAAACAAACCTGCTTGGGCAATAATCCAGATTCCTGAACCCATAAAATAAGCAGCTTTTTTGCCAAATCTCTTGCTGATCGCACTCCAGACTGACAACATGATTAGAGCCGTACCTTGGACAGCGATCGTCACCAGAATGAAATCGTTCTCTTGCATCTTCATCCAATTGACGACGAAATAGGGGATGATCGAAGCGGTGATTTGCAGTGCTAGCCATGAGCAGAAATAGATACCGATCACGTAGAGAAATGGACGATTGCTGAAGACGACTTTTAACTGTTCCACAAAGCTCAATTCTTCAACATGAGCATCTAGGGATTGATTATGGAGTCGGTGGCGATCGCTAGCGACCGCTCTATTTTTAATCCCCCAAATACACCAATAGATTGAGATACTAGAAATAATTGCACAGACTGCACCCAATACAATATATTGCATTCCGCCAGTATTACAACTGTCCGTTTGCCGAGCAGGATCTTTAAAAAATGCAAAAATCAATTGCGCGATAAATAGAGACAAAATACTGCCGCCGATCGAGAAAGTAAAGCGGAAGCTATTCAGGCTAGTGCGTTCGTCATAATCTTGGGTGATTTCGGGAGTGAGCGCAGTATAGGGAAGATTAACGGCAGTAAAAAAGGTATTAAAAATAATGCCAATGATCACGTAATACCAAAACAGAACCATTTTATCGGTACTCGGAACTAACCATTGGGCGAAAAATGCTAGCCCAAACGGAATCGCCGAATAGATCATCCAAGGTAATCGCCTTCCTAGTTTTGATTTGGTGCGATCGCTAAGTACACCAATAATCGGATCGTTAATCGCATCGAAGACTTTACCGATTAATAAAACTACGCCTGCAAGGGCAGGATCGAGTCCGGCCACATTGGTAAAAAAGAATAATAGAAAGAATGAGAGCAGATTGGTGGTAATCGAAGTACCAAGATCTCCAGCACCATAGGCAAGTTTTTCACCCAAAGTTAATTTGGCTTGCGTGAGATCGTATTGGGAAGAATCAAAGGAATTTTCGGGATTACTCATAATTTATTTTTGTTACAGCGCCTTGCGCTGCTATAGAACCCAGATAATTTTTTAAAAGTGCCGCTTTGCGGCACTTTTAAAAAATTATCTGTATTACTCAAACCCTAAATAGGCTGTAATATGAAATCGATTTTTTGAAAAATCGCTAGCCACTAAGAATTGATTTAGCATAAAGCAAACCTTGCTCGACATAATGGGAATAGCACTTTTCGTCAGTTATTCTTAGTTGTTTTTATGAATTTAGAAAATCCTCTCAGTCCAACACCTGCTGCTAATCGGTTACGCAACTTGTTAGTGGCGATCGCCGCTATCCTGCTCACCACAGCTTTGTTTTTCGGATTTCAGGCGCAACAAAGCAGTACATCACTAGATGCAGTGGCGGCGGTTGCTCTCCCGATTGATGTTGCCTTGGCAAATGATAAGCCGACAACGATTGAGTTTTATGCGGATTGGTGTACGAGTTGTCAGTCGATGGCGGCGGATAATTTATCGCTGGAACAGGAATATAGCGATCGCATGAATTTTGTGATGCTAAATATAGACAATACGAAATGGTTGCCAGAGGTGACTAAATATCGTGTCGATGGGATTCCGCGCTTTATTTTTTTAGATAGCACAAATAAAGCGATCGGTGATTCTACAGGGGCGATCCCGCGTGCAATTATGGCAGCAAATATCGAAGCCGCGATCGCTGATCAAGCTTTGCCCCACAACAGCATTAGTAGCGATCGCACCTCATCTATTTCTGAGCCCAAAGCCGCTGATATTTCGCAACCCAGAGATCACGGCAAAAAACCAGTATAAAAAAAGCCCCGCAAAGCGGGGCTTTTTTTATACTGGAACATTTATGGGTTTTGGCGAGTTGTTTCTGGCGCATTTGGCGACGCATTGGGCAAAGGTAGCGGAATCGTTTCAATCACGCTAGTCCCGCCATTTCTAGAATTTGGAGAATTTGGGGAATTTGTAGTTGCAGGATTAGCACTATTGCTAGCTGGTAAATCACCACCACCACTGAAATATTCATAAGTTGCCCGTGAGATTTGGCGAATTAACTCATTAGCGCGTTGATCGTTATCGGGGCGCTTGACCATCACGCTGATCGCATAGCGTTTACCGCTTGGCATATCGACAATTCCCGCATCCCCGACAAAAGAAGCAATATCGCCTGTTTTGTGAATAATTCTTGCCTCTTCACCGATTCCCTGTGGCAAAAGCGTATTCGTGATCGGGCGACGCATAATATCCATAAGGCGATCGCGACTGCGTGGTTCAATCAACTTGCCGCGATCGAGTGTTGATAACAACATCACCAAATCTTGAGTACTAATCGTATTTGTGCCTTCAAGATCGGGGAGTTGATTATTAATTACAGTCGAGTTCAATCCCCAAGATTTAAAACGCTGATTGAGGGCGACATTGCCGCCGAGCCGTTTAATAATCATGTTGGTCGCAGTATTATCGCTAATCACGATCATTTTCGTGGCAGTTTCTAATGCTGACGTTTTTGTACCTATGGGTGAATATTGCATGTCACCAGCCTGACCAACCCTGACATCGGCAGTCATCTCTAGTTGTTCATCTAGTTTGATTTTGCCAGCATCAACATCTTGAAAAAAGGCAACCAAAATTGGCGTTTTAATCGTACTCGCAGCCGCGATCGCTTGATTCGCCCCAATCTGCACATAAGCGCCAGAGTCCAGATCGACCACCATCATTTGCGTGAATAGATCTTTGTCTTTAGACGATAATTCCTTGATTTTGGTTAGCAGTGGCGTGGCTTCAGTTTTTAGATCGAGGGGAGCAATATCTTGATTAGGTTTATTTGTTTCTTCCTTCGCAACCACTTCTGGAATCATGGTTTTGGCTCTAGCTGATTGCTGATTTTGCCAAAATGAGAGTGCTGTCCCTGCGATCACGCTCATACCGATCCCCGCGATCGCTAATCTTAGTAACTGCCACCCGAAAGCCTTGGCAGGAGACTTAATCGGAGTCGGACGATTATTGGTATTAGGATTTTTGCGAATTCTTAATTCGGTTGGACGCGTTTCAATTCTGCCCTGACGATTGGGCAAAGGTTTGACCTTACTTTCAGGCCCACGACGATCAGCTCGATTGCTAAATCGATTGTCTATGATTGACTCTGGCGATCGCGTAGGTTCTGGCGATCGCATGATGCGAGGTTTAGACTCAGAATTAATCGGGCGAGGAACAGAATCACTATTGCTTGTCACAGCCTTGGCGCGACGCTCACGCAACTTACTTAAACGCGCTTCTCGACTTTTTTCGATAGCGTCAGGCGATGAAAAGTTTTTTGGTTCCACAGCTATTTGTAACTCCGATACAAAAATGTCTCTAAATAATCAACTACAGATTAGTCCAGATGAGCCGTGGCCCAATTGACTTGACGCAAAATCCCCCGCAGCATGGCAACTTCCGATGGACTCAGATTTGCTCGATCGAAGATATGCCGAAACTTTCGCAACCGATGAACGGCGGTATGGGGATAAACATAGCCGATCTTCAGCAATACTGCTTCAAGTTGCTGGTAGCAAACTTCTAGCTCTGCGCGAGTGGCAAGGTCTATGGGTGCTGACTTTATCAAATCTTGGGCGATTTGGCTAGTCAAATTTTCATGACCTTGGGGATTATCCTTTAAAAGTCGCAGTTGATAGCAACAAATACCCACGGCTTGCGCCAAATTGAGCGAAGGATAGTCAGGATTAACGGGGATTCGCATCACTTGCTGACAATGTTGAATCTCGGCATTACTCAAGCCCCGATCCTCAGCCCCAAAGACGATCGCACTGGTGTCAGCTTGCATTAACCAACTCAAACCTTTAGGGGGAGTAGTCACTTTCATTTCCCCCTTATCAATGCGCCCTGCGGTGGCGATCGCCCGATGACAACCGACTAGCGCCTCGGGCAAATTATCAACAATATTTGCATTTTCTAAAATTTCTGGGGCATGGACTGCCATCTGTCTCGCTTCATCACCAAGGCGATCGCATTTTGGATTCACCAACCACAACTCCGATAGCCCAAAGTTTTTCATTACCCTCGCCACGGAGCCAAGGTTCCGCGCTCCCGCCGTCTCGACTAACACAATTCTGATATTTGACATATAGCGATCGTAAACTACTTTTTATTTAGATAGGGTTGACAACAAACTTCGCAATATGCTAAGTTTGCATCATGAGATTAGTACAATAACTAATCAAAAATCAAATGTTTCTACTATGAATTTTAAAGGAGTTTCAATGTACCCTATTCCAAAAACTTATAATTGGTTCGCATAATCAAAGTAACAATTATGAAAATAAATTTTTCCCGTAAGCTAGAGTGTTTTTATGAAAACCACCCTCAATCTAAAAAACTTCTTATTTCGTGGAGCAAAAGAATAAAAATTATAAGCCCCAAGCACTTTGTAGAGTTAGGAAAGTTTTTTCAACAGGCTGACCAAGTAGGAGAATTCACTGTATTTAACATAGGCAGTAACTATCGATTAATTACTCGAATAAATTATGAATCTCAACAAGTTATTATTCGTGAAGTCCTTCCTCATAAAGAGTATGAACGAGGCAAATGGAAAAACTAAGAAATAAATAAAACCATACTAACTGGAGGAGCTGAAGAGGTTCCTCAAAATGCTGGAGAAAGCTATGAAAACTATACAGAAGAATAAAAAATCTTATATTGAATTACTGCAAGATTTTCCTCCTCGTCTTATATACTCTGAAGAGGAGTTAGATGCAGTTCAAAAAGTTGTTTATAAGCTAATTGATCAAGGAAATCTAAGTACAGAAGAAGAAGAATACATTAGTGTTCTATGTACGCTAGTTGAACAGTATGAACAAGTTCATCATTCTATCCCTGATATTTATGGTGTTGAGTTAATAGAGGCTTTACTTGAAGAGTTTGATCTTAAACAAAAAGACTTAGTACCAATTTTCAAAACTGAGTCTATTGTTTCGGCGGTACTGAATGGACACCGAAAACTTATGACAGAACACATCGAAAAATTAGCGAAGTTTTTCCATGTATCTCCTGCCGTATTTTTCCCATCAACTCAGATGACAGACTATTGACATTCCCCGCGCTGAAGCGACGGGGATTCCTGATTCAGCGAGACAACTTACCAGATAGACTTGCATCTACTTGGCAGAGGTCGAACTCTCCACAGGCTTACTGAGTTTGGGTATGCCCTACCCTACTTAAACCAATCGCCAAGATATTCAGTGCAGCATTATGATCTCGATCCAGTACGCAACCACATTTACAAACATGGGTACGAGTACTCAATGTTTTCTTAATCAGTGTTCCGCAACTTGAACAATTTTGACTCGTATAATGAGGCGGGACAGCGATTGTCACCTTTCCGTATACCTTGCCAAAATACTCAACCCATTGCCGAAACATTGACCAGCTTGCATCACTGATACTCTTGGCTAATTTATGATTTTTAATCATATTCCGCACTTGCAAATCTTCGTAGGCAATCAGGTCGTTAGACCGAACTACGCATCTCGCAGTTTTTACTGCAAAATCTTTACGCTGCCGACTGACTTGCAGATGCTTTCTTGCTAATCG
>JBDNJN010000251.1:0-5124 GCA_041687725.1 Pseudanabaena sp.
GCCTTAAACAAATTACCAATTTGTCTCCCCCTCGTCTTCATATTTTAAATTTCTTCCCTCTCTCCTGCCAACGCTACTATCTTCTCCCTGCACCTGTTTCTTAATTGTTTTTTACCTTCCATTACGAGCGGAATGTGGGTTAAAATAAAAAGCCGCGCCAAGCGCGGCTTTTTATAGAATTGATCAGGCTTTACTGGTTCTGTCGATGACAAAATCTTCCATAAGATAGCAGATTATACAGTTTTGTAGTTCCGCATCTAATGATTCCAGATAGGCTCTGGCATTGCCTTTTTGCCACTCAAAAGAAAGTATATTGAAGTGATTTGATATGAGACGGCGCTTTTCTCCCTTATGGTCGTTGTAACAAGCTGTATATTTCATGGCTCCGTTAACGATATCCGAGCCAAATGTACTTTCGAGAATATCTATCACTAGGTTGTCTTGAGAAATAGTAGACATCATAGTTGAACCTTTTTGATTTGATGTTTAATTCATCTATTTCGTCGATTGTATGAGAAAGCCGATGTTTTTTGTGTGTTCGAGATGACAAACAAAAACAACAAGGGTCAAAATCTTTTTGCAGCAAGCGTTGATATATAGTTTGCAAGAGTTATAGCGATCTCCATAGCTTTTGCTGTAAATAAATGAGAGGCAATTCGACTGACTTTAAATTTTCTTTACACTTTCCCAAAGCGCCGATCGCGTTCTTGATAATCAATCAGCGCTCGGTGAAACTCATCACGATTAAAATCTGGCCAAAGCGTATGCGTGAAATATATCTCTGTATAAGCCATTTGCCAGAGTAAAAAATTACTTAAGCGCATTTCGCCACTAGTACGAATTAATAGATCAGGATTATGGTTTCCTGCTGTATAGAGATGTTGCTCAAAGAGATTTTCGTCAATATTTTCAGATTTGATCTCACCCGCTAAAGTTGCTTCAGCAATCTGACGACAAACTTTCACGATTTCACGACGGCTACCATAGTTGATCGCCACTGTAAAATGAATAGCCTGATTATTCGCTGTGGCGATCTGCGATCGCTCAATTCCCGATTGCAAAGACTTAGGCAGCGAATCAAGATCGCCGACACAGGAGATGCGTACTCCTTCATTGCACATTTCTTCTAGTTCACGCCGCAACATCCGCTCAAATAAAACCATCAAAAAATCAACTTCTTGGGCGGGGCGGCTCCAATTTTCGGTAGAAAAAGCATAGACTGTCAGGGCGGCAATGCCCCAATCTTTGCAACAGCGTAATAAATCCTTGAGAGCATCCACGCCCTTTCGATGCCCTGCGTTTCTGGGCATTCCCTTTTGCTTTGCCCAGCGTCCATTCCCGTCCATAATTACGGCGACATGTTTAGGCAATCGTTGGCGATCGAGATCTGCGGGTAAAGTTTGTAATAGCTTAGCGGTCATTTCTTTTCTGACGATTTTCGATTTATCATATTTTTGATCTTTGAGCTTAACCAAAGCCAGTTAAAGCTTGGTCTTGTTCCTCCTAAAGGAGTCGGACGATAATTACCTAGCTTAGTTTCTAATATTTCTCGTAAACGACTACTCGATACGGGACGATCTAATATGCCATTTTCCGCGATCGCAATTGAACCCGTTTCTTCCGAAACGACGATACAAAAGCAATCTCTGACCCGATCGGTAATGCCCATTGCGGCACGGTGTCTTGTGCCAATCTCGCGAGAGGCGGCTCGCTCAGAGATTGGTAAAATCACACCAGCAGCCAGAATTCGATCTTCTCGAATCAGGATTGCGCCATCATGCAAAAGGGTCGAGGTTTGAAAAATTGTGTGCAATAGTTCTTTTGATAATAAAGCGTTTAGCCTGACACCTGGCACAGAAAAATCGCGATCGTCAATTGGTTCGCCTGTCTCAATAATCATCAGCGCCCCCGTGCGATTTTGCGATAACTCGATCACAGCATCAATTATTTCTGCAATTACAGAATCGGCTTCAATTGGCGATCGCCGATTAGCCGTGGGTTGGATCAAAGATAGTAAATCTCCACGCCCCAGACGTTCCAGAAATCGGCGTAGCTCTGGCTGTAAAATTATTGCCATCGCCACGGCTGCACCAATTAATAATTTATCGAGGACAAAATTTAGCAATCGCAGACCAAGGCGATCGCTCAAAACACTAGCAACCAATAGGAAAATAATGCCCCGCACCATCAACAAAGTGCGGCGATCGTTGCTGAGAGAAAGCATGAGATAAATCAATCCCAATACTGCAAGGATATCGATCGCCCTCATGATGAATGCAATTGAGTTGATGTTGATAAACCACTGCATTCATATCCCTCTCATTCACAACTGAAACACAACTAAAAAATATACATTGTTTTGCGTAGTTACTAAGTCAGTAGACTTTTGAGAAAGCCCCGTTTACATGGTTTTTTCAAAAGTCTGGGTTTGAGATCATCACAAAGCGCTGTAACTACTTCCGTAGCCTCTCTGGTAAACAATCTTGACGTAATAGATCCTCACGAGTTTCTCGTTTGATGATCAAGCTCGATTCACCGCCTTTAACAATGATTGCCGCAGGCTTAGGTAAACGATTGTAATTGGATGCCATGCTGTAATTGTATGCACCTGTGCCAAATACAACTAAGGTATCGCCCGCATTAGTTGCAGGTAATTGAATATCTTTAATTAAAATATCACCTGATTCACAATGTTTGCCTGCGATCGTCACTGTTTGTGATAGCGGCGCACTCATGCGGTTGGCAACTACTGCGCGATATTTTGACTGATAGGTGATCGGACGAGGATTGTCTGACATGCCACCATCAACGGTGATATAGGTGCGAATATCAGGAACAGTCTTGCTACCACCGATTGTGTAGGCGGTCACACAGGTTGACCCAACTAGCGATCGCCCTGGTTCACAGAGTAATTTAGGCAGGGCTAAACCTGCGGTAACAAAAGCATCAGTTACACCAGCAGATACAGTTTTCACCCAATCTTCAATGCTAGGTGGATCGTCAGATTCAACATAGCGAATCCCTAAACCACCGCCAATATTTAGCTCTGAAAACTTCAATCCATATTTTTCGCCAGCGAGCTTAAACCATTGCACCATCACGCCACCAATATCTTGGTGTGGCTGCAATTCAAAAATTTGCGAGCCAATATGAGCATGAATCCCAATGCAGTTGAGGCTAGACTCTGATACATAGGCAAACACAGCTTCGATCTCATTGGGATCAAACCCAAATTTACTGTCGATATGTCCTGTTTGGATATATTCATGGGTATGACATTCGATCCCAGGAGTCAAACGCAACATGATCCGTGGCTCAATAAAGCTCATGGATAGGGATTGCTCTTTAGCAAGGCGATCTAAAGTTTTTAACTCATGCCAGTTATCAACCACAATTGTGCAGCCAGATTCTAGGGCATAGCTAAGTTCATCAACGGATTTATTATTGCCATGAAAATAAATCAAACTTGGTGAGACTTCAGCGCGTAAGGCCGTCAAGATTTCACCTGCCGAAACTACGTCAATACCTAGCCCTTCAGCGCCAACGATCGCACAAACCGCCAAACAACTCCAAGCCTTAGATGCATATAAAACCTGCGATCGCCCTTGGTAATGTTTCGTAAAAGCATCACGGTATTGCTGACAAGCAGTTCTCAGGCTAACTTCATCCAAAATGTAAAGTGGTGAGCCATATTGCTGCACCAATTCCACCACATCGCAACCGCCAATCTCTAGGCGATCGCGAGGATTAACTATGGCGGTTAAAGGCAAAAGTTGTTGATTTGGGGACAAGCTATCTAAGCTTGAAGTAGTGTTTTCTAAAGAATTCGTTGTTATCGTCTCTGCTCTTAGACTCGGTAAAACAGTAGCCATTAAGTACCAATAAAATTTTGCAAAATTTTCTAAATCTATTATAGAAAAATATACCGCTTTGCGCTCTAACTCTCAATTTTTTCGAGATTTAGCGATCGCTGCAACTCTTCAATTTCATCTTTATGGGCGCGAATTTTAAGTCTTGCATCAGGCATTAGTCGCAAACTAACTTGACGCTCGCGAGGAGTACCGCGCCAATAAAATATCCCAGCGATCGGTGATAAGGCTGTTAGCCATAACCAAATGTTTTCTAAATCAGGGATTAAAATACCTAAAACTAGCCCCAGACAAATTAAACCGCTCGCGGCTAATACCGTCATGAAAACTGCCAAAAACAGACTTGGTTTTACCTGCCCCGACAGAGTGGCAACGTCCCGTTCTGGATCAATTTCAACTACTTTATAAGCTCTTTTTCTGAAATGGTCTCGAACTTGCATCAATAGGCGATCGTCCGTAATTTGATCTACAGCAAGCTTTTCTACAGTGAATAGCGCTTCAGTTGTTCGGTCTCTGATTGAGCCGCGTAAAAAGGAAATTAAACCAACAAACAGTAGAATTGTTAAGAACAGAGTAGAATATATTGTGGGAATAGTTTCAGACATTGGGGCTGATATTTTATGGACTTGAGATACAATCTATTAGTCTTTCATTATAGATAAGTACATAGGCATTATGTAAAAACCGAAATCCTAAAAGCTGTGGCGCAAGCTGCGCTTGCGCCACAGCTTTTAAGGTTTTAACTTCTCTTTTGCCTACATACTTAGCAACTTTAAAACTTGTGAAAATTAAAGCTACTTGGATAAAAAAACGATGACCGCATATCCTAACGCTGCCTATGGAGGCAAGTATGTCGATGACTCCTTTAAACTTGCCAGATTTTTACGTGTATTACGCAAACGTTGGGTTGTGATCGTAGCAGTCTCTGTGACTGTGTTTGCGGCAAATACGTATTACACCTTCACAAGAATTCCTCAATATCGCACCACTGCTTCTCTTCTAATCAATAATTCGACGATACCTGTATCGGATATTCAACTCCCAGGCTTACCATCTAGCTCCTCAACTAACCTTGGTACAGAAGTCGGTATTCTCAGAAGTCGCCCTTTGATTGAAATTGGTTAGTGTCTTTAATTTTTCGCCACTAGCAGGAGAGAAAAATATAAGCCTAAAGTTAAGGAGGAACAAGATTTAAAGGCAGTGTCGCATGAGCATAGCAGAACGAGAACAACAAATTCTTCGGGTGAAAGCCAAC
>JBDNJN010000252.1:0-13466 GCA_041687725.1 Pseudanabaena sp.
CAGCACTATACGAATCGCAAGGACGCTACAGCGAAGCCGAACCCCTCTATATGCGTTCGCTAGAAATCAGGGAAAGACAACTAGGAGCAGACCATCCTGATGTCGCTCAAAGTCTCAACAATCTCGCAGAACTATATAGATGGCAAGGACGTTACAGCGAAGCCGAACCTCTCTATTTGCGATCGCTAGAAATTTGGGAAAGGCAACTAGGATCAGACCATCCTAATTTCGCCACCAGTCTCAATAATCTCGCAGCGCTATACGAATCGCAAGGACGCTACAGCGAAGCCGAACCTCTCTATTTGCGAGCATTAGCAATTCTAGAAGTCGCGCTAGGCAATGAGCATCCAACCACAGAAATAATTCGCAAGAATCTACAACTTCTACGCGAGTCAATGGAGAAACAATAAATGGGCAAATACGATAAATTTAGACAAAAGTTACTCAATGGTGAAAACGACAATAGTATTGATTTCGCGACCCTTTGCCAATTCTTACAGAGACTTGGTTTCAGCGAAAGGATTAACGGTAGCCATCATATTTTTTACAAAGATTGCTGTTCCCTTACATAACGTGAGTTCGGGTTAAGTTTTTGCCCTAAAAGCACAGCTAACCAAGAACTAAAGTTCTGGGCTGCAAAGAATAAAGTCAGTTAAAACTGACTGAGAAACCTCTCAAAATTGCATTTAACCCGTTTCAACGGGTTTGAGCTTTCAGCCCGCAATTTATTGCAGGGCTTCTACCACCAATTTATGAAACTTCCCCTCGCTTAGTCACCTGCTATATCCCCTAATACATCCCTTAAGAGGAGCTTATTATGAAATTACTAGATGTTGTCGCACTCTTAGAAGATATTCCCAATTGCCACCTATATCGCGGACAAGTTGGAACCATTGTAGAAGTCTATGAACCCGAAGTCTTTGAAGTAGAATTTAGTAACTTAAATGGACAAGCCTACGCTATGGAAACCCTAGCAGCAAAGCAACTAATGGTTTTGTATCATCACCCTATTCAAGAAAAACAGTTACAACTTGCCAGCTAGCACCCTTTGCTATTCACCCATCACCAGAAACTTTAACTGTGGCGTATCAGCGCGATCGCGTCCTAATTTTAACCCAGCCAATTTTCCACAACCAAATTTGGCACACGCAAAAGCTCACGCACATTCGCAGTAACAACCGTTAAATTCAAAGCTAAACCATGCGCCGCAATCATTCGTATATTCAAGAGCTAATATTTAGAACGCTTCGAGATTAAAAACATAGCGATCGCGCCGATCGCAAATCCGCTAATATGTGCCAAATATGCCACACCTGGTAAATTAGGATTCGCCATTGCCGCATAAACAGTCTGACCCGCAATCCATATACCTAAAAACACGGCCGCAGGGATGGGAATCGCGGTTATAAAAAATCCGAGAAATACTAAACTCAAAATCCTTGCGCGGGGAAACCTGACTAGATATGCACCCATAACTCCCGATATTGCGCCACTTGCGCCCACCATCGGAATGATCGACATTGGAGCCGTCATCACTTGCACGACTCCAGCAAAGGCTCCACAAACCAAATAGAAAAATAAAAACTTCCAATGCCCAAGTTGATCTTCGATGTTATTGCCAAATAGATAGAGAAACCACATATTCCCTACTAAGTGGAAGATATTGGCATGGAGAAATTGTGATGAGATTAAGGCGATCGCCTGTCTTGAGGGATTAGCGATGAATTCCTTTGGTACTAAAGCCCAATTCCCGATCCATTCGCCTAGTTGAAAATTTGGCAAGCTGGTCTGATATCCAAATATCAGAACATTGATCAGGATCAATGTATAGACAACGATGGAAGTATCTTGAGTCGGATTATCATCATGTAAAGGAAACATCGCTACTCCATGTCATCAAGCTTAATGCGCGGATCGACCGCCTTGAGCAGTAAATCACCGATGAAATTACCGACAACTAACATCAAAGTTCCTAGCATCAGCCCTGCCATGACTAAATTAGTATCTTTTTCTTTAGTCGCATCCAAAAGCAATTTCCCCAAACCTGGCCAACTAAAGAAGAACTCGGTAATAAAAGCACCGCCCAACAATCCCCCAAATTCAAATCCTAGCAAAGTAATCAAAGGGTTAATCGCATTACGCAGCGCATGGACATAGATCACCTTACTTTCAGGCAAGCCTTTCGCGCGCGCAGTTTTGATATAGTCTTGGCGCAACACGTCTAGCAAACTACCGCGCATAATTCTTTGCAATCCTGCAAAGCTAACTACGGTCAAAGTCAAGACTGGCAAAATCATATGATGTCCGATATCGAGAAATTTACCAAAAGGCGAGAGATCGGCAAAACCAATACTCGTCATGCCGCCGACAGGAAACCAACCTGTATTTTGGGCGACCATCAACAATAAAATCGCTAGTACAAAACTAGGAAAACCTTGAGTGGCATAACTTAATACTTGGATTAGGCGATCGCTCCAAGTGTTTTGCTTGACGGCGCTATAAATGCCGAGGGGAATTGCGATTAGCCAAGTTGTCACTAACGAGGCAAGGGACATGATTAGCGTATTCCCAGCTCGTTCCACAATTAGCGGTGTGACAGGTGCTAAGCCTTGACAACGCACGCCCAAATCCCCGCCTAAAGTATTTCGCAGCCATAAGAGATACTGCACGGCTTCGGGCTTATCGTAGTTCAATTGTTTTTCTAACTGCTCGATCGTCTTTTTGGGAGTAGTCGGATTATTTCGCAGCTCAGAAAAGCAATTTCCGGGAGATTTAGTAATTGCAAAAAAACTTAAAATAGACACACCCAAAACGACAATCACCGCTTGTCCCAGTCGCTTCACCACAAAACCTGTCGTATCATTGACGATCAAGCGCCAGAAAGAGCGATGTCCTCGATTTGCAGTTGTCATGACTTAAAATTGTTACATATGTCTATTCATATTAATCTAAATCTAGAACCAGCGTTTAAACGCTGAACGATCGCTATTACTATGTTGCAATCTCTCGAAACTTTAGCGCGATCGCTACCAAATTGGTTTTATCAACTCGAACAATGGGCCGATGCTTTGGTGAGTAGCCAACTCAATCAAGCTTCATGGACGAGTGTGGGCGTAGTCTTTTTGGCAGGGCTAGTCACTAGCCTCACCCCTTGCACCCTGTCGATGTTGCCGCTCACGATTGGCTATATTGGCGGCTATGAGTCTAAAAGTACATGGAAATCGGCTTTGCAATCGGCATGGTTTTGTTTAGGATTTGCGATCGCCCTCACAGGTTTTGGACTCGCTGCGGCGCTACTTGGCAAGATTTATGGACAAACGGCTTGGGGTTGGTCGGTGGTGATGGGAATAATTGCGATCGCGATGGGATTGCAATTATTGGAAGTAATATCTTTGCGGTTGCCGAGTTTTGGCAATTGGGAAATATCCCAAAATTTGCCAAAGGGATTGCGATCGCTATTAATTGGTTTATCCTTTGGGTTCGTCGCGTCACCTTGCAGTACGCCTGTATTAGTGACGCTTTTGGCTTGGGTTTCAGGCTCAGGAAATTTATTGGTTGGCACTGAATTTTTACTTGCCTATGCGATCGGTTCGGTGTTGCCTTTAGCGATCGCGGGTACATTTACGGGGATCATCAAACAGTTTTTAGAAATACGCCGTTGGTCGATTTGGCTCAATTGGGGCAGTGGCATCATTCTCATTGGCTTCGGCACAATATCGATTTTGAGCAAAATCACATAATCGTAGATACCAAAAGCGCTATAGCGCTTTTGGTATCTACTTATTTTTCCCATTCGCGATCAAATCGATGCCAAAGATTTAGTAACCTTGGCTCAAGATCCGTCTCCGCCAGAACCGAATTAACGACAGCACGAATTTTTAAAAGATCGCCAAAACTGGCGCGAATGAAGATTTTGCCAGAGGCGACCAACTTTTCGAGGGTAGATTTGCCAAACATGACGTTGCGTAAAGCTCGACCATTACCTTCAAAATCATTAATTACATCAGGTTTGGCATCGGAAATCGTGATTTGGAGATCCTGCTCGCCCTCAACTTGCACATAAATTCGCGTACCATCGATCGCGATCGTTGCCGATTTACCAGCAGCGATGCGGGCGATCGCTGCCCATGTATCACCTTGGCGATCGCGCAGAATTTCGATTAATTCTAAAAGCAGTTCTGAGAGCAGGTCAGCGCGAGACGAAGCAGGGGTGGTCATAGTTAAATCGCGTTTCAGGTGTGGTGATAGGGGATATGCTTAATTTGTATGGCAAGATTGTAATCAAATCCAAGACATCCCGCAATAATTTATGAGTCTTATAGTAGGGCAAATAGTCGGTGGGCATTACGAAGTTACGGCGCGTTTGGGCGGTGGTGGATTTGGTGAAACCTATCTCTCGCAGGACTTACACTTACCCGATCGCCCAATCAGAGTGATCAAGAGATTAAGTCCGCAAATTCAAGAAGCCAAGGTGTTGCAACTATCGCGGCGACTTTTTGAGACTGAAGCTCAAGTTCTCTATCGCCTCGGAACCCATCCACAAATTCCACAACTGTTTGCCCACTTTGAAGAATTATCAGAATTTTATTTAGTTCAAGAATATATTGATGGCAAAGACCTCAGCCATGAACTTGTAAGGAGCAAGATTTGGGAACAGTTCACCGTTGCTGACTTGTTGCAAAATCTGTTAACAGTACTTAGCTTTGTTCATCAAAACAATGTGATTCATCGTGACATTAAACCCGAAAATATCATTCGTCGCCGCGATGGACAGCTTTTTTTAATCGATTTTGGCATTGTTAAGCAAATTGTTACGCCCACGGCAATATTGAATGGACAATCAGATGCAATCTATACAGTGGGAATTGGCACACCTGGATACATGCCTAGCGAGCAGGCACATGGAGAACCAAAATTTGCTAGTGACATCTATGCGATCGGCATGATTGGCATTCAAGCACTGACAGGAATTTCACCCAATCATCTCAACAAGGATGACAATCTCGAAATTTTGTGGCGAGAATCTGCGCCAAAGATCTATCCTGAATTCGCGGATATTCTTTCGCGGATGGTACAGTTTAATTTTCGGCAGCGTTATCGCAGTACTGATGAGGCTTATAAGGCGATCAAAGAATTTGTTAATCGCTATCCAAAATCTCAATTCAATCATAGTTTGCCAACGATAATGGCAAATAATGGAATAAGTCAAAGCGAAAATCAAATCACCAATCAACAAAATGAGCATTTTCGCGATCTCCGATTTGACCAGAAACAGGGATTAACTAAATCAGGAATTAGGAAATATCTCCAGCCTTGGCATTTGGGATTAGGAATGATCACGCTTGGCGCGATCGCCATCACCGCAATGATTCTTATGTTTGGATATTCCCCTAAATCGATAAATTCAATCAAACCTGATGAAGCTCAAGAAAGCACTGAATTACCAGAATCTTCTCCTAAATCTATTTCTAATTCGATCAATCCCTCAAATTCATTCCCAGCCTTAGTGAAGGAATTCTCGATCAATGGCTCAAAGGACGCAATCTATGGAGTAACGATTAGTCCAGATAGCAAAATTTTGGCAGGTGCAAGCTCTGAAAAAATTATTGAGCTATGGGATTTACAAACAGATAAAAAAATACGAACGCTCAAAGGACATACAGGCAGAGTCTACGACGTGCAATTTAGTCCTGATGGCAAGCGTCTAGTCAGTGCTAGCGACGATCGCAAAGTAATCGTTTGGGAAGTTGCCACGGGTAGAATTTTAAATACTTTAGAAGGTCATCAGGAACGGGTCTATACTGCGATTTTCAGTCCTGATGGTAAAGCGATCGCTAGCTCTAGCGCTGATCGCACTATTAGATTATGGAATGCCGAAACAGGTAAGCCGATCAACACAATCATCGAAAGATCTTGGGTCTACGATGTCTCATTTACTCCCGATGGCAAGATTTTGGCAAGTGGGAGCAAAGATGGCGCAATTCGATTATGGAATGTGGAGACAGGAAAAGCTCTCAAAACTTTTGTGGAAAATGGTAGCGCTGTGCGATCGCTTGTTTATAGCAATGATAGCAAGTTGATCGCTAGTGCAATGGAAGATAACACGGTTCGTTTGTGGGATGGAAAGACAGGTCAACTAAAAGATGTTCTCACAGGACATACTAGCGAAGTGCATACGATCGCCTTCAGCAATGATGGTCAACTACTCGCTAGTGGTAGTGCGGATAAGACCGTAAGGATTTGGGCTTTAAAGAACAAGCGATCGCCTCAAGTTTTATCAGAGTACGAGCGCGGCGTGACATCGGTAGAATTTAGCAACGATCAAAAATTGCTAATCAGTGGCAGTCTCGATGGCAAGGTTAAAATCTGGAAATTAGCGAACTGAATATGGTTAGTGTCATTAGTTTTTTGCCACAGATTTACATATTTCTGGCGGTATAACTGCGCGCGATCGCATCACATCGCTCATTATCGGGATCGCCAGAATGTCCTTCTACCCAATGCCATCGGATATTTGATGAATTAAGAGGATCGAGCTTTTGCCAGAATTCTTGATTCTTGACAGGCTTGTTATCTTTGGTTTTCCAACCATTCTTTTTCCAACCCTTAATCCATTTCGTGATTCCATCTAAGACATACTTGCTATCAGTATAAAGATCGACAGGCGTGGATTGTTTTTGCGTGGCGAGAAATTCTAAGGCAGCGATCGCCCCTTGCAGTTCCATTTGATTGTTAGTTGTTTCGCGAATACCGCCGCCGAGTTCCTTGATACTGCCATCAGAGAAATGAATGACTACGCCCCAACCACCTGGTCCTGGATTTTTGGAACAAGCGCCATCGGTGTGAATACTGATAATTTTAGACTCGGCGGAACTGGTGATTGGTGATTGGTGATTGGTGATTTTGGATTCTGGGAGCGATTCAGTTTTTAGTTTGCTTGGGATTGCCGTTGTTTCAAGTTTTGCTTGAATGGTTTTAGCGGCCCTAGTTGATGAGTGGTGATCACGCGATCGCCCAATTTCCACGGCAACAGAACCTAAGAAATTAGGGATTGGGGGATGCTTGATAATTTTTACTTCGACTTGAGTAATTTTTTCATCTTCGAGCAGGCGATCGGCGATCGCACCGACTAATCGCTCGATTAGTTTAAATTTTTGAGTTTGAATGAGGGTTTCAATCTTGCGAATACAGGAAATATAGTTAACCGTATCTTCGATTTGATCATTATGAGTAGCCGACTCAAAATCGACCCATAGAGTTGCGTCAACTTCAAACCATTGCCCTAATACATTTTCTTCAGGCAGATATCCGATGTATCCATAGGCTCTAACCCCTTTTAAATAAATTTTGCTCGTCATTTGTTTGAGTTATTTGTTTAAATCGTTCTAGTTAAATTTTTTTTGGTTAAAACTTCTAATATCTATCGAGGCGGCATTTCTAAGGCGATCGCCCCTAATTTGCCCTTGCGAAAATCATACAAAATCAGCCTTGCGACTTTATCCAAATCACCTTGAAACTTATTTAGAGTGGCGACTTCATGAATATATTCAATTCCTGAAGTAACAGTCGCTGGATCGATAGTATAACGGCTACTTAATTTGACATTTAGCGCGATTAATAAATCCACCGCCTCCGCCGCAACTAGCACATTGTCATAAGCAGCTTGACCGATATCATCACAAATCGCTAATTTCAGCGCCGCATCCTGATTGTGCAGCAAAGGCGGAATTACGCCTGGGGTATCGAGTAAATCAATCTGATCAGAAATCCTGACCCAGCGCAACTGGCGCGTTATCCCCGCTTTATTAGAACTAGCCACCACCCTTTTTTTGAGCAAGCGATTAATCAGCGCCGACTTGCCCACATTTGGGAAGCCGATCACCACGGCTCGGACTGGACGAGGCAACATGCCCCGACCAAGCCGACGTTCGTTGACCTTCTCGCCTGCCACTTGCGCCGCCTTTAGCAGATCCACCATGCCCTTACCTGCCTGTGCGTCAGTGAAATAAATCATCCGCCCCTGCTCTGTAAACCAGCGCGTCCATTGCGCTTTTACATTCGAGGTAATGGCATCAATGCGATTACATACCAAAATATGCGACTTTCCCTCCACCCATTTGTCAATTTTGGGGTGTTGACTAGAAAGTAAAATGCGGGAGTCACGCACTTCAATAACCACATCGACCAATTTTAGTTGTTCTAACAACTGCTTTTCAGCTTTGGCGATATGGCCAGGATACCACTGAATTGGACTTGCCATAGTTAAAAATATGAAGAGAACGTATCTTTAACTATATACTGCTGCTAAGATATTAAGAAATATTAAGATTAGCCTTTAATTTACCCTTTAATAAAAATCATGATTAATCTTGCTCTATGGAAATTTATTCAGAGATTTACTCAGAGATTTGGGGCGATCGCGATCGCCATATTTTTACCTTTAGCGATCGCCTTTACCCATATTCCTGCGGCGCAAGCCTTTGATGCACCAGAGCTATTACCAGAAAAATATACAAATGTAATTGATCTTGGCAAATTCTTAACCGAAGCCGAAGAATTAGCCCTCGATCAAAAGTTAACTAAATTTGAAGACCAAACTGGCTGGAAATTGCGGGTGTTAACCCAAGTTGATCGCACTCCTGGTCGAGCGGTCAAAGATTTTTGGGGACTTGACGATCTAAGTGTGATGCTCGTTGCGGATGGACGCGGAGGCAACATCCTTAATTTTAGTGTCGGTGATGCCATCTATCAATTGCTGCCACGCGGCTTTTGGATTGAACTGCAATCGCGCTATGGCAATCAATTTTATGTGCGCGAGCAGGGCTACGATCAAGCGATTTTGTCTTCTATTGATGCGATCGCCACTTGCTTAGATCAAGATGGATGTATTGCTGTCCCCGGTATTCCTCAAGAGCAATGGGTGCTTACGCTAATTACTTCCATTGTCGGCGGGATCATCTTTGGCTTCGCAGGACATCCCCGCAAAGAAGGTGAAATCTTTGCATGGAAATGGGCGCTCATCTTCACACCACTTTGGGGAATGTTATTTATCTCCTTTGGGCTAGGCCCAGTTTTGACGCGAACCACAGAATGGGTTCCGATTGTCCGTAATGTCGCAGGGTTTGTCGGCGGCGCAGTTGTTGCTTATTTGATTCCATCGCCAAAACGGGTAACACCATCATCTGATGCCCGTTAGGCAGCAACTTAAACAGGCAAGGGGCTTAAGCCCCTTGTTACAGCAAATCCCGAACAAACCAAACCCAGATTTTTTGTAAAAGCCCCGTGAAGCGGGGCTTTTACAAAAAATCTAGTGGTGGGTTTGTTCTCAATCTGCTGTAAGGATATGGAAAATTGCTGTTGTGAGTAACTTGTTTTTACAAGCTGCCTTAAAATAACCGACTAATAATAATAATTTAAAAGCCTTGCTAAGCAAGGCTTTTAAATTATTATTATTAGCTAAATACTGCAAAAATATGCCTCGCATTCCTCAACTAACCTACGATCGCGGAACTTTAATTCTCCATCCACCACCCAAGGGCAAAGCGTGGATTGAATTTGCCACATGGGACGATCGCATTGAGAAATTTCGGATTCCTGCAAATCGTTATCGGGAATTGATTTTAACTTTGCGATCGGAGGGAATAGCGATCGAGGATAAATCACGGGCTTATAGCGAAGTTAACTTAACCGCGCATACCCAAATGGAGCCTTATCCACATCAGAGTGAGGCTTTAGCGGCCTGGCAAAGAGTTGGTAAATGCGGTGTAGTTGTGTTGCCAACTGCCGCAGGGAAAACTTATTTAGCGCAATTGGCGATGCAAGTCACAAATCGCAGCACTTTGATCGTAGTCCCAACTCTGGATTTGATGCATCAATGGTATGCCCATTTACTAGCGGCTTTTCCTGACGTGGAGATTGGTTTATTGGGTGGAGGATCTCGCGATCGCACGACGATTTTGGTGTCAACTTACGATAGCGCCGCCATTCAAGCCGAAGCTTTGGGAAATCTCTATGGCTTGATTGTGTTTGATGAATGTCATCATTTACCAACGGACTTTTTTCGAGTGATTGCTGAATATGCGATCGCGCCTTACCGACTGGGACTAACCGCCACACCTGAACGCAGCGATGGCAAACATGCAGATTTAGAAATCTTGATCGGTGAAGAAGTCTATCGCAAATCTGCGGAAGACTTAGCAGGAAAAGCCCTCGCTGAACACAAAATCGTGCAGATCAAAGTTTCTCTGTCAGAAAAAGAACGCGATCGCTATGATTCCCTAATTCAAAGTCGCAATCTTTTTCTGAAGGAATCAAAAATCTCCCTCGGCAGTTTGGAAGGATGGCAAAGATTTGTGCAAGCGAGTGCGCGATCGCAAGCAGGTCGAAGAGCGATGCTAGCCCACCGTGAATCGAAGGAATTATCTTTAGGAACAGAAGCAAAATTACGAGTCCTCTCAGATTTACTCGCTCAACATTTTGGCGAACGGATTTTGATTTTCACCAATGACAACGCTACGGTCTATCGCATTTCGCAAGATTTACTAATTCCTGCACTTACTCATCAAACGCCTGTAAAGGAACGTCACGAAATTTTAACTTTCTTTCGCGAAGGCAAATATAAAACCCTAGCCGCTTCCCATGTTTTAAATGAAGGTGTTGATGTGCCTGATGCGCGGATTGCCATCCTGCTATCGGGTACAGGCTCTGCTCGTGAATATATTCAGCGATTGGGGCGAGTGTTGCGGCGCGGCAGTGAGCCAAATAAACAAGCAATTCTTTATGAAGTCGTGACTGAAGACACTAGCGAAGTACGCACTTCAGAACGACGGCGGGGCATTGAGCGATCGCAGACTGCACCACCGCCAGATAATGTCGTGCAAATGGGGATTAAGTATGACCAAGATATTCATAAAAAACAGCCGATCGCTGCCGAAAATCCTGACGACTACAATATCAAACCCCAAAAGTAGAAAAGTCACCTCAGAATCTTTCTGAAAACAAGGGGCTTAAGCCCCTTGTCTCTAATTCACAAAATTAAGAAATACTATATACATTTTTTGACGTAAGAAGTCAGAAAAAATCGTTTAAAATAAGATAGACCGCAATCATTTTGGTAGCCGTTATGGAACTTGCAGCATATATATATGATGCATGGGCATATGAACAAGCCAATCAGGGATCGACCGATCTCAAGATGCTTACTTGTGATGATCTTTGCGATGACAAAGATCAGGTAAATGAACCTGTCTGGAATTTTGCGGTAATAAAACGGCAATCCTATTTACTATCAGCGATCGCCCTTACTAGTCTCAATGGTTTGGCTGGAAATCTAGCTCCTGCGGCGGCGGCATACTTACTAGAGCCTTCAGTAAATGTTGCGCCTTGGTGTAACAATTTGTATCTTTGCGACACCAGCTACATGCTGGAAGTGCAAACTCTACTAGCTCAGCGCGGTTTTGTGGTGGGCGAAATCGATGGAGTCTATGGCAGGTATACCAAGCAAGCCGTGATTGACTTTCAGAAAACTCAAACAAATTTGGTCGCCGATGGTATTCCTGGGCAGAAAACCTTGGACTTGTTGCGAAATGTTTCGGCGCGTCAGTCCCTAGCACCTCAGAACCAAAATCAAGCCACCAGCAGCGATCGCCCGACTCAAATAATTGCAATTCAGCCGATCGCCAATCAGCCGATCGCCAATCAACAAATTGTGATTGTGCGACCAGATAATTATCAGGTGATCAACTCGCAGCAGCCAGAGTTAAATGAAGTGGGGAATTTACAAGTGTTGCTGAAACAAAGGGGATTTTATACAGGAGAAATCGATGGGCAACTGGGACAATCGACAACTAACGCCATATTACAAGCGCAACAAGCCTATGGATTAGGGCGCGATGGTTTTGTCGGTCCTTTGACGATGCGCTCATTGCTAGCAGGTGGTAATAATATTCCCCTTGTTCAACCCGCCTTTACGCGATCGCCAACACCACAGGAAGTTTTTGCGGCTCAAATATTACTTAAAGAGCGAGGTTTTTATGAATCAGATCTCAATGGTCAATACAACATTCGCACGAGGGAGAGCATCTTAAAAGCACAACTTGCTTATGGACAAACCGCGACAGGAGATTTGAGTTCAGATTTGCTAACAGCTCTCAAGGCTCAAAACAATGGGCTAACCAATGACACAAACATTGTCCAATATATCCCCAACAACCAAAACATTCAGCCTATACTCATTATTCCTAACAATGCTCAGTTAGGAAATAACCCTCAAGCACCAGTCTCTAGTCAAAATGCCCCACTACCACCTGCCAAAAGCTCTAATTCATCCTAATCAAAAACTACTAAAAATCACTTAACTTCTGTCAAGCTATCTCAACTTTTCTCAATCTAAAATCTTAATCCTCAATCTCGAAAAGGTCTAATTATGGAACTCTTAGCATATATCCAAGAAGAATTTATCCATGCTGATGATGCAATCATTAGCGAAATTCCTGAAACTTTCCAATCATGGTTCAAAAATTTAACTACTAAATCTGCCAAGCTCAGTTTGAATGTACTCTTGACTGGTACGACCCTACTGATTGGCTTAGGTTCGACCCTAACCGCCCTTGCTGCCGAACCCCCATCGTCGGACACAAAATATGTGCAATCGCTACTAGCCCAAAATGGCTTTGATCCTGGGGCAATCGATGGTGTGGCTGGAGCATCAACTAAAAATGCAATCCTTCGCGCTCAAAAAACTTTCGGACTCACACCTGATGGAGTTGTCGGCAGTCGCACGATCGCCGCTCTTGAGAATGGGAAAGCCGCAGATGCGATCGCCACAAAAGTCGATGGCGCGACTACCACCATTGCCACAGGTGAAACTACCATCACTGTTTCATCGACAGTTATGAATCTGCAAAAATTGCTAGCCGATCGCGGTTTTTACAACGATGCGGTCGATGGGATTATGGGAACTCAGACGCACACGGCGATCATTGCTGCCCAAAAAGCTTATAACCTCATTCCCGATGGGGTTGCTGGATCGCAGACCTTAGCAGCACTAGAGTCAGATGGTGGTAAAACTCCAGTGATACCCATCAGCAACACATCAACCATTAAAAGCGCAGAAGTCTCGAATCTGCAAGATTTGCTAAGCAAACGCGGTTTTTATAATGGGGCTGTCGATGGAATCATGGGAAATCGGACTCGCGAGGCGATCGTCGCGGCTCAGAAAAACTATGGCTTAGCCACCGATGGCATTGCAGGTTCACAAACCATCGCTGCTCTGGAGTCAGGAGTTAGCAATGCTGGCAAGACTGCATCTTCGATCAAGGATGCTACTAGTGACGACTCCCGACGCTGACGCTTAGGCGTACAGCGCGGGCTTCTCAGCAACACCACCAATCGGTTCGGTTACACGCTGAGCTTTAATCACTGTCCGCCCGACAGCAATGTTTTTAATATTGATAGCAGCATTGATA
>JBDNJN010000253.1:0-18276 GCA_041687725.1 Pseudanabaena sp.
ATCTATATATCGACTGATGCTCGCAATGTCACCACCGAGACTTTGCAAGATTGGGCGCTATTGCCTGCCCGTCACAATGGTTTGACTGAAAAAGATGACAAACTGCGCCGCGCAAACGCAGGCGACTCTCTGCATATTCAGGCGAATTGCTCGCGTACTGGCGCGATTGCAGCGATGCGTGACAAGGCGATCGCTGATACGAAGATAATTTGTGAGACTTGTCCCATGCTCAATGCTTGTCGCAGTAGCACTGGTGATGGCTTTGGCTTTAAACGAGATCGGGCGATCGCCTTTAATTCTAAGATTTTGCGCTCTCATCCGATGAGTTTGCCTAGCCTTGATGAGTTTGCCTATGACAAAACTTTACTGATTTGGGAGGAGGCTGGGCAAAGTTTGATAACGATGCGCCAAATTTTGGTTGACCTGAATGATGTTGATAAGGCGATCGCTTTAATTTCTCGCCTCGATCTTGATAATAAGCAGCAAATTACTGATGTGCTGAATAAGTTGCATCAGTTGTTGGGCGATAAGTCTTACTATGGTCTCGATTTTCATCAAATTAAAGCGGCGATTCCTGACATTGTGGATACGGTTTTGCTGGCGGATTTACTCAAACCCGATCTATCTATTCTTGATACCGTTGATGGAATTGCGGATTCTGAGTTTGAGCAAGCTAATGGTAAGGATAAGCGCGAGTTGGCAAAACTTCATGCCCTGCTCAAGCGGGAAACCACTCTCTATTCTGGTGAAATTGAGAAAAAGATTGAACGTGAGATTTTAAAGCAATGGCTGGTTGAGTTTCTAGATATTCTCTCTGGCACGATTACCCACGGCGATCTGCATATTCAAAATGAGAAATTAACGATTTCTGTCGCTGATTCCCGTTTGCGCGATATCGCTGACAGGGCGGCGGCTAATCTTTATCTCGATGCCACGATTGATCTTGCTGATTTGGAGATGCGGTTAAATGCTTCGGTACATACGATTAAGCAGTCGGGGGCGCTAGTGATGCCGCTAATTTATCAAGTTAGTAATCTGGGTCGTTTGGGTATGCAACGCCGTGAGAAGCAAACTGGTAGGGTTGATGCGATTATTGCTCGTCTCACTCAACTAGATCCAACTACTCAGTTTATTGATTTTAAAAAGTTTACTAAGTCTGACAAGTTTCCGAATACCAATTATGGTGTTTGGTTTCGTGATTCCCGTGGCTCTAATGATTTTAAATTTACCAAAACTTTGCTAATTATCGGTACTCCCTGCGCCAATATTGCCATGCTTCGCGCTGAATATGTGGCGTTAACTGGTTTACACCCAGTTGATAAAGATCCTGATTTTGCGGCGTTTATTGATCGCCATATTTTTGCCAATGTGCAGCAATGTCTGGGGCGCAAGTCGGGCGATCGCTGTCATGCAGGTGACAAGATTTATTTCTTGTCTGATTTCGATCTCGGTGATCTTCCCCATACGCAAATTCAGGCAGGTGAGATTACTGCTGAGGCGATGAGCAATTTGGAGATATTACAAGCTAAAGTTGCTAAGGTCATTGATAGTGTCACCGATGGCGGTTTTGACTTGGTTAATGCTTCTGAGCGCCAGTTGAGCGAGTATTTCGGTATTTCTCGTGGGTCGTTGATTAACCATTTTGAGTGGATCAAACCGTTATTAGATGCTCTATATAACAAGTTGATCCAAGATTTTAATGAAAATCTGGCTCCTTTGACCGATCAATTCGATTTAGAGGCGGTTGAGTCCTTGGCTGGGATGACCGAATTCTTTTTAACTTACGATTTGACACTTAAAGAAACTTTAGCTTGCCTTTTTGAGTTCTTTGCTCAACATATTCCGCGTTATTTACATGATTATGTTCTGGCGAGACTCTCAACTGCTGCTCTTGATAAGTTGTTTTCGGCTCTTGCTGTGGTGGCGATCGCTAAATAGATCATTTTGTTTGTTTAGTCGGTTTTGAGATCCCGTCAAAACATAAATAGACAAGTCCTAGATGGTGATTTTAAGCAGGTTGTTTGTCTTTAACTGTGACAGAGAGCTTTAGTCCTAGTTGGTTTAATAATGAGGCGATCGCTCTGCATTTAGTTTCTATAAATTACAAGGGCGGCGATCTCCGTTGTAAAACGGGCATCTATCGAGATCACCATGCACCTGCTACAGAATGATTTCTCTAATTGATCTGTACTTTAAAATCATCACGACAAAATGTGAGTTCCTCATCTACTATATCTTTTTCTTTCTCTATCTATTTGTCTCTCTAGTGAGAACATTAAATCTCTTACCCATTTGCTCATTTCTGGTAATGGGTGATTAAGCCATGTTTGTAATAGTTTTAAGTAGTTTTCAAGAATAGGAATTATAGAATCTGAGTAAGAACTAGGATAAAGACGATTTTCTAACGCTTCGCGAAATTCTCTTACTTTCCCAAACTCATAGGTAAGCTTCTCTATAGCTTGATGCCATTGATAGTCTCCAGATTCTTGTTTATGGATTATTGGATAGAAAATACATAAGAAGGGTGAGCGAATCTCAGAGTCAATCTTAGCCCAACTTATATATTTACCTTCAAATTCAGGAATTTCAAACAATAATCCTTCTTTCTTATGAGATTCCCCATCAAAAGTATTTCGTGGTGCGCCAATAAGTTCTGATAAGTAAAAGACTTCTGATGAGGTTGCAATTTCAAAGAAACGTGATAAGGATTCCCATAATAAAATTGGTTTTTCTTTGACTAAGAGCTTAATTATATTTTTAAAATTGTTCTCTAGCATATCAAAAATATTAAAATCTTCAACCTGACATAATTTTATAATTTGATTAATGAGTCCATCGGCAAATTCACCGTCAATTTTGTAATGCTTATGAATTAAAATAATAAGCTGCTCAAATATATGCCCACGGTTATTATTTAGTGTTTTTTGGAGTAATTTCGGGTTAACAACTAGATTTTTGATTGGTTGAACTAGTTCTTTACTAAGTTTTGACCGATCTAGTTGATACATAAATATAATTTCAAGAGATGTCCATCCCCCTTCTGTCTCTTGATTTGATGACAACTCATTAATCAATGGCAATACATCTTTAATATTGAGATGATTTAGCCCCTTTCCATATGAAAAATACACACATTCTGATGCCGTAATACTTCCTTTTTGTAAATCTTGAATAATATCATTTAGTCTTTCAACAGAAATATTTATTGCAGTTAATATATTCGCCATCTGAACTTTCAGAGTTTCAGAGTTCCGTACAATTTGAATACACTTAGTAGCCATTTCAGTATCTCTATCATCAATACCTGCAATTAATCCACGGATAAACTGTATTCCTTTATGTTCAGTAGACTTTTCAAATTCATTAACTGCTATTTGAAAAGTCTCTATGGGGTTTTCTAAGAGTCTTGCTAATTCATGAGTGAATGGGAATATATTGCTTAGATTTTCTTTAACCATTGTTTGAATGGCATGATATGTAAGTTCTTCGTTTATAGAAATTTCTGCTGCTACTTCCTTAGCTTTTCTATCTGAGTATTCAAAATCTTGAGTAGATCTGTCATCAGTTTCATAAATTAAGTCAGGATCATGGATGTCAACTTGCCAGAACTTTGTATAGAGAAGTGCTTTTTGCATTAGATCGGTTGGTAGAATTTCATCATAAAACTTTCTTACCTTTTTTGAAAAAACTTCTGGTGCTTTTTTTCGGTCGTAATATAGCCAATCAGAAACTCTCTTGATAACATCAAGCCAAATTCCTTTCTCTTCTACAATGCTCAAAATCATACTTTTAATATCCTCGAATAGCTTCTCAGAATTATGCTTAAGTAATGAACGAATATTAAAAGTGATAATTTCTTCGCACTCATTTGCATATTCTTTGTTGACTGAGCGGATTTTTATAAGTTTTTGAAGCCCATCTCTACGGAAATCAACAACTTCATCCCAAGTTTTTGGCTCCCAATCTTTCAGAGGTGGTCGATTTCCTATCTGTTTAAAGCCTCTATCCCAAACTGTATAATCTTGTCTCAGAGTATTTCTTAATGCTTCAATGCAAACTCTAATTATTCTTTCGTCATTATAAGCAAGACCTTGTTCTAATATCTGAAACCGTTCGATAGGCTCCACCTCAGTTCCACTAATTGTTAGATAAAAGAGTTGTGTAAAAATTTGTGTTGCATCCCTGATAGTTTTTTTATCCTCAGAAGCAGCCAGTAGCATAAGTAATTGTGCAGCAATATGAAATGTTTTTTGACGAAAAACGAGTCTTCCTAAAGCCTTAACCAAATGAGCTTTCCCTGCATCTAGTTTTTGCACTTCATCTATGGACATTGTGCCAAATATTCGATTAATTGTGGCTGCAACTCCATCAGGATCGATATGAACTAGAGCCTCAAGCCATTGTGAACCGAGATTTGTATTTAGTCGTTCAAGCGAGCCACACAAACCATCGCTGGCTAATAATTTTTCACCAATTGTCGCTGCTGTTTTTGAATTATCAAAATACTGCCATTGACTTAAAAAAGATGATTGTAGAATTGTTGGAGCTGTTTCTATAAAATGAAGAATAGTATTTACACGAAGCAAATCTAGCCTTCTTGCACCAAGGAACGCAGCTATTAGTAAAGGTTGTGCAACGAAATAACGTCCGTGACGATCTACAAGATGTGATTTTGTTGCTTGAGTCAAATATTCATACATTTCATCTCCTGTTTGCCTCGCCAAATTTTGAGCAACAAAGTCCAGTTCTTCACTCTCATCTTGATCTGCTCCTAATTGTTTGAATAAAGCAAGACATTCAATTGCTCGGACTTGTTCAACCCGATTTATTCCACAACCTTTGAGAATACGATCTACTACATCTTCAACAGACTTTAGGATAGGTAGCCCTTCTGAAAAATTATCAGTTGCTAATACAGCAATACGTGGATAGCCACCACTTAGCTTTTTAATAAAGGCTATATCTGAATTATTAGCTTTTGGATAGCGTTGTCGAATAATGCCTTCAATCAATGTATCGTGAGCAGGATTAACGGAAATATTCAAGCAATCATCCTTCTCAATAGGTTGGTTATCATTACCAATTGTTAGGAGTTTGAGCTTACTATCTTCCTTCGTTATGATTTCATGAAGCTTAATAGCAGTCTCACGAGGACATTCATCTACAATAATGAGAGCAGAACTTCCTGATTCTGAAAAACTTTGAACTGTTGAAAAAACCTGACTGCCTATCTCCCCTAAATCACAATAAATTGTAGATGTTGACAATACAGCTTTTGCTGGGATAGTTTCATCTCTGAATATTTCGTATACAAACCGAGTTTTGCCTATTCCTGATGCCCCACGAATCCTAATAGACTTTCTTGGATCTACGAGATAGTCCGAGATTCGTTCCTTTGTTTTCTGAAATGAAAGTAAATTTTCTCCCGTTTGCTTTCCAATTTGAAAGCGATCTGCACTATCCTCAACTTGAGAGATGGAATAAATATCTAATTTCTTTCCTAGTTTTTCAATTGTTTGATAGTTTTTTAGATCTAATCCAGATTGTTGTTCTTTTAGCCAAACAGCAACGGCGGGATGTCTTGATGCCCAATTAGCAATTTTATTTGCATCATAAATATTGATTTCGTATAATTCTTCAGGATTGCCTCCTGCTTCACGAATGCCTTGTTTAATAGCTTCAATTTGTTCGTCATATTTATTCCCAATCAACACATCGGAGGTAAATCCTATGTATGAACCTTTCTCTTCAATAACTTTGGTTACTGCCTGATTTAGCTTTTTTATTGCTCCTTTTTTCTGACTTGCCTTTGTCCAAACCTCTTTTTTCCATCCTGCTTTGTTGATTTTGCTAGCTTTTGACTGGAACACACAAAATCTAGAAGGCAAATAATCTGTTTCTTTATGACCACCTGTCCATAAAATTCGTGCATCTTCTCCCCCATCAGCAATATTGATTTGAAGCGGAACTGAAACTCCTCGAAGTGGTATCCCAATGTTTTGAGCCTCCGCATATAGAAGTTTCTTTAAGAGTAGGACAAGCTTTTCGCCTTTGCCTCCTAGACTTATTATTTGCTCATGTGAAACATCAAAAATCATAATTTCGTAGTAAGTCTAATGAATAGTATAAAAGATTATAAATTTACTTTTGTTGCGATCAGTTTATATTAACTATTAGTTAGAGCTTATCAATTAAAGGCGATCGCCTAACTAATCTCCTAAGGCCCACTCGGTCATATATCAATATATGACCGAGTGGGATCAAAGAAACCCTACTGCTATGTTAGCAAAGACTCAATCTCCGTCATCTTTTGCTTCAATAAATCATAAACATCTCTCAAACTATCAGCATCTGCCGAAGTCAAAAGATCGGCAGAAATTAGATTAACACTTTGCTTGATTTTACCTAGCTGTTTGTTTGCATCTGAAGTGCCTTCCTGACTAGGACTATACTTAACGATCGCCTCACTCACAATCTTCCGAGTCTGTAAAACCGATAAATTCTCCTGAACAACCTTTTTAGTCAAATCCTCTCTTAACTTTTTTGCCTTCGCTTGCGACAAATTTAGATTTTTGGCTGACAACTTTTGCAAGGCGATCGCATGAACACCCTTTAACCCAAGATTACGAATTGCATCTTTGAGATCGTCAGCCAGACCTAACATTGGTAGCAAATTAGCATCCACCGAAGCAGGATTGAGTTGTAACTCAAGTAAAATCAATAAAATAGTCCGTTCAGTTTCACTAATAGACTCATCAGCCGAAGCTTCACTGTGATCGTCAGACAAAGCTTTTATGATATCGGTTAAACGCTTCTGCTTATTTAAACGTCGAATCACCGTGGACAGATTTCTGGGAATATCTTCCGTCTTGATATCAACATTACTCGATATCTCTCGAATAATCGCTTCAGCCTTATCGAGAGGATTCAGATCCTCTCGATGAAGTGATGTCAATAATGCCTTGCGATGCAGATCATCAGGTGCATCCATCGTCACTGCTCTAATCGTTTCCCATCCCAAAGACTTAGCAGCACGCCAGCGTCGCTCCCCATCAAAAAGTAAATAGCTCTCATCTTGAGGGATCACAATAATCGGAGAAAGCTGACCGTCATTGGACAATGATTGAGACATCGCCTCAATACTATCCACTAAAAAAGTGCGGCGAGGCTGGTCAGGATTTTGAAGAATAATTGCTATAGCGATATCAGTTACCCCAGACTGCGATCGCAATTGTTCCTTTAAAGTTGACAACTGAATTTCTAGCTCGTCTGAGCCAGATGCTCTCAAACTCTCAATTTCAGCCTTGAGTTGATTGATTTCCTGTTCTGCTTCAGACAACTGTTGGTTTTGCTTTGCCCCAGAAAAATAATTAGCAATATTTGGCGCTTTACGATTAGCCATTTTTATTTCTTCCTCTTAACTTTTTTGCCAATCAGTTTAACAATGCGTTCAGAAATTTCTTTGAAATCTCCACTAGCAGGATGATTATTGCGGTACAAGTGCAAAGGCAAGCCCTGTCCACTTGCATTGATAAATTCTGCCGAATCTCTCACCGCAGGAAAACAATGAATTCCCAACTGATCAAGCTGCGTGGGCAGATCTTCTAATATTTGTCTATGGGTTGCTCTCCTTGGATCGTATTGGTTAGGCACAAATCCTAAGATTTGCGGTTGAGGTTCCAATCGTAGCTGTTTGCTTTGATGGTAGACCCACTCCAGTAATTTTGCTGAGCCTTGAATTGACTTTGGCTCAAGTTGCACTGGTACCAGAATATGTGTACAGGCAGATAAAGCTAGTAAGGTTAATGGTCCTAGAGTTGCTGGGCAATCCAATAATAGTAAATCATGGGTTAAAGGATAGTCTTTTAAGCAATCTCCGAGTAGGTATGCTCCGCGTCTATGGAGTACCATCTCATCTGAAACCCGCGTTAAAATCATGCCCCCTTGGATCACCTCCACATTGTTAGTGTTCTCACTCCAACAATGTTCGAGCGGCCATTTACCTGCAAAATCATTTTGTAATACTGAAGCGAGCGTATCTTCTGGCTCTGGTTGTTGTAGTCCACAAAATAGGCTTAAAGAACCTTGAGGATCGAGATCGATTAATCCCACCGACAACCCGTAAAGACTCATTTCATAAGCAATGTGAACTGACAAAGTTGTTTTACCACTTCCACCAGCATTGCTAATAACTGCTATCCGATTCTGCATTTTGTTTAGCGTATTATGTATCGATATGTCTAAATGATCTGAGATATTAGACATCATATATCAATATATGACGTGCTTAATTAGTCTTAGGTAGTAACAAAGCTGATTTATCGTGAATATACAAGAATCATATATTGATATATGACCTATGACAACTGTACTTTAAATGTCGCCAATCCAAATTTCATTTGCATCATAGAAAGCCCCTTTCTGCTCCAGTTTGAAATCACCTAAAAGTAAACCCAACCAAATTTCCACGATTGGTAATTTCATACTATTCCGCAAATCCAGCAAACGCATAGGCGTAGCATTGCTCTTTAAACAAAAAGCGATCGCCTCAATCCAAGCCGAAACATCCTCATCATGAGCAATAGAAAGAGCCAAATCTAACTCCTCCTCCCAACTAAGCAAATGTTCTTGCTCAAGCACCTGAAGCAAAACCTCCTTATCAACAGCACCAACAACTGAATCACCATCCTTAGTTTTTTCAGATGACTTTCTTGGCAAAGACTCAAAAGGCTGAATGAACTGGTCAAAATCGACGACTACCGATTGGCGGACATAGCGATCAAAAGCATGATCGGACATTGCAGGCTCACCATGATTTGTGTGAGCCTGTAACAGTTCAAAGCAGAGATTAGAGCGATCGCAAAATAAATCAGTAATCTGCCCAACCGCATCGCCTGCCACCCGTAACTGCGATCGCGTATCCAATTCAACCAAAGTCAAATCCAATAAATTAAAGACCATCGGCAAATTTGCCTCATCAGGAGACTGATAAGCAGAAGCGATCGCCTCCCAAAGATTTAACTCAAGCTGCTTAACCTGCAAAACTTAACCTCTCAAATCAGGTAATTTCAGGATGACAAGGACAGGGACGCAAAGGACAAAGATAAGGATCGAGACGTTCCTGACTAGCGAACTTTTTAACCCCATAATTTGAATCCAACAAAACTAATACTTTCTGCACATAAGCATGAACCTGAGAAGCTGTCATCCCCGCACAATGAATCGGCGCGATCGCCGCAAATTTCTGCTGACCTTGCCAAACTTGAGCCGCGATCGCATGAATCGGCGTATCTGCACCCGCAGGACGATAAATTACCAACACCGCCCAAAATATTGATTTAAACTCTTCCGTATTGACCACTAAATCAGGATTAGCTTCTGACCGTTTACGCGATCTGACAAGACTAATGCGATCGCGATGACGCGCATAAGAACGACGACTATAACAAACCGCAGGATTCCAACAATCATCACCATGCAAATCTTGAGCCTGAGCCGCCGACAGCATTGCACAACGTTTACACTTATCTGGAATCGCTTTAACCATCAATGAGACATCTCCTAACCTATATCTAATTTCTCAGCCGCCTTCAAAAAAGCACGTTTAGCCGCCACCTTACTCTTGCGATTTGTATAGCGCTTAAAACTACGCACATCCCGATGCCTCGTCAACTCCATCGCCAGAGAAGGATCTAACTCATACTTCACAATCAAATTTGTGGCAAACGTATGCCGCCCGCGATGGGAATGTAAATCAATCCCCGTCTTTTCCGCCAGATCATCCATCACATGACGCACACCCCAATAGGTCAAGCGCTTGCCATAATTTTGATTAGAAAAGGATACAAACAAAGGCGACTCTTGCCATAACTCATCTTTATCTCCTTTTTCCCTGCGCCAAGCCAAATAGTTATCCAGATGTTGCAACCCCAACTTAGTCAAAGGTACTTCCCCCTTACTATCCCACTTCGCCACAGGAATTACTAACTCACCATTGCAATAATCTCCTACATTGAGATTACACAATTCTTCCCCTCGTAATCCATGCAATAGCACTGTAAACAAAGCCCGATCTCGAATCGGAAATTTACTTAACGCGATCGCCTCATAAATCCGCACTACTTCATCATCATCTAAATCCTTCGCTACAGATTCAGGCAAACGCTCCAACTGAATCCCGATAGTCGGGTCAGCCTTCACATATTCCGAGAGCAGCAACCAACGATAAAACGACTTCAGCGTTTGCAGCATCCGATTTACGGAACTCAAAGCAAGTTCACGTTCCTTAATTAAAAACGTCTTAAACTGCGTCACCTTATGGCGACTGACCTCAGCCCAAGAGAGTTCGCACCAGTCCATAAATATCTGCAAATCTGCCTGATAGGCTCTACGGCTTTTAGGCTGTAATGACCTTGAAGCAAGAAATTCATCGATCCTTGCTTGACGCAAATCGGATGTGGCGATCGCCTTGGGTGGTTGACTATAAACAATTAAAGTCGGTTCTGGAATTGCCATAGCACAAGAAAATTTAAAACTTGAAGTTGAGGATATACAGAGACTTGCTTTGTACATCCTCAACTTTAGGGCAATAACAAGAAAATTGGGGAATTGTTACTATCTCTAATTTTCCAAATTTACTCCTATTATTTAAGCGCTTAGCTTACGAAAAGGGGCATTTTCGTAAGCTAAGCGCTTAAATGCTGATGTAGCAATGCTTTTAGTTTTATATAGCCGTGTTGGAGTGGGCTTATTGAGAATGAGCTTACGAATTAAGTTTTACTTATGTGTGTTGAGATCGCATTCTCAAGCTTTTGTGACTGTATGATAAGAAATATTGATGTTAGTAAGCTTGTGTTAAATGTAATCATGAAAAACTGTCCAAATTAATAATCAACACAGTCATATTGCCATAATTTTGGATGGAGATATACCCCATCCATGTTGAAAACCGAAGTTTGCAACATGGACAAAAAGAAAAAACCGAAGCGGGGCTTTGCCCTGCGACCCTTTATAAGAACTACGGGGTTCATCCTAGATGCGGTATAGCTACCATCAATCCCAAGAAATCAAAGATTATCTTGTCAAAATCAATGGCTGCGATCGCTAATGCTACGAGAGTTTTGAAAGCATAATCCAACATCTCAAACCGCAACAATCAATAAAGCAGAGATGAGTTCAAAGTAGCAATCATCTGTGATAGCGATGACAAAAGATGCCATGGACGTTTTAGTCTACAAGACATCATGACAAACTCTAATTTATTTCAAAGCTTGCGAAACCCTGTCTTTGCGCGACTCTACTACGCTCAAGCCATTAGCTTGTTTGGGGATGACATGGTTAGGCTTGGCGTTACTAGCCTTTTGCCTGACTGTTAATTGTGAGCATACTTCCATTTGTGAATGCAATTTGGCAGATTTATGCTTTGGTTTTGGCTCTCAATGTCTTCAATGCTTTTTTTGCATAGTCATTAGCGATTAGACTTTTGAATTCGAGGTAATTGAACCGTGAATAAACTGCCTTGATCGATTTCACTCTGGAGAGAAATCTGACCTTGATGCTGATGCCCGATCGCCCTAGCAATTGCCAGTCCTAAACCTGTGCCACCAGTTTTGCGATCGCGATCGCCATCAACTCGATAAAAACGATCAAAAATACGATTTTGTTCAGTTTTGGGAATGCCAATCCCTGTATCTTTGATCGAAATAATGGCGGTATGGTCGTGGGTGTCTAAGCTGATATGTACCGATCCTTGAGGAGGCGTGTACTGAATGGCATTAGCGATGAGATTTGATACCAGTCGATAAAGTTGTGATTCATTGCCCAGTACATATATTTCTGATGCGGGAACTTGGTTGGTAAGATGAATTTCAGATGCAGTGGCAAGTTCTGACATTTCCTCTGTCAAGTCGTTAACTAAATCATTTAAACAGCAGGGATGAAAGTTTTTTGGAACAGAATTTTGTTCCAAACTGGTTAATAGAAGTAAATCTGTAATCAAATGGCTTAAGCGTCGTCCTTGTCGCTCAATGATCGGTAGCATCGTTTGGATGTTTTGCGGATTTGAATCAGAAATATGTAGCAAAGCTTCTACCGTGGCAAGGAGACTGGCGAGAGGCGATCGCAGTTCATGGGCAGCATTGGCGGTGAACTGTTGCTGTTGTTGATAGGATTGGTAAATCGGTTGCATAGCAAGCCCTGCCAGCCACCAACTAGATACAGCAACGAAAGATAACGCGATCGGTAATCCGATTGCTAAAATCCACTGAATCCTCTCTATTTCGCTGTCAAAAGTTTTTAAGTTGCGACCAATTTGTAAATATCCCCAAGATGCATGGTTACTAATTCTATTCAGTTGATGATTAGCTTCAGAGCTATGCAGAATAATCGTAAATTGATGATAGCGAATATTGTTGGTACTGCGAAATGTCTGCCACTGCTCAGGATTCAGGGTTGGAGGTAACTGGGGTGGAAGGTTGGGCGAAAAGGCAAGTAACTTCCCTTCATAGTTGAAAAGTCGAATGTAATAGGTGCTGCGATCGCTAATGCCAATAGTATGTCGCTGAATTATCGTGGAATTGCGATCGCATGGCTGTTCTGCTAAACATAATTCGGGTAGAATGCGCTGCAAAACTATTGTGGGGTCTCCTGAAGCAGGCAGCATCGGTTCTAGGCTATCGTGTAATGTTCCCGCAATCGACTCAATTTCTCGTTCTAGGGAGATCCAGTTGGATTGAACTAGCGATCGGTATATTCCCAATCCCGACAAGCTGAGAATCAATCCCATCACAATTGCATACCAGACGGCTAATCGAGTGCGACCTCGGCGAAAAAGTTGTTGACTGTTCATAGTTAAATTATTTATAAAATCCAAAAAGGATAAGGCGGCGCGAAGCGCCGCCTTATCCTTTTTGGATTTGTGTTTTAAATCGATAGCCTTGCCCTGCAACAGTCTCGATTGGGCAGTCGCAGCCATAATTAGCAAACTTACGGCGCAACAAACGCATTTGGGCAGCAACTACATTACTAATAGGATCTTCACCTAAATCCCATAACTGATAACGAATTTTATTCCCTGAAATAATGCGATCGCAATTTTGCATCATATAGGCAAGTAACTGAAATTCTTTGGTGGTTAAGGGAATAGTTTGGTTAGTCTGGTCATTTTGCTGAATGCTCAGCGCACTATTGGCATCATCGAGGGTAAAGGCTCCAATCGTCAGCATTTGCGGTTGAAGTTGAGGCGATCGCCTCTGAAGCGCCCTTAATCTCGCTAGCAGTTCTTCCATCACAAAAGGTTTGATCAGGTAATCATCTGCACCAGCATCTAGTCCCGCGACACGATTTTCAGGCTGTCCTAATGCAGTCAGCATCAGAACAGGTAAGGGATTTTGTTCTGCTCTGAGACGTTGGCATAGCTCCAATCCCGATAATTTGGGGAGCAACCAATCAAAGATCGCCAAGGTGTAATCTGTCCATTGGCTTTCGAGATAGTTCCAAGCTTCAGCACCATCTGTAACCCAATCGACAATATATTTTTCGCTGACTAAGACTTGCTTAATAGCAAGCCCTAAATCCTGTTCATCTTCTACAAGCAAAATTCGCATATTTCTAGAGTATTCGCGATCGCAAATTTTATTTTAAGTAGATAAGTGCAATAAAACCTAAAAAGCTGTGGCGCACGCGCAGCGTGCGCCACAGCTTTTTAGGTTTTAAGTCAAGTAAAGGCGTAATCGTTTCACCTCGATTTCATCGACAGTTTGCCAAACTACGGGAGATTTGAAATCAGACCAATCTGAAATTTATACAGTGTCTTAATTTGTGAGGATCTATCATGAAACCAGTTTCGCTTATCAGCCCAATATTTGCGGCTATTCTAGCCATTAGTGCATCAAACCCTGTATTTGCCCATGTGGGACATGGCGATGAGTTTCAGTCAAAAGGTGGCATTCAGCGTGTCCAAGTGAATACCGCAACCGATCAACAGTTTGGGATTATTGTCACGCCGATCGCTCAATCAGCCACAACTACAACAGGAGTGATGATCCCTGTCACAGCTTTAGTCGAAGCTGATGGTAAACAACTTGTTTTTGTGCAGTACGAAAAATTTTATGAGCCAGTTCCTGTAACGACGGGTAAGACTCAGGGAGAAAGAATTGAAATCACTCAAGGGCTGTCCGCAGGAGAAAAGCTCGTCACTCAAGGTAGTTTGTCGCTCTATGCCCAATCTCGCAAAACGCAGAAACCTCAGCCAGTAAGTAGTCAAACTGCTAATCCAACTACGATCACAAGTGCGATCGCAACTGCCCAAACTACTAATCCAAATATAGTCGCAACTACAACTTCCCAAACTACAGATGACAACCAAGGAAGCAGGATGTTAGTAGGAGGAGTGGTTGTTGGCGGTAGTTTGTTAGCAATGCTAGGCGGTACGATCTTTGTCCTAAGAAACCGTAAAAACAGCAATAAAAAAAAGCGTGACTTTTCTGCTAATGACCGAGGAGATGTTTAATTTTAATGTCTAACTCAATTTTGAATCAGATTCTGAAAGGATCGATCGCGCAGCGCTGGCTGATTGTCACTTGTGCGATTTTGATCACGCTGTGGGGAATCTTCACCGTCACACAGATGCCTCTGGACGTATTTCCAGAATTTGCGCCGCCTCAAGTGGATATTCACACGGAAGCCTCTGGACTCGCGCCAGATGAAGTGGAATCACAAATTACTGTACCCATTGAAAGTGCGGTAAATGGCTTGCCAGGAGTGACGATAGTGCGATCGTCTTCTAAAGTTGGGCTGTCGATGGTGAATGTGGTATTTGACCAGAATGCAGATATTTATAAAGCAAGGCAATCGGTTACAGAACGTCTGCAACAGGTGACAAATCAGCTTCCTGAAGGAGTGCATTCGCCAGAAATTTCACCGTTAGTTTCGCCACTCGGTACGATTTTGCAATATGCCTTTACGGTTAAAAAAGATGAGGGCAAAACGTCACTGATGGATTTGCGCCGATTGGTCGAAGGCAATCTAAAAAACCAGATTTTGTCAGTGCCAGGAGTCACCCAATTGACAATCTATGGTGGTGATCAACGGCAGCAACAGGTACTAGTCAATCCTGCCAAACTGCGATCGCTGAATGTTTCTCTCACTGAAGTTACCGACGCGGCAAAAGGGGCCAACTCTAACGCACCTGCTGGTTTCCAGATTGGTGGCGGACAGGAGCTACTGGTGCGGGGCATTGGCAAAATCAATTCGATTAAAGACTTGCAGCAGTCAGTAGTAAAGGTCGATGGCAGCAAACCGATTCTGCTCAAAGATGTCGCCGAAGTAAAAACGGGAGTAGCTTTCAAGCGCGGCGATGCTAGCTTTAACGGTCAAGCTGCGGTGGTGCTGATGATCAACAAACAGCCCGATGTTGATACGCCTACGGTTACAAAAGCAGTGGAAGCAGTGATGCAATCTTTAAAGCCGTCGTTCCCCGCCGATGTGCAAGTATCGCGAACCTTCCGTCAGGCTAACTTCATTGATGCGGCGATTAAGAATGTTAGTGGGTCTTTACTAGAAGGCATTGTGATTGTGTCAGTGATCATGCTGCTGTTCTTAATGAACTGGCGCACCGCCATAATTACACTAACTGCGATTCCACTATCATTGTTGATTGGTTTGATGCTGATGAAAGCTTTTGGTCTAGGTATCAATACCATGACATTAGGCGGATTAGTTGTCGCGATTGGGTCGGTCGTGGATGACTCGATTGTGGATATGGAAAACTGCTATCGCGGACTTAGAACCAATCAAGCTCAAGGAAATCCCAAACATCCTTTTCAGGTAGTGTATGAAACTTCTGTAGAAGTGCGTCTAGCTGTTCTGCTTTCCACTTTGATCATTGTCGTTGTATTCGCGCCAATTTTTAGTCTGACAGGTGTGGAAGGACGCATTTTCGCCCCAATGGGGTTAGCGTATTTACTTTCAATAGGAGCCTCAACCCTAGTCGCAATCACCGTTTCCCCTGCTCTCTGTGCGATCTTACTTGCTAACCAAAATTTGCCTCAAGAAGGTACTTTGATATCACGGTGGGCGGAACGGCTATACCGCCCATTGCTAAGCCTATCGATCCGATCGCCCCAAATTATTCTTGGATTTGCACTGGCAGCTTTAGTTGCTTCAATCGTGATTGTCCCCTCGCTCGGACGAGTTTTTCTACCAGAATTTCGCGAAAAGTCAATGGTCAACTCGATGGTGCTTTTCCCTGGTGTATCGCTCGATATGACTAACCGCGCAGGGATGGTGTTATCTAATTTGCTCAAAGATAATCCATTATATGAGTGGGTGCAGGTAAGGTCAGGACGTGCGCCTGGTGATGCTGATGGAGCAGGGGTGAGCATGGCTCATGTGGATGTAGAACTAAGCGATCGCGCCTTGCAAAACCGTGAGGATAGTATCAAGCAACTGCGTGAAGCTTTCAACAAATTACCAGGAGTTGCACCGAACATTGGTGGATTTATTTCTCACCGTATGGATGAAGTGCTATCTGGGGTGAGAAGTGCGATCGCTATCAAAATCTATGGGTCTGACCTAGCAGAATTAAGGACGATCGGCGAACAGGTACGCGATGCGATCGAGCCTATAGCTGGGCTTGTAGATTTGCAACTTGAGCCTCAATTACCAATCCGTCAAGTGCAAATCCAATACAATCGGACTGCTGCGGCTACCTATGGACTTAGTATGGAACAAATATCGAATGTCATCGAAACAGCTCTCAATGGTCGTGTCGTTTCCCAAGTTGCCGAAAATCAGCAGCTTGTTGATATTGTCGTCTGGTTACAAGAATCGGCTCGTAATAGCCTAGACGACATTCGGGCAATTCCCATTAGCACTCCGACTGGACAAACCATCTCACTAAGTGAGGTTGCTCAAGTCGAGTACGGTATGGGTGCAAATGTGATCAATCGCGAAGATGTTTCAAGGCTGATTGTAGTTTCCACAAACGTTGCTGGTCGCGACCTCAATAGTGTTGTCAGCGACATTCAAACGCAGATCAAGCAAAAAGTAAAACTGCCCAATGGCTACTTCATTAAGTACGGCGGACAGTTTGAATCCGAGCAACGGGCAACTAATAACCTTTTGATATTCAGCATTCTGGCAGCGATCGTCATCGCCGTGCTGATGTTCTTTTCGGTTAAATCTATCCCTGCCTCGATCGCGATCATGCTCAACTTACCTTTGGCTTTAGTTGGTGGGATTATCTCGATTGCTCTCACAGGTGGTGTGATTTCGATTGCTTCCCTAATCGGTTTTATTACCTTGTTTGGGGTTGCTGTTCGCAATGGCTTGTTGCTAGTCGATAATTACAACAACAAATTTGCTCAAGGGATGCACCTTAAAGATGTGATTGTCAAAGGCTCGCTAGAGCGGGTTAATGCTATTTTAATGACTGCACTCACCTCAGCATTGGGAATGTTGCCCTTGGCGATCTCTAGTAGTGCTGGAAACGAGATCTTGCAACCCTTAGCGATCGTGGTGTTGGGTGGTCTGTTTACCTCCACTGCCTTAACTTTGTTGGTGATTCCTGCGATCTACGCTAAGTTTGGCAAGTGGTTGATTCCAAAATCCAAATCTATATCAGTTAATATACGTTCTTCTCTTGAACCTGAATTGAGCTAAATTAAGTAGGTGGACTTAATAAATAACCCAAACCAAAAGCTGTGGCGCACGCTGCGCGTGCGCCACAGCTTTTAGGGTTTTGTATTTAATTATGTCCATCTACTTAATTGAAGGAGACTTTATGGCAATTGATTCGATAGTAAGTGAGCAATACGATCGCCTAGCTCAAATATACGATCGCCGTTGGCATTCCTATATCTTGAATAGTCTCATATTCTTGAAAGATTATATGGAACTTTCAGGAGATGAAGTCATTTTAGATATAGCCTGTGGTACAGGCGAGCTAGAGCGAATTTTGGTTAATAACTATCCAAACCTAAATATTACAGGTGTAGACATCTCAGAGAAAATGCTAGATGTGGCAAAGTCGAAATTCCCCAATTCCCAAAAGATAGAATTTCTGAAAGCCAGTGCCAATAGCCTGCCATTTCCTGATTCTAGTTTTGATATGATCGTGTCAGCTAGTGCCTTGCATTACAGAATAATACGACAGATTGAAAGCTCAGTGTCTTCAGACCTGAGATGAAAATCGGACGAGCGAATTTATTCGCTTTAGTCTTTTTAGATCCCCATAAACAATAAAGTTATACTATAGTGTAGAGAATAAGATTTAAT
>JBDNJN010000254.1:0-29382 GCA_041687725.1 Pseudanabaena sp.
GATAGAGATGTTAATGCTGCAATAAATTTAGTACGGCTAGTTAAGTCGGATTTTAAGCCTGTGGACAAGAAGGAGCCGACTCCCTTGGTTGAATCAGGAAATAAACAGCAAACTAGGTTTGCATAGGTTTTTTATAACGGAACACGCACAGCCTTTTGGAATTAATAAATCGGTTATTTCAAAATTTACAAATCATTACAAATAGCATTTTAGTCAGTTTACAGCGCTTTGCGCTGTCATAAAACCAAGATAATTTTTTGAAAGTGCCGCTTCGCGGCACTTTCAAAAAATTATCTGTATCACTCAAACCCTCAATAGGCTGTAACCAGCTTAATTTTATGCAAAAGCCTGAGATTCCTACAAATGAAGGCGATCGCCTAATCGCCCTGCAACGCTACCAAATTCTTGACACTCTGCCAGAACAGGAATATGACGACTTGACGCAGCTAGCTGCCGATATTTGTGGCACGCCGATCGCCTTAATCTCATTAATCGATCGCGATCGGCAGTGGTTTAAGTCAAGAGTAGGGCTGGATGCAACGGAAACACCACGCGATATTTCTTTTTGCGGTCATGCTGTTGCTGCTGATGAGATGTTGTATGTTCCTGACACGGCCCAAGATCTCCGATTTTCTGATAACCCATTAGTGGCTGGTGATCCCAACATCCGCTTTTACACTGGTGTACCGTTACGGACTTCTGATAATTTTGTGCTGGGGACTCTATGTGTGATTGATGTAAAGCCGAGAGAACTAACACCTCATCAAATCAAACAACTTGAGGCCCTCAGCCGTATAACGATCAATCAGTTGGAATTGAGACGACTCAACAATCAAACAAATAGCCTCTATATCTCTATAGTCGAGTCCTCTGGTGATGCCATTATCACCAAGACCCCCCATGGCATAATTACGAGTTGGAATAAGTCTGCCGAAAGGATGTTTGGCTATACAGAAGCTGAAGCGATCGGACAACCAATAACGATGCTTATATCAAATAAAAGATTAGAAGAAGAAAATAAGATTTTAGAGGGTATCACGCACGGTGAAAAGATAGAACAATATGAAGCCGTCAGACTCCGTAAAGATGGAATACCCCTAGATGTCTCTGTGACGATCTCTCCTATAAAAGATTCCTATGGACATATCGTGGGCAATTCTAAGATCGTGCGCGACATTACCGATCTGAAGAAATCTCAGGCACAAGTTCGGGATATCACCGATGCGCTCAACCAAACTGCGATCATTGTAATTACCGATGCTTTTGGTAGCATCACAATGATGAACGACAAATTCTGTGAAATATCCAAATACAGTCGGGAAGAACTACTCGGACAAAATCATCGTATGATCAATTCTGGATATCATCCAAGACAGTTTTTTGTGGAGATGTGGAAAGAGATTGCCAAAGGCAAAACTTGGCGGGCTGAAATTAAAAATCGCGCCAAAGATGGTTCTTTCTATTGGGTGGATACCACAATTGTTCCCTTCTTAAACGAGCAGGATAAGCCCTATCAATATCTTGCCATTCGCTATGATGTCACTCCGCGCAAACTTGCCGAAATAGAATTGCAAAAGCTATCTCTCCGATTAGAATTAGCCATTAAATCCGACCGAATTGGGATCTGGGAATGGGATATCAGCCAAAACAAAATGGAATGGGATAAACGAATGTATGTGCTGTACGGCATATCTCAATCAGATGGACAGGTTGTCTATGATGCTTGGTCTAATGGAATTCATCCCAACGATCGCGATATAACACTCACATTACTCCAACAGGCAATTTTAGGGAAGGCGGAATATAATATCGAATTTCGCTTTGTGCATCACGATGGCAACATTCGTTACATCAAAGCCTATGGGGTTGAGAAGTATGACGAGCATGGCAATTCGCAAGGTATAACTGGGGTTGACTACGATATTACCGATCGCAAGCAAGCCGAATCATTAGTAAATGAAAGCAATCAACAACTGCTAGCTGCTAATGCAGAACTAGGTCGCATCAGCCGCTTTAAGGATGAATTTCTCGCCAATATGAGCCATGAGATTCGCACGCCGATGAATGCAATTATTGGCATGAACTATCTGATCCTCAATACTGAGTTAACCATTCATCAGCGCAATTACTTACAAAAAGCCCAAACGGCTAGTCACCATTTACTAAGCGTAATCAATGACATTCTTGATTTCTCTAAGATCGAAGCAGGCAAATTGACCATCGAGCAGGTTGATTTTGAATTAGAAAAAGTGCTAGAAAATGTGGCAACCCTGATTTCCGAAAAAGCTTCTAGTAAAGGGCTAGAAATTATCTTCGATATCAATCGCGATTTGCCGAGAAACTTCATCGGCGATCCCATGCGATTGGGGCAGATCTTAACCAATTACGCTGGCAATGCGGTCAAATTTACGGAAAAGGGAGAAATCACGCTCATTGTCAGGCTTCAGGAATATCGAGAAGAAGATGTCACGCTGTACATTGCCGTCAAAGATACAGGGATTGGGATGAAAGAAGAAGAGATTAAATTGCTATTCCATAGTTTCCAACAAGCCGACACCTCCACTACTCGCAAGTTTGGTGGTACGGGGCTGGGGCTGGCGATCTCCAAGCGGATTGTGGAACTGATGGGCGGTGAAGTCGGTGTCGAAAGTGAATTTGGCAAAGGTAGCACCTTCTGGTTTACGGTCTGCTTAGGCAAAAGCACCACGACCCGCCGCCGCAGGATATTCAGTGGTGACATTGCGGGTAAGTTGGTCTTAGTGGTGGATGACAACGAAAATGCCAGACTGATATTGAAAGACTTATTGGAACAGATGAAATTGGAAGTCGATATGGTTGATTCGGGACAGGCGGCTCTGGCTGCTGTCGCTGAGGCGGATACAGGAGAGCGCCCTTACGAAATTGTCTTTCTCGACTGGAAAATGCCCAGCATGGATGGAATAGAAGTGGCGCGGCAGATAAAAATGTTGTCTTTAAAACATAAGCCCCATCATTTGTTGGTAACTGCTGGTGGACAGGAGGGGGGGTTCAACAAGGCTAAGACTATTGGCATTGATGCGGTACTGCTCAAGCCGATTAATGCTTCCAACCTTGCGAATGCTTTGGCGGAAGTGTTGGGTGGCGATTCCATGTATTCTAGTACAGATGCTTTCACTGCGAGTATTTCTATTTGGAGCGATCGCCTGAAACCCGTGCGAGGTTCCAAAATTTTGCTAGTCGAAGATGATGAGGTAAATCAGGAGGTGGCGATCGGTTTATTAGAGGAAGCTGGGCTAGTGGTAGATGTAGCTAATAACGGCATAATTGCTATAGAAAAAGTCAAAAACAATGACTACGCTCTCGTCTTGATGGATATGCAGATGCCTGAAATGGATGGTGTCAATGCCACCGTAGAAATCCGCCGAGATCCTCGTTATCAAAGTTTGCCGATTGTAGCCATGACTGCCAATGTGATGGAGGTTGATCGCGATAAATGCTTCGCCGCAGGCATGAATGATCATCTTGCCAAGCCCATTGAACCCGATGAACTCGGAAAAGTCCTGCTAAAGTGGATTCCCCCCAATCCAATCCTTGCTCATATCTCCGATCCCTCGGCATCGGTCAAAGAGGAAGAGGCGATCGCGATCCCCGCTAATATTTCTGGATTAAATACATCTGAAGGTTTACGGCGGGTGATTGGCAAGCGATCTCTCTATCTGTCGATGTTGCGTAGATTTGTCGCAGGACAGTCACACTTTGCCGACCAATTTAATCAAGCGATCAAAGCTAGCGATTTCCATCTTGCCGAAAGGCTTGCCCATACCCTCAAGGGTGTTGCGGGTAATATTGGCGCTGAAGTGATTGAGGAAGCTGCTGCTGCCCTAGAAACTGGAATCAGAAATGAGGCTTCTCGCTCTGAAGTGGAACTATTATTGAACGCTTTGCGGCGACCTCTAAAGTCATTAATCGATGCGTTAGAGTCCCACCTACCTCCAGAGCTGGTAAGCGTAGATATAGCGAACATAGACTGGACACACCTTGAACAAATTTGTCATCAACTCTCTGAACTTCTCATCGAAAATGATGCTGAGGCGGTGGAGTTTTTACAAGATCATACGGACTTAATGAGGAGTTCTTTCCCAAATAATTACAAGGCGATCTCATCGGCAATCAACACATTTGATTTTGATAATGCCCATGCTGCGTTAATATTAGCTGTGGAAACACTGAAAAAAGACGTAAAAACATGGATATAGGTAGGTATATGGATATCTCTCAAGAAACGAATAAAAGAGCTACGATTCTTGTCGTAGATGATACTCCAGATAATCTCTCGTTTGTCAGTGGCATTCTCAAGGATCAATATCGGGTTAAGGTGGCAAATAATGGTGAAAAGGCGATCGCGATCGCGCAGTCGGCAACACCGCCCGATCTGATCCTGCTCGATATCATGATGCCTGATATGGATGGTTACGAGGTGTGTCAAAAACTAAAAGCCGATCCTCAAACAAGAGAAATTCCGATTATCTTTTTGACTGCCAAAGCCGAAATTGAAGACGAACGCAAAGGTCTAGAGCTAGGGGCGATCGACTATATTATCAAACCCATTAGTCCGCCGATCCTCATGGTAAGAGTAAATACTCAGCTCAGCCTCAAAGCATCCTATGACAATTTGCGCGATCTACTCAGGCTTCGCGAGGATATGGTGAATATGATCGTCCACGATCTCCGCAATCCCCTTTCTAATATTCTGATCATGGCAGAAATGCTTGAGAGTAATCCTGAATTACCTCCAGCGATTATTCAGAAAAGATCTAATCTAATTTTAATAAGCGGTCAAAGATTGAAATACCTAGTCGATGATTTGCTGATCAGGGCTAAGTTGGAATCGAATAAAATAGTTCTCGCTCTTCAGTCTGTCAACCTTGACGAACTTTGTAAATTTGCGATCGCAGACATGAAAGATATTGCAGCGCGGGAGAATATACAAATCCTTCTCCAACATTCCCACGCTACTGACAGACATGTAAATCTCGATCCGATGCTATTCCGTCGTACTATTGATAATTTACTTTCCAATGCGATTAAGTTTGCACCGACGGATAGCGAAATTACGCTCACAGTTGACTATCCCAATGAAAGCAAAGCTAGAGTCATGGTCGCTGATTTAGGAGAGGGGGTAAATGAGAATATCCGCCACACTATTTTTGAAAAATATGAGATTGGAACACTCATGAAAGGAGTCAGTCAAACAGGCTTAGGTTTGGCATTTTGTAAAATAGCGATCGAAGCTCATGGCGGCAGTATCAGCATTACTGACAATCAGCCTCAAGGTTCAATATTCAGCATTGAAATCGGAGTATGAAATGCTTTGGCGTAAATCCAAAAATAAAAAGGCGGCGCGAAGCGCCGCCTTTTTATTTTGGATTTATGACATCTAGATTCTGACGAGATCAGGATAGATGGTCAAAATCTCATCATTTGTAAGGGTGTAATCCTCAGACTGTGGTTCCCATAGCACTTCTACTGCCAATAGGTTATCCGCAGGGACGGAACCGATCGCCGATAAAGCTGATTGTAGATCTGCGGTCGAACGCAAAGTTGGTAATTTGCTAAGGGTTTCGCCTGCAACTGCTAGTAAGAGCGTCACCACAATGTATTCGCTAGGATCTTCAAGGTTGAGGCTCCCTTCGCTTGGTAATGTAGCAGCAGTTTTACCTTGCAATACTCGACCACCGACATTGCTCAACACTTCTGCATTGAGTTTGCTGCGTTCAGACATCACCAAACTACTAAACTTTTGTTCAGCCAGAGCAAACTTGGTGTTTTCGTTGGCGCTGCTGACATAAACCCAATACTCAGGATGGCGCATCAAGGCGATCGCCGTTTCGCGGGTGACGGTTGCCAAACCTTCAACCGATGAGGTGTCCGACTCTAGCGCTAGATAGGTTAGCTCCTGTTGGAGCGATCGCGCTGAGGAGAGCAAACCAACTTGGATCTTAGCAACCGTAACTTTGCTATCTGTACCTGTGATACCTTCGCCATCACCACGACCACGAAATGCTTGCATAATTGCGCCTGCAACGATCACCAGTAGCAAAATCGAGAACAATCCGCCGCCACCGCCACCAAAAAACATGGGCAGGAAGAAAAACCCACCACCGCCGCCGCCGTAATAAGAATTACGGCTACCGCTATAGCCTGAATTTGATGGTACAGAGCGACTTGGTGCTGGTGCAGATCTAAATGAGCTTCCGCCAATCCGACCGCCTGAGCGTCTGGCAAAGGCTTCATGGGCGTTGCCAAATATGGCGATCGCCACCAATGAGATTGCGACGAGCGATCGCGTCCAAACTTTCACGTTAGCGTTAACTTTTTTCATAAATTCTGAGCTAAAAAACTTCATAGTGAAAAAGGTCGTTACCTAGAGAATTGTTATAAATGTTCTACTTACATTCTAACTCTAGTCAAGAGTTGCTAGCCAATCCATCACCCGATCGCCTAAACACACACCGTCAAGGCGATCAATCTCACGAATACCTGTGGGGCTAGTCACATTAACTTCGGTGAGGTAGCCGCCGATCACATCGATACCGACAAACATTAAGCCGTCACGCTTGAGGATCGGTGCAAGCTGGTTGCATATTTCCCGCTCGCGATCGGTGATGTTGACTTGAACTGCACTACCACCCGCCGCCATATTGCCGCGAAATTCTCCTGACTTTGGGACGCGATTAACTGCGCCAATTGGTTCACCATCTAGCAAAATAATTCGCTTATCGCCTTTTTGTGCGTCAGCTAGATATTCCTGCACCATCACGGGCCTTGTGCCGATGTTCGTACTAATCTCGATCATCGAGTTGAGATTGCGATCGCCTACTTCCAAAAATAAAATCCCTTCGCCGCCTTTACCGCCCAATGGTTTCATCACCGCTTTACCCTCGGTTGCCACAAAGTCGCGGATCGTGGCTTTATCCGCAGTCACAATTGTTTTCGGAATTGCGCCTGTAAATTGCATCGCGTACATTTTCTCATTGGCAGCACGAATACCTTGCGGTGAGTTGAGAACTTTAGTTTTACTAATATCCACATAATCAAGAATATAGGTGGCATAGAGATATTCTGTCGTCACGGGTGGATCGGGGCGCATCCACACAAATTGCATATTTTCTAAAGGTTGAAATTTTCCTTCGGCAACTTCATACCAAGGAGTTGGGACTTGCCATTTACCATCAACCAATGGCACAGGATGAATTTTGGTAGCTTGTAAAAAAGCCCATGTTTTGCCGTCTTTGACACTCAGCGTATTCATATTCGTAATAAATACTTCGTAGCCTCTACGACAAGCTGCTTCCATCAGCGCCACACTAGTATCATGGGCGGGATCAAGCTTGGCGATCGGATCGATAATAAATGCAAGTTTCATAGAATTTTTTGATAATTTACCTATTCAATTGTAGAAACTAGGCGTAAAAGTTGGGGGATTTCCTCTGTGTCAGATGCAAATTCTAACTGAGTTTCGCGAGTCGGTAAATATCCTGACTCCGCAAAAGAGATTAACATTCTTTGTAAGGCAATCCATACTTCAGATTCAAATTCCCAATCATAGCGCGAGTTTGCCCGACCTGCGATTGATCGCAAAGCCCAAAAGTAACTATTCCGAACGATTGAGCCTTGCTTGTTATACTTCGGCACATCCTCACGATTAATAAATAGAACTTCATTTTCAATCTTGACTCGCATTTTATTTCCTTATAGCCTGTAAAGCCAGATGAAATGCGGCGATCGATTTGGCATCCAGACTAGTATCAGCACTTTGCGATCGCAATAAAGCTTCTATCTCCTCACGACTAAGCAGCACTACTTCTATCTCTTCATCTTCATCTTGAGCAGGAGGATATTCTAGTTTCTCCAATCCTTGAGCCAGATAAGTATGGATAATCTCATCAGAATAACCAGGACAAATATAAAAACCGCCAAGATATTGCCATTCACTAGCGCTATATCCAGTCTCCTCCTCAAGTTCACGCTTAATTGTCAGATCATGATCTTCGCCAACTTCAAGTGTTCCCGCAGGAAATTCTAATAAATAGCGCTGAATCGCAAATCGATATTGCTTGACTAAAACAAACTTGCCATCGGCAGTTACAGGAACTGCCATACCTGCCCCTGGATGTTTGATATATGAGTATTCGCCCGTAACCCCGTTGGGTAATTTGATGCGATCGACATGAAAAGAGAATTTGCGACCTTGATAACTGAGGACACTTTGCAGGATTTCTGGTGAGGTAATATCTGACATGAAATTTTTTGGTAAGGAACTACAATATATTGCCTCCGCCTATTCTACTTGACAACAAGAATTGTTTCCAAAGTCTCATCACTTGCGCCATTGATAATACCGCCCGATCGCAAGATAAATTGCAACATCTCCACAGTCTCTAGAGTAATTTCTTCACCAATACAGATCAGGGGAATACCGGGGGGATAGGGGCAGAGAGATTCAGCACTAATGCGCCCGATCGCTTGATTAAGCGAAATGCGATCGCTTTTAGCAAAATAAGCTTCGCGGGGAGTGAGCTTAGAGCGGTAATTGGGAGTTGATGATTGATAATTGGGACTTAGATTTGCTTTTTGCTGTTCGCTGTTCGCGTGTTCCTTCCCAAGTTTTTGAAATCCTTGAACTAGGCGATCAATATCAATTTGAGTATTCCCAATACTAAGACTAAATACTAATTGGCTAAGTGTGGGCATTTCTGCCATCACATCTAATTGGGAATGTAAGTATACATCCGCTTCAAAGCCTGTCATATTTAGTTGATTAATCATCACCGTTAGGCGCGTTTGATCAAGCGTAGAAATTTCTGTTTGGCTAAATGTTCGCAATTTAGGGATTTGATTTAATTGCGATCGCGCCGCTTTTGCTAATCTCAATGTCTCGGTTAATAGCTCTTTGCCATTAACCGCCATTTGTCGCCGCGCCACATCCAGAGAAATCATTAACAATAAATTGGGACTGCTCGATCGCAATATTTGTAAAGCGCGATCAACCTGTTCGTCGGCAATGCGATCACCTTGTAAATGCAGCATCGAAGACTGAGTAAGACTACCTGCCATTTTATGGGTAGATTGCACCACCAGATCGGCTCCTGCTTGTATTGCCGAAATCGGTAGATCGGGATGAAAACCTAAATGCGCTCCGTGAGCCGCATCGACTAATAATGGAACATTAAAAGAATGGGCGATCGCTACCATTTTCCCAAGTTCGCCACAGACTCCGAAATAATTAGGACTAACCAACATCACCGCTTTTGCGTCAGGATGCTGGTTCAGAAATAATTCTAAAGTCTCAGGACTTACGCCCAAGTCCAAATCAAATTCGGGTAAATAGTCAGTCGGTAAATAAACAGGTGTCGCACCGTTGAGAACTAATCCCGCGATCGCCGCTTTATGACAGTTACGCCCAATTAAAATTTTGTCGCCCTGCTGACAAGTTGCCAATAGCATCGCTTCCACACCACAAGTCGAGCCATTGGTCAAAAACCATGCGCGATCGCTACCATAAGCAGCAGCAGCTAACGCTTCAGCTTCTATAACAGGCTCTTCGAGATCGGGCAGTTCGGGCAAATCTAAGCGAAAAATATTCTCGCCCATGAGTGTGATGAATTCGCGATCAATACTCTGACCGCGTTTGTGGGCTGGCATATAAAACGGCGCATGATCGATATCAAGATATCGCCGCGCCGCTTCTAATAATGGAACTGAATTTTGAGTCATTAAAGTTTGAGGCTTACCACAATTGCCGATGCGCTAGTTTGCTTGATTCAATGCTAACTTTAAACAAATATAGGGCGGGATGTCTGGAATTTTCTCACTCTTGTTTCTCGTTCGGCTAGATTTGATCTTCCTTTTCCTTCTCTTCTCCCTCTATCTCCTTAAACGGTTACTTTGAAATTACCGTTTTGACAGCGTAGCTTTCACGTTTTATAAACGCGAAAACCAAGACGATAAATGTACAAATCCCCGCTAAATAAAGTGGATAGCCATAGGAATGTGGATTATTTTGATTGACAACTAAGCCTGCAATTATAGGACCAAAACCATTAGATATACTGAGGTAGGAAGAGTTTAGACCTAAGATTGTGCCTTGTTCTTCAGAGCTAGTATTGAGAGAAATCAGCGCACTAATCATCGGCTGTACGACAGAATTTAATAGTGAAAATAGAACACAAACCGCGACAAAATAATATACATTCTCCCAAATTGGCATCAAAACGAAAGAAATACTACGAATTAGTAATCCTAGAAAGAGAATTTGCACTAGTTGCAGACGTTTGGTCATGAAAGAGATACCCAAGGTCTGCATGATCACAGCTAAGACTCCAAACAGTAGAAACATCAGGGTGAGAGCATCACTATTTTGCTTGATCACGATCAAAAAGTAAGGTTGAAAAGCAAAGGTAAACATATTGAATGTTAATCCTGTGAGGAAATTAATAATCAATAAAATCCCGATTTTGGGCATAAATAGGCTTGTAATTAGTCTCTCCAAACCAAGATCGAAGATATTTTGGGCTTTCTCGGCTTTGGTTTTGAGGGTTTCTGGTAGCAAAAAAATAGTTAGGAGTAAAGCGATCGCCGCGATCGCACTTGATACTAAAAATGAAGCCCCAAAAGATTTACCCAAAGGCGTATTTAGCGCCACTTTCTGAGCCAACAAACTGATTACAGGTCCAAGCACAAAACCTAGTCCAAAGGCGGCTCCATTAATTCCAAAAGCTTTGGCGCGATCTTTGGGCGCGGTGACATCAGAAATGACAGCTTGAGCAACCGAAGCATTTCCTCCCGTAATTCCATCAAGAAATCTGGCGAAGAATAAAACTGCGGCAGTAGTGGCACTTCCTGCCATTAAATTTGCTACGACTGTTCCTGCCAAACTGAAGATCAATAATGGCTTGCGTCCGAAGCGATCGCTAAGTTTACCGATGATCGGTGTGGCAAAAAATTGCGCGATCGCATAAACCGCAAATAGCAAACTGGTCTGGAAATCATCTAATTTAAGCTGTCTGCCATATTGGTATAAAACAGGAATCAGAATCGTAAAACTCAGTGCGTTGATAAAAGAAATGAGGGCAATAATCCAAAATTTACGATTCATTCTAAGGGGCGATCGCGTAGAGTCTTTATCTATACTACATTCCTATCAGAAATTTTTAAGTCGAGAGAATAGGCGATCGCCAAAAAAGCATTAAAAAAGGAAGGAAATAGCTAAGCTATTTCCTTCCTTTTTTGAGCTTTGGTTTTTTTAGAAGTTCATTTCCACAGCTTGGACTTTTTCAAATTGCTTCTTCTTCAGTACCAACAAAATTTGGGTAACGATTACGGAAGCAAAAAATGCTAGTAACCACTGAATGCGGCGAGGATCTTGAAGAACGATTTCGCCATCTTTTTGACCAAAACCACCAACATTAGGATTTGTGGTTAGAGGTGCGCCAACTGTAACTTCACTACCAGGTTCGACAACTAGTGCAGCGCCAGCAGGAACTTTCTCTACGGCAATGCTGCCATCAGAAGTTTGGACGGAAATTTCATAACCACCATAGATGCCTTCATCTTCATTAGGTGCGATCGGGCTAATTTGAGTAACTAGACCCGCAACAGTGGAGTTGTACTCGTTGTTATTGCTCTTTTCGCCAGTTGGGTAAACTTGACCACGACCACGGTTGCCACCAGCATGAACAGAATATTTCAAGAAGTGAATATTCTTATCTTGAGCAGGATCGGGAGACAAGACAGGGAAAACAATCTCTGAATAATCATCACCAGAGATCGGTCCAACTAGGACGATGTTTTCTTGAGTATCGCTGTAGGGTTGATAGTAGATGTCCTTCGTTTTTTCCTTCATCTCTTCAGACAAACGATCTTCAGGGGCAATCTTAAAACCTTCAGGCAATACTAAAACTGCACCGACATTCAAGCCCGTTTTGCTGCCATCAGCACTTACTTGTTGCTGGGTATGGTCGTAGGGAAGTTTAACAACCGCTTCAAATACGGAGTCGGGTAGAACTGCTTGAGGTAGTTCTAATTCGATGCCCTTTTGAGCTAGGTGACAGTTAGCACAGACGATTCTGCCAGTGGCTTCGCGAGGATTTTTGTAAGCCTCTTGAGCATAGTAAGGATAGGCAAGAGCAGATTGGGTATTCAGCCCAAATAGTAACGTCAGACTTGTGAGAATACATAGACTGACTCCCACAATCAAACGATTAGCGCGGAACAAAGCTTTTTTCATGTATGAGTGCAAATGTGAATTAAATAAGATTTAAGAGCTGACAGTCAAATTACTTTGCAATATTTAACGGTTAATTAATGCTTACAAAGTTTCTAGAAATACTTTTCTTAAGACCACCAAGGTGCTTCATTGGTGCGGAAGTCAGTTTCTGTCCATGTGCTAAATTGCACAATATCATCGGAGACTGTGGCATGGGCAAGTGCAAGAGATAGGGGCGCAGGACCACGGACAACTTTACCTTCAGCGTTGTACTGTGAGCCGTGACAAGGACACATAAATTTGTTTTCGGCAACATTCCAAGGTACAACGCAACCAAGGTGAGTACAAACTGCGTTGAGTCCGTAGGAAGCAATTTCTTTATTATCGGTGACAACAATGTAGGTAGGGTCGCCTTTTAGTCCCTGTGCAAGTACGCGATCGCCTACTTGATGATCTGCCAAGAATTTGGAAGCAATCACATCATTACCCAGTGCATCTTTAGCGGCAACACCACCACCACCGCCACCGCGAGAAGGCGGTACAAAATAAGCGGCAAATGGTAAAGCCGCACCAAGGGTGGTTACTGCCGCAGACCCACCTAAAATGAGGTTCATAAACTGGCGACGACCCATGCTAGGGACATCGGCGGATGCAGAAGCTTGACTCATAAATTTAACTAAGGATTTGGTTGAGAAATATTACATTTTATATATCGCTTTCTACCATGATATCGAGAATCTTTGGACTTCTCTCTAGTTGTTTTGCAACGAAATGTTAAGCAGCATGGTTTTAGGAGATATTGTTAAGGTTACAGCCTATTGAAAGTTTGAGTGGTAAAGATAATTTTTTTAAAGTGGCGTGAAGCGGCACTTTAAAAAAATTATTGGGATTCTATAGCATCGCGAGGCGCTGTAACGTTAGTTTCTGGTTAAGTTGTTTTGGTTGAGAGAGAGTATATTTAGCTTAATCTCTCAGCAAGTTTTAATATTTCTGAGACTTGAATTATGCATGTATGAATCAAAAATCCACTTCGCAGTTTTCTAAATATCGGATCTTAGGCTTGGTTGGCAGGGGGCAATTTGGCAAGGTTTTGTGTGCGCGGATGCGAGATACAGGCAATTTGGTTGCGCTCAAGGAACTAGAACACAAGCGATTTCCGACTAGTAAGCTCTTACGTGAGCTACGGTTTTTGTTGACTTTGCAGCATGAAAATATCGTTACTTGCATTGCCCTAATGCATCATCTAAATTATCGCTATCTGGTGATGGAGTACTGCGAAGGCGGGACATTGCGCGATCTCATGCACCACAGTAAGACCATATCCGTACAGCAATGTTTGGACTTGATTAACGATATTTTGCTGGGTTTAGAACATGCTCATACGGCAAATATTATTCACTGTGATATCAAGCCTGAAAATGTACTGCTTAAGATTACAGCTAAGGGATGGCTGGCGAAAATTTCTGATTTTGGCATTGCCCACCTCAGCCAAGAAATTGGTGCTGAAGATAGCAATACTGGCTCGCCTGGATACATGGCTCCCGAAAGATTTTATGGTCAATTTTCGGCAGGGTCAGATATTTATGCGGTGGGGATTATTTTGTATGAGCTGCTAATAGGTAAGCGTCCTTTTACAGGAATGCCCACAGAATTAATGAATGCTCATCTCAATCAACGGGTAGTTATTCCTAGTAGTTTGCCCCGATCGCTTGCCGACATTATTACGCGATCGCTCGAAAAACTACCGAAACGCCGATACGCTTCCGCCCGTGAGATGCGGCTAGATTTGGAGGCAATTCGCTCTGAAGATTTTAGTGATGTGAAGACAGGGCTTGATTCGGAAACTTGTGCGACGGTTTTCTTTGCTAAAAAAGCTCAGCATTTTTGCCCAAAAAATACACCTGAAAGAATTGTTGGACTAGTTGGAGCAGAAAAATCACGTTTTTATAGTACTTCCAGCTTTTTATTGCATTGGCATAGTTTGACATTAGACCAATCAGAGCAAATTGCGAAATCTGAACATGAGCTTAAGGCGATCGCCTTTACAAGGAAGACTTTATTTGCGATCACGAAGCGATCGATCTATCAGTTTGGACAGGGAAAACCAAAATCTTTATATCAATCGCCTCAAACTTCACAGCAACCTTTCAAATGGGCAATTTCACCTCATGGAGATTGGTTTGCCGTATGCATCGGTAAGCAATTAGAAATACGCAATTTAGTTTATGGTCGAGCGATGCGCTTAGAGTTTGCAACTAGAGACTTAGATTGCATTATTGCTTTCGATCAACATCATTTATTAGCGATCGCCAATAAACCTGAAACCAACGAAAGTCGGGCGATCGTTATTTCTCGGCGTTGCAATATTATGTATCGCTTAGCTCTACCTGTCCCGATCGCCTCTGGAATTGCCACATTTACGGGCGGTCGCGTACTTTTGCTAGAAGCAGGTAATCATAAAAATATATTTCTGCTCGATATCAAACCCTATCGGCTAGTACGAATTCCTTTGGAATACGAAGCCTTAATCATGGTGGCTACGCCTTGGGGATATGCGATTACGGCTAATTACAATCACGATCAAACAATTTTGATCTTGTTAGATTTGCGCGGCAATAATATTAATAATTTGATTATTGATGGTGAAGTTACCGCGATCGCACCGATTGATATTAATTTATTAGCGATCGCTACTTCCGATGTATCAGGTTACAAGCTATACGCAATAAATCTTAAAAAGCTAGAAATCGATCTGGTTTTTTAAATCAAAAAAGCTTTTTGAAAGTGCCGCTTCACGGCACTTTCAAAAAGCTCTCTGGGTTTATGAAGCTGAAGATCGCTTGCGTCTTGAAGCTTCAGGCGATTGGATTGGCACAAACTCTTTAGAAGTTTCCACAGAGTCAGTGATTAGATCTGAATTTTCATCCACATTTCTGTTGTCAAAGGGTTGCGCCCGATTTACTCTCAAGATTACACCGCTAGAACTGGGATTAATTTTGACAATGTTATCCCCAGAATTGTCGGTAGCTTCAGGTGGCGACTCAAGTAGCGACTCAATTGGGGACTCAATCGGATCTGCTTCAGCAGATCCTTCTGTAAAGTTTTCTTCTTGCTCTGCCGAAGGACTTGATTCATTACTTGATTCTGCGAACGATCTAAGATTGCCAAGATTATTCGCAATCTTTGGCGGTTGACCAGGTAGAGCCACTGTCACAATCACATTGCGCGGATCTTTAACCTCGCGATCGACTAAAACCAGAGGAGAAATGCCAATTAGTGAATAAACATCTTGCTCTTCCTCAGTCATTTCCACGACAATCAGTTCTGGTGGTTCAATTACCTTAGTGCGAATTTCTCGCTTATTAGGACGTTCAGGCACATTCTCAGGAGCAACTATAGGCTCAGCATCAATCACCTGAACTGGTTCTTGGATCGGCTCAGCGATCGCCTTAGATGGTAAAACATTAGGCGCGGCAATATTAGGTAAAGACAGCTTAGTTGGTACGGCTCGCTCAGGCACAACTTCGCGCTCGATCCGTGGTTCAAAGCGGGCTTCAACTACAGGTTCAACCCTTGGCTCGATCCGAGGTTCAACGCGAAGTTCAACCCTTGGCTCAACCCGTGGCTCAACCCGTGGCTCGACCCGCGATCGCACATCAACAACAGGCGTAACTTTTTCTGGCTCACGCGATTCACGCGAGTCTTTACTGAGCATGGCTCGTTTACCGCGTCTACGCAAATTACCCCGTTCTTGATAGCTAGGATGGTTAACCAAATTTGGCTCTAGTCCACCGCCCAAATCAGAATCACCATCTTCATAATCAGAAGTGAAATCAAGCTGATTCGACTGCTTTGACTCCCAAGTTTTAGCCGAAGTGTCAACAGGCTGACCCGCCGCTTCCCCTGGTAAATGCATCAAATGTCCTAAACCACCGCAGGTAGCACAAGGACGACCAAACAATTCATAGATGCTCTGACCTTGGCGCTTACGAGTAAGCTCAACTAGCCCCAATTCCGTAAGCTGTGCAATTTGCGGCCGTGATTTGTCCGCTTTTAAAGCTTTATTAAAATGTTCAAGCAGTTGCAACTGATCACGGCGAGTATCCATATCAATGAAGTCCACCACGATTACGCCAGCAATATTTCGCAAGCGCATTTGACGGGCAATCTCGACAGCAGCTTCACAGTTTGTCCACAACACCGTCTCACGAGAGGTTTGTGACTTAGTAAATGAGCCAGAGTTAACGTCAATTACCGTCAGGGCTTCGGTCGGCTCGATGATCACATAACCACCACTGGGCAGATCGACCCTAGGCTTGAGCGCTTCACGGATACCCGCATTGACTCGGAAATATTCCAAAATCGGCGTGCGCTCACGATGATAGTCAAGCATCAAGCCATTAGGGATTTTGCCATCAGCCCAGCCCAGCAAATGCTGTTTAATCCGTCGTAAACCATCGGGAGTGTCAGTAACGATCCGATTAACTTCAGTGCTATATAAGTCTCGTAACACCCGTTGCACAAAATCACGTTCGCGATCGAGCAAAGTCGGCTGGCGCGTGGTTGCCACATCCTGCTGAATGCCCTCCCACTGACGCTGCAAATTATCAAGATCCTCGATAATTTGTTCTTCAGGCATCCCATCCGCCTCAGTCCGCACCAAAATGCCCATACCCGCAGGCTTGACCAAAATGGAAAGGGCGCGAAGTCGATTCCGCTCAGCCTCACTACGAATGCGTCGAGATAGGTTTACGCCCCGACCAAAGGGCAGCAGCACTACATAACGACCTGGTAAAGAGATATTTCCAGTTAGGCGTGGTCCTTTATTACCCGTTGGCTCCTTCATTACCTGCACCAGCACGCGCTGTTGCGGTACGACTAGATCGCTGATCGAGCCAGACGATCGCCGCATCTTTAAAGGACCAAGGTCAGTGATGTGAATAAAGCCATTGCGATCGCCATCGCCAATATTCACAAACGCTGCATCAATACTAGTTAAAACATTTTCGACAACGCCTAAGTAAATATCACTAACTTGGTGAGTTCCTGCGGCAACAACAATTTCTTCAATTTGATCTTCGCTAAATACAGCAGCAATTCGATACTGCTCTGCAATAATTATTTGTTTTGGCATTCAATTTCCTCAGAATTTCTTCGATTCAAGAGAGCCAGCCTAAGAACCTACCTGAAAAATATTTTTTCTAAACTTCGTATAAAAAAAATATTAAAAAATATCTTTCAAGCCCTTTATCAACAGACTCAAAAAGTCTTGATAGGGGCTTCAAAACACAACATACCAATAACGAAAATAAGAAAAAAAATTTCGATCGCAATCTGTCTATATCGTCGATCAGTCACTTAGCTATGTACCGAAGCTAGTAACTGATTGCTGTGTCTGCTCTGACATTACGATGATGAGACATATTGCTTTGTATGGAAAATTGGTGGGGTTTCGTTAAAAGAATACAAGTTATTCCTTAGACTGGCGTTTATCAGACTATCTAAAAGTTGCTTACACCATTCGCCTACAGCATTCAGCCTATAGGTAAAACAGCGTACTTGATGGTTCAAGTTTATGATTCTGGTGAGTAAGCTCGATCGCTTAATTAGCGGCTAGATGCGTTTCAGCTATCAGCTAGGTTAAGCCTATCTCAATATTATAGCGCAGCATTGAGCGTTACAATTTCTTAATAATGTTTTAGTATTGTTAGTAGTCGAAAGCAAATTGAGGGCAAGATTCTGAGCACGCGAGTAGTTATAATCCGTCACGGCGAGACTAATTTTAACATCCTGAGCAAAATTCAAGGACGGGGTAATTACGATCGCCCAGAATTGCAGTCTGTTTTGACCGACAAGGGTAAGCAACAAGCCAAGCTAGCAGGAAAAGCTTTGGCGAACCTAAATATTGATGTCGCCTATGCTAGCCCTCTAGTTCGCGCTCAGCATACCGCTAAGCTTATTTTGTCTGAAAATTTTAATCCACCAGAGTTAGCCACCACTGAGGGTTTATTAGAAATCGATCTCAACGAATGGGAGTCAATGCTCGCCAGTGACGTTAAAGAGAAATTACCTGAAAAATATCAGCTTTGGCAAAATGAGCCTGAGAGATTTCAACTAGGCGATCGCTATCCGATCCTCGATCTGTTTGAGCAAGCCAAAGCCCTATGGACAGAGATTCTGGAAAAATATCAAGGTAAAACAATTTTGCTAGTTGGTCATAGTGGCATCAATCGCGCCCTGATTTGCTCAGCGATCGGCATCCCCGTCAGCCTTTATCACAATATTCAGCAAGTCAATTGCGCTATTAGCGTCCTCAATTTTCAAGGCCCAAGTATTGCCGATGGTGTGCAACTAGAATCACTGAATTTGGCTAGCCATCTTACCGATATTTCTGGTTCGCCTTTCCCACCTCTCAAAAAAAATCACAATGGGGCGCGTCTATTACTAGTTCGTCATGGTGAAACTGAGTGGAATCGCCAAAAGCGTTTTCAAGGACAAATTGATGTCCCGCTTAATAATAACGGTCATGCTCAAGCCCGACGCGCTAGCGAATTTTTGGCAAAAGTTCAAATCGACAAAGCCTTTAGTAGTCCAATGCTGCGTCCTAAAGATACGGCTTTAGAAATTTTAAGCAAGCATCCGCAGATCAAACTTGAGCTATTTGATGAACTCAAAGAAATTTCTCATGGCTTATGGGAAGGTAAATTTGAACATGAAATCGAAGCCGAATTTGCTGGTCAACTCGCCATCTGGCAAGATCAACCCGAAACCGTACAAATGCCCGAAGGCGAAAATTTACAGCAGGTTTGGGATCGGGTGGCGATCGTTTGGCAAAAAATTGTCGAGTCAGTTCCCGCAGGTGAAACTGCCCTAGTCGTTGCTCACGATGCCGTCAACAAAGCGATCCTTTGTTTATTATTTGACTTTACACCTGAACAATTTTGGGTGTTTAAGCAAGGTAATGGCGGCGTAAGTGTGATTGATTATCCTCAAGGCGTACAGGGTCGCCCGATCTTGCAGTCTGGGAATATTACTACACATTTATCTGAAGGCGTACTCGATCGCACTGCCGCAGGCGCTTTGTAGCAAGATTAAAATTCAGAAAGAAACAAGGGGCTTAAGCCCCTTGTTCTTGAGAATAGCAATCCCAAGAGAGACGCATTTTCTGGTAGTTTGGTGTAGAGGATTTGTCATAATATTTTGATTTAGAATTTCGGAGTTTAAAAAAGTGACTATTTTATTCCAGCTTTTGTTAGCAGCTTTTGTACTGTTTTCTTTCGTTTTGGTGATTGGTGTACCAGTTGCTTACGCATCACCAAGCTCTTGGAACCAAACCAAGCCCCTTTTATTTCTCGGCTCCCTGATTTGGTTAGCATTCGTAATTGTCATTGGCATTTTGAATGCTTTTGTAGCTTAGGTATTTTAGGAGGAGCGCTATGCGTTCCTCCTAACCATTTGTAATTTTTTATTTGTGATTTTAAGTTAACTTTATGACCAGTTTTGAAGGTAGCTTTACCAACACAGATAGTTTACGCTTTGCGATCGTGGTAGCTCGATTCAATGACCTGATCGTCGGTAAGCTCCTCCAAGGATGTCAAGATTCACTGTTGCGACATGGCGTTGATGTTTCGGAGACTGGCAACCAAGTTGATTATGCGTGGGTTCCTGGTAGCCTCGAAATCTCGATGGTAGCGAAAGAATTAGCCGTTTCAGGACGTTATGACGCAATTATTTGCTTGGGTGCGGTCATTCGTGGTGATACGCCTCATTTTGACTATGTGGCAAGTGAAGTTTCTAAGGGTGTGGCGGCGGCTTCTTATCAGACAGGCGTACCAATTATTTTCGGAGTATTAACTACCGACACGATGCAGCAAGCCTTAGAACGGGCTGGCATCAAAAGTAATAAAGGTTGGGAGTTTGGCATGGGTGCGATCGAGATGGCAAACCTCATGCGCCAAATTCGGAGTAAATCGGTTTAAAAAAGGCTGTAGGGCAAATCCCTACAGCCTTTTTTTAAACCGATTTATGGGGCAATCATGACCCGATCGCGTCCAGCCGCTTTAGCGCGATAGAGGGCAGCATCGGCGGATTGGATCACAGCCGTTCCTGTTGTTCCATGTTCAGGAAAAGCTGCTACACCTAGCGATGCGGTCAAAGTTCCTAAGAATTGACCATTGAGCGAGAGTTTGAGTTGCGCGATCGCCTCACGAACACCTTCTGCCCTGACTGCCGTTTCTTGCAAAGATAATTCAGGGAAAATTAGGGTTAACTCTTCGCCGCCATAGCGACAGGCCACATCGGAGCCGCGAATACTTTGTTTCAGCAAAGCGCCTACAGATTGCAGTACATAGTCACCAGCATCATGACCAAAGGTGTCATTAAACTTTTTGAAGTGGTCGATATCGATCATGACGATACCGATCGCATGTTGATTTCGTTGGGCGCGGGATACTTCTTTGATGAGAGATTCTTCGAGATAGCGGCGGTTAAAGAGTCCTGTTAATGCGTCACGAATACTTTGATTTTGTAATGTTTCGCGCAAATTTAGATTGGCGATCGCTAAAGACACTTGTTCGGCTACGGTTTTCGCAAGCTGTTGGTTTAATTCGGGCAAGGCGGCGGTGGTTTCGGTACTTAGATAAAATAATCCGAGAGTTTCGCCTTGGGCGATCATCGGAATACATAGGGTCGTCACAATATTTTGATTCGCATCAACATGATTACAACGTAGCCCTGAGCGATCGCGTCCCGCGAAATGCACTTTTCCCCGCCGTAGTCCCCAGCAATCTTGGGGATGAAAATCATTTTGCGAGTGCAGATTATTACCCCAAGATGCGACTTTTTCAACTTGGTTACGCGACGAATTGGTGATAAAAATGCTGCCAGAGCATTCGGGAAATAATGGCTCGACAAGACTGCTAATCGTGTTACAGGCTTCTTGGACAGTTAAGCAAGCTTGGAGAAAATCACTAATTTCGCTCAAGAGCAACATTTCGGCATTGCGTTGTTTGAGATCGTCAAGGCGATCGCTAAGTTGTTGGTTTGCCAATTGGAGTGACTTTTCTGCTTGTTTAATTGCCGTGATATCGTGGAAAGTTACCGCAAAGCCATCACCTAATTTGACTGCAATATTTTCAAACCAACTATCAATACCATCATGACAGTAGTAAAATTCGCGCTGCATCGCTTCTCCTGATTCCACTACCTGCACATAGAGATCAAATAATCCCTCGTCCCGATTGCCTGGCAGTTCTACTAACAACCGATTGCCAATAAGAGTACTCTCTGATCTGCCGACGAGTTTGCAGGCTGTGGGGTTGCTGAGCAACCATTCAAAATCAATAATTTTATTTTGTTCATCGCGCACTGAGCGAAATGCCATGATGCCACTTAGAGAACCGTCTAAAATACTACTCAACTGCATTTTTGAGGTTTTTAGGGCTTCTTGTATTTCGACTAATTGGGTCATATCTAAATGACTGCCAATCATGCGGGTGGCATTGCCATGATCGTCTTTCTGATTAATGGCGCGAGACAATATATAGACAGTAGAGCTATTTTTGTGATGGTATTTTTGAGTTGCAATAAACTGATTAATTTTGCCACTATTGTAGTCTTCAACTAGTTGTAAGGCGATCGCTAGATCATCTTCAAAAATCAATGTTTGCCACATTTCAAAAGTATTTTCTAGCTCATGATCTTCGTAGCCGAGCATCGCTTTCCATTGAGGCGAAAAATAAATATTGCCAGTGATTAAATTCCAATCCCAAAATCCTTCTGATGATGCTTGGAGTACCAGTTCTAACTGAGTTTTGGCAGATTTTAGATCGAGTTCAATCTGTTTGCGATCGCTAATATCTCTGACCACAATCAATACTGCGTCTTTTGATACGGGAACTATCCGTGCTTCCTCGTAATAGATTTGTTCTCCATCGATAAATTCATACTCCTGTTTCTGGAGTTCCCCCGTTGCGATCGCAATTTGGGCAAGCTGGATGCGCTCTTGAGCGATCTCTAAGGGCATAATTTCGGTAATGTTGTTACCAGCAATACCATGTGTTGCATAGAGACAGTGAATTGACTGCTCGTTAACCACTGTAATTTGCGTCCCATCTAGCTGCATCCACACCAAAAAATCTGGAATTGCTCGAATCAAAGCGCGATTTGTAGCTTCACTTTTTTGTAAGGTTAGTGCAGCTTGTTCGCGCTCCTTGAGGGCAGCTTTTTGTTCGCTAATATCTCGGATGATGAATAGAACTTCTTCCACATCTTCAATGGGGACAACTCGGACCTCTTCCTGCTGCACCCGTCCATTGATCGTTATTTCATGTTCATAAATTTGAATTCGTCTAGTTGTCAGAGCCATCTCTATGGACTGCATTTGGCGTTGGTAAACCTCTGACGGCAGATATTCAGCCATATTTTTCCCAAGAGACTTTTCCGCGCCTTGTAAGGCTATTAAGTCTGAGGTTTCAGGGGAACTTAAATAAATTCCCTGCCGATTAACTCGAAACATTAGATCAGGAATTGCGTGAATCAAAGCGCGAGTTGTGCCTTCACTTTGTTGAAGGGCTAATTCAGATTGCTTGCGTTCCCGTAAGGCAGCGAGCTGTTCGCTAATGTTACGCGCTATTTTTGAAGCTCCAACTACCTGCCCAGTTACATCATAAATTGGCGAGATCGTCAAAGCCACATCTAGTAAGCTGCCATCCTTATGTAGTCTTTGAGTTTCATAATTGTTCACCCCTTGTCCTTGGCAGAGAGATTGTAAAATTTTCACCTCATCTGCTTGAAGTGCGATCGGAATCAACACTTTGATATGAGAGCCAATCATCTCTTCCGCAACATAGCCAAATAGCTCTTCGGCAGCCCGATTCCAACTTGTGATGATCCCATCGGTTGTTTTGCTGATGATCGCATATTGAGAAGATTCAACGATCGCTGCCAATTGGTAAAGCTGTTGATTAGCGTTCTGGATTTCCTGAGTGCGAACCAATACCTGTGCTTCTAAATCTGCCTTTGCGGTCTGTAGCTGCTCCAATAACGAGGCTTGATAAATGGCAATACCCACATCCACCGCAATTCGCTGTAGCCCCTCAATTTCTTGTGGTTGCCAAGGTCGCGGAGCCACGCAGTTATGAGCAATTAGCAGTCCCCAAAGATTGGATGCGTGGAGAACGGGAACGACTAAGTTTGCTTTAATCTGAAACTCAGCCAAAAACTCGGCATAGCAAGGAGTTATGGTCTGCTTTTCCACATCGGCGATTGCCACAAATTTCGATTCTTGGTATGGTTCGAGCCAAGATGATTCAAAGCAAGCGTCAACTACTACGCGATCAAGCAATGACCATTGTGGATCGGATACTGACTCGACAACGACCTGACCGCTCCAATCAGGTTCAAATCGATAGAGGATTACGCGATCGCAAGTCAACAAATTCTGCACTTCATCGACAGTCGTTTGCAAAATCTCCGATAGCTCAAGGGATTGCCGAATTTTTAGGGCGATCATCGCGATTAGATAATTCCAATCCTGTTGTGCTTGATAGGCAGGCTGAAATAAATCGTAGTCACCTTTTTCGGCTTTTTTCATGTCCCTAGCCTGTGCTTATAGTTGTTTCTATTATCTAGTCTTCTGGTTTCAATAAAATAAGTAGATAGCCAAATAAATCCTGCGCTTTGTCCTTGGGCAGCTTGCCAACTACGAGCATCATAATAAAGATCTTCAAGACAAATACTATAAAGAGCATCCTTAAGCTTGAGATCGAGTCTTTGCCAAAGTGAAAAAGTCACCCAGTCAGAGTTAAGTTTTTCCTGCGGTTTTAGTGGTGGAAAAGGGTGAGTATCTTCACCAACTGCCGACAAAATCTCGCCTAATGAAATATTTTTAGGCGATCGCCCCACATAAATCTTATTTAACGATCTCCAAAAACTTTTCAGCAGTGACAATCGGACAAGAAAAGCTATCGACAAGACAAAGCAAATCGCGATCGCCTGTAACCAAATAGTCTGCTCGACCAACCAGCGCTAAAACAAGAAAAGGTACATCAAAAGGATCGCGGCATTCAGGAGTCAAAGGTAATTGAGAAGGCATCAACACCGTATCGCAATAGGGTAAATAATCTGACAACAAATGCTCTTGTTCCGTTCTTGTCAGTTTGAACTTTGGATAGGCAAGCACCCGAATCAACTCAGTAATGGTTTGCTTAGAAGCTAAAGGAATAAAGCGATCGCCTTGCCAAGCTAGTCGCAATTTTGCAGTATTTTTACCAAACACTAAAGCTGATAGCACCAAATTTGTGTCAATTACCACCCGCAAGCGATCAGTCATGACTTCCGCGCCCAAGCCACTGCATCAGCAATATCTTGTTCACTCAACTCCAAAGCTGCAAGCTTAGTCCTCACAGCATTAGCACTTTGCATTCTTACAGGCGTAAGGATAATTTGTCCATCCACTACCTTGACATCAAAATATTCGGCATCTCCAATCTCTTTTTTAATGCGTTTAGGAAGTGTAAGCTGATTTTTAGAGGTTAACTTAGCAAGCATATTAAACTTCCTAATTTGATAATTCAGAAATATAGAAAGTAAGATTTCCTTACTTTGATTATAGTCTTATAGCCTACTTAGGGTTTGAGTAATACAGATAATTTTTTGAAAGTGCCGCGAAGCGGCACTTTCAAAAAATTATCTGGGTTCTATGTCAGCGCCTTACGCTGTAAATGGAGCGATCGCTCAAATAATAAATCCTGCGCTTTGTCCTTGAGCAGCTTGCCAACTACGAGCATCATAATAAAGATCTTCAAGACAAATACTATAAAGAGCATCCTTAAGCTTGCGATCGAGTCTTTGCCAAAGCGCAAAAGTCACCCAATCAGAAGCAAGTTTTTCCTCTGGCTTTAGTCGTGGCAGAGGGTGAGTATCTTCACCAACTGCCGACAAAATCTCGCCTAATGAAATGTCTTTAGGCGATCGCTTTAGCCGATAACCACCCTGCACACCACGACTCGACTCCACCAAATCGGCTTTTCGCAACGCGATCAAAATTTTTTCTAAATATGGCGCAGGAATCGACTGGCGATCGCTAATTTCGCGTACTGATACAGGCTTACGTTTTGCCCAAACTACCAGATCGAGCATCGCCTTCACGCTGTAATGACCTTTTCTGGTTAGTTTCATAAAACCCATAAAGTAGAGAGAGACGCAAAGCGTCTCTCTCTACTTTAGTGTCACGCGAAGCGTGACATCAACAAAAGTAAAGAAAGATCGACAGGAGCAGGTAACATTTCGCCGCCGCGCCAATCAAGCACCTGCACCAAAATCAAATAACCCACTCCCAAAATCACGGTGACAGCACCTGTCAAAACTGATATCCATTGTGATCGCTGCATAATTGACACTAAGTAAAGAATTTAGATAGAAAATAGATGGATTAGCAAAAGCAGACAAACTAACTGTTATTATCCATCTTGAAATAGCTTTAACGTCAAGTAACACTCTATTTTGATAGGAACAAACTTTTCTAATTATCCGTCCTAAAACTTGAACATAGATACACAGACTTTTTGAGTCACGTGAAAATTCAAGCAGGAGCGATTGATTGATGAGTTATAGCCTATCTTGGTCAACCAGCGCAGGGTGTTTGCCCTCTAAGTCCGTGTCTGTCGATAAGCTTCCCATCGTTGAATTGGTACAACTGTGCCAAACCGAGGCGCAAACCAGTAGGTCTGCGTTTGCAGAACTTATGCGGCGTAATCAATCCTATGTCGATCAGGTTTTGTATAAACTCGCCCCCGACTGGCAAGATCGCGCCGATCTCGCGCAGGAAGTATGGTTGCGTGTTTATCGCAATATTAAACGTTTGCAAGAACCTGAAAAATTTCGCGGTTGGCTGAGTCGGATTGCCACCAACTTGTTTTATGACGAGTTGCGTAAGCGCAAGCGAGTTGGCAGTTCCGTTTCGATCGATGCACCATTTATGTCTGGCGATGGTGATGAAATGACTTGGGACTTGCCTAGCGCTGCTCCTAGTCCGCTTGAAAATATGTCTACGCAGGAGTTTTATGAACAACTTCGCAGAGCCATTCAAGATTTACCTTCTAGTTTCCGCGAAACCATTGTGTTACGAGAAATTCAGGGTTTATCTTATGAAGAAATTTCTGAATTAACAGGTGTATCGCTTGGTACAGTAAAGTCGCGCATAGCTAGAGCAAGATTGAAACTACAAGCGCAACTACAACCCTATTTGTCCAATATGTAACGAGGGAAGTATTGAAGTTATGAGTACTAACCAAATTTTTAATAGTTCTATGATTATTCCAGAGGAACGCTTTGAGTTACTAAGTGCGTATATAGATGGCGAAGTAACTGACGCTGAAGAGCAACTTGTGGAGCAATGGCTCTCCGATGATATTAATTTCCGTTGCCTTTATCAACAACAACTAAAGCTACGCCAGTTATTAATTGACCTGCCTGTCCCTGTGGCAGCACATTCATCTGCGAAATCAGAGACAGATGTAATGATTAATCGCGTCATGGCAGAAATTGACAAGCGATCGCAACGCCGTAAATGGAAATTAGCGGGTATCGGTATATCAGTTGCGGCTGTGGTTGGGATATTTGGTTCGCTGTTTACGTTCAACTCTAGTCCTCAATTTAGCCCAGTCGCAAATAGCATTAAGTCTCCTGCACAAGTAAAAGAAGAACCAATCTTAATTGCGATGGAAGAACCGCTTGTCCCTTTGCCAAAATCGATGAGTTCCAAATAAATAGGTAGGCAAAAGAAACTTTAAAACCCAAAAAGCTGCGGCGCACGCTGCGCGTGCGCCACAGCTTTTTGGGTTTTGTTATGCTTATCTACTTAAGTTTTGGGTTACAGCGCTTCGCGGCACTTTCAAAAATCTCTCCGTCCCCCCTTAAAGCCTCAATAGGCTGTAGCATAAGTTTTAGTTAAATTTGCTGTGTTTCTGAATTTTCTATGCCCAAGCTATCAAAGCCCCCAGATCCTAATGATCCCGAATACCAAACTCTCGAACGCAGAGTCAACTTTTATTTGCATCTTGCCATCTACTCGGCTTGCAGCACTTGTATGTGGTTTATCCAATCAATCACTGAAAAAGTTTGGATATGGTCAGTTTGGGTAGCCGTTATCTGGGGCATATTCATCCTTGGACATGGAATTTGGGTGCTTTCCAAAGAAAAACAGATTGATCCCAATTTCCCTGAAGGAATTGATCCAGAACTTTAGGTTAAAATATGGCACAAAACTTGGCTGGCTAATTGTTGCTCAAGAAAAAATGATTCTGACATTTAAAGACGATCGCTTTAATAGCCATTATGGAATGGATATTTTGCTAATGTTAAAAATTCTAAACGATTGGCAGATGTCAGTTCAAAATATTTTCGATTTACTTAAGTTTTAGTTTTGCCAGATCATACTAATCTTACTTGATTACACTACGAGTTATCAAAAAAGTGAGTACCTCAGAACGTATTGAAAAACTGGCTGCCGCGATCGCTGAAGATGTTTATATTGACATTGCCAAGTGGCATTTGTATTTAAATGATGCTCATCTGCATCACCCACTTGCAGAAAAATTTTATCCGATGTTGGATGGAATTACATCAGCAGATGTTACTAAAGTATTAAGCGGAACGATGATCTTGCTCGGTGGTGGTAAGCGTGAAATTCCTCTCAGTGAATTAATTCCAGATTTTTGCCAGAATAGATTGTTGACTATTTTAGAAGAATTTAAATAATAAACAAGGGGCTTAAGCCCCTTGCTCATCAGAATTTATGATTCCCACCCCTAATCCTGTCTTTCAGTCAATGCGCCGTCGTCTAGCGCTGTGGTATACGATCGTTACCGCAATTTTGTTGATTGTATTTGCGACAGGATTCTATCTGTATGTGCAGACAACTTTGATTGATCGCATTGATGACACGATCGATCATGTTGCCGAAGTGATTGAGCGATCGCTAATTCGTTCTAATTTGATTGATTTGGAATCAGATTTTAGTCGCAATTTTTCGGCAAATGCTCAGGTGATCGATGCCGATCATATTGATATTGATTGGTTTAGTCCTAGTGGCGAGATCCTCTGGACAACTAATCAAACTACAGAACCATTACAACAGCGCGAGAAAGGTATCTTGCAGCCAATTTATCGCACTATCCATTTATCGGAGCATTTATCAGAAGCAGAACCATTACGACAGATGACTGAACCGATTGTGATTAATGGAAAATTATTGGGGTATCTACGCATTAGTCATCCTTGGTTTGAAGTTACCAAGCCCATCAAGCAGTTATTTCTCGATCTAGCGATCGGGACAACGCTGATGGTATTTGTGGTTCTATTGTGCGGTTGGTGGCTAGCAGGAATTGCGATGGAACCTGTGCGCGAATCCTATCAAAGGTTGAAACAGTTCACGGCTGATGCTTCCCACGAACTTCGCAATCCGATCGCTGTTATTCAAACTAATGTTCAAGTTGCGATCGCCGATGACGATCCAGAGTTCCAGCGATCGCAACTCGAAGCAATTGAAAGAATTACGCGGCGTTTAGGAAGATTGATTGAAGATTTATTATTTTTGGCGCGTCATGATGGCGGTATTGCGAATCAGAAACGAGAGGCTTGTAATTTATCGCAAATCTTGCATGAAGTGGGGCAGGAACAGAAAATGCTGGCTGATCAAAAACAAATTTTACTAGAATTACCCAATTTAGAACCAAGTTTAATTGTGTCAGGCGATCGCGATCGCTTAGGGCGCTTGTTTACAAATCTAGTTAGTAATGCGATCGCCTATACTGCCACAGGCGGCAAAATCCAGATTACCGCGCAGGCAATCGTTTTACAAAATCAAGTTCAAGTCCAAATTAAAGATACAGGGCTAGGCATTCCTGAAGCAGAGTTATCACAAATTTTTGAGCGTTTCTATCGCTATCAACCCCAAAAAAGTAGTAAATCTAGTTCCAAATCTGGAAATCTTTCTACTAGTACACGCTGGCTGAAGTAACGAAACGTAAAGATTAGAAGAGAAGCAGGAAAAAACAGGCGATAATAGAGGGAGAGTGAGTAGGAGGAAAAAGAGATGTCAGCCCCGAAAACAATAGAGATCAAAGTCAGCGAAC
>JBDNJN010000255.1:0-25667 GCA_041687725.1 Pseudanabaena sp.
CAGCAATTCTCATTATGGAAATTTTGACTTGATTTGGCTTTAGCTATTGAGAATAGTTTCAATAGCTAGGCTTGAAAAGCCTATTCTCTCGTCCAGAATTTTAAAGCTCAAGGAGGTAAAAAGTCATAATGAGAATTGCTGGACAAAAACGTAACAGGTTGAAAAAACAAAAATCTGTGTAATCCCATAATCCGTCAAATCCGTGATTCAGACTTTTTTCTTTGCCTCAATGCCGCACATTGCGCGATCGCCATTGATCGCAATGTGTTTATTGGTAGAGCGATCGCTATTTCCGTTTTAATATGTATATACAAAATGTATTGCAAATCTCATGAAATTTGAATGGGACGAAAATAAAAATCGGCAAAACCAGCAAAAAGAAAAGAGAAAGTACTATGAGTATCTCGCGCAAACGTCTTGAAGAGATTCAGAATATTCCTGATTCCGATATTGATACTTTAGATATTCCTGAATTGGATGATAACTTTTGGGAAACGGCAAAAATGGTAAAGCCCATCGCGAAAAAAGCAGTTTCGATTCGATTGGATAGCGATGTTTTGGATTGGTTTAAAAGTCAGGATAAGGGCTATCAATCAGTAATTAATAATGTCCTTCGCTCTTACGTTAATCATCAACAAAGAAATTTATAAATCAATCGGACGAAGAGTTTTTCCTTTTTCCTTTCTCCTTTCTACTTTTTCCTTGAAGGGATGCCGCACATTTGTCTGTCTTCATCAGTGGTGTTAGGGTTGGTGGTGAGATAATCGCGCAACCAGCCACAAGCACTAGACAGCAAATTATCAATATTAAAGTTTAATAGCCTTAATTGTCCATCATTGGTGATTAAGGCTAGCTTACCTTCAGAAGAAATTGCCATATCAATAACTTGATCGTATCTAAGAACATATAGATTGTTTCCTTTTCGATCCCTTAGATTTACTTTATTCTCGCCGCCAAGAGTCAAAAAAGTTTGAGAATCAGGCAAAAACATTACTTTCTTGATACCGTCATAATGTCCTGATGTAGTTTTGATTATTTCTCCTCGTGCATTTCGGATAATCAGCTTACCATCTTCACCCGCACTTACAACCGTAAGTCCATCTGGAGAAAATTTAATATCGTTGACAATATCACTATGTCCCAATAGTAATTTGATTTCTTTTCCTTCGCTATTTAATAAGGACATCTTATTAATACTAGCAACAAAAATTGTTAGACTATCAGGTGAAAATGCAACACTAGTAACTGTTGAGTTATACTTTAGACTGGCTTTGAGGTTTTCCGTATCTACATCCCTTAGTTCAAAAATACCTTCATTATTGCTAATAGCAATTGTCTTTCCGTCAGGAGAAAATACTATATTGGTGATCGTTCCTCGATAGTTCGGAATATTCCTAATTTCTTTGGTGTCAATATTCCTTAGTACAACTTTACCATCATTGCTGCCGATAGCAATTGTTTTGCCGTCAGGTGAAAATGTAATACGAGTAATTTCTCTTGGAGAATCAAAAGTTTCAAAAATTTCTTTAAGTTTTTTTGTGTTTGTATCCCTTAGCTCAACTTTGCCGTCATTCCTACTAAAAGCAATTGTTTTTCCATCAGGAGAAAATGCTAACTGTTTTGATAATCCAACATGTTGAAGGATTAATTCAGTCGCTTTGCCATTTATATCCCAAATTTTAATTGCGTTATCATTAATAGATGAAACAAGTAATTTGCTGTCTGGAGAAAATGCCATGCTAGCTTTAGCACCTCGATAAATTATCCCTCCTCCATGTCCAATAAAAGTTTGTAATAAATTACCTCTTATACCCCAGATATATATTTTTCTGTCAGGACTAGCTGTGGCAATCATAGCGCCATCGGGAGAAAATGCTATACTTGTAATCGCTTTTTCATGTTTAGTAGGAAACGTTCTTCCCTTTCCATTTTTATCAAAAATCTTTAAGTCTCTACCACTACCAATGGCTATCAATTTCCCGTCATGAGAAAAATCAATATTATAAATTCCTCCCTCATTCTTTAATATAGGAAATAAAAGTGTTTTACTTTTTCTGTCTCGAACTTGGACACTCCCATCATAACTGGCTGTAGCAACTGTTGATCCATCAGATGAAACTGCTATGCTTGAAACTCTATCATGATTTGCGAAAATAATTGAATCTTTACTTTCTATATTCCACAGCCTTACAATACCTGAATCACCTGTAGTAATAAAGTTATTACTGTTAGGAACAAAGGAAATATTTCTTGTACCTTCTTTTTCATGTTGCTTAAAAATATTTTCTGCTTGCTTTCCTTCTTTGTCAATAAGAATAACAATACTGGGATACCTTACGAATCCAATTGTTTTCCCATCATTGGAAAAAGCCACACTAGTAATAATACCCTTCTCTTTATCTATGTCTAGCTTTTTAACTTCCTGTCCATTACTATCCCATAGTTTAACTGTACCATCCCAACCACCAGTAGCTATCGTGTTGCCATCAGGTGAAATCGCCAAACTTGTTATAATTTCCTGATTAGCTTCTAGCCGATTCTTTTCTCGAATATGGTAGAGAATATTTTCTAGAACTACTCCTGTCTCAAATATTCCATTAATGCTTTTAAGAAGATTAGGAGGGGATTGTTTAAGCTTACTTCCTGCTCTTAATGCAAGCAGTATTGCATCAAATTCTCGCTTATCCAGAAATATGGCTTTAGCATTAGCGCTATCAATCCTAGCTTCTGCTATTAGCAGCTTCGACTGAGAATCCTTCTGCGTCTCCGCAACCTTCACATTCGCATTATTCACAAACCAAGTCGCCGACACCCCAGCCACGATCGCCGCAAAAAGAGTACCAATCAAAATAAAAGAACCAACTCTCACCCTGCGATCCGCCTTCCGCTTAGCCTCAGCTAAAATTCTTGCCTCCTCTTCCGCAACCTCCTGTTGCTTCAAAGCAATTAACCTCTCCTGCTCCGCAGCCTCTAACTTGAGATCGCTCTCCAGCCTCCCCATCTCCCGACTTTCCCTCAAAAACTGCTCATCAATATCACTAAGCCGCTTCCCTCTCGCCCATACCTCTGCATCCGCCAACGCCTGCCCCCGCAATAGAAACCCCTGATTTAGCCCCTCTTCTGCCTCCTGCCAAGCCCGAAACGCCGACCCATAAAACTCAGGACGCAAATCCGCTAACAGTCGCTCCACCCAAAGATTATTAAACACCAAGGCATAGATCGGATTGTACGATCGCAATTTCCCATCTCTCCTGACCACCAACCCCGTCAACCGCAACTTTGATCGCTCCTCACTGCGATCGTCCTCCAACTCCCCATCCGCCAAAACCTGCTGATAACACCCCAACATCCGCCCCCGTAACTTCTCTTCTACACTAATCACCCGATCGCGAATCGTTGTCAAATGTGGCGGCGCATCCTGCGATTCCCAATTAGTGACAATCCGCTCCTGAACTAACCCCTCCAGCCAATCCGCAATATTTTCAGACGGTGTAACTCCATCCAACTCCTTTTCAATTATCCCCAACAAACGCTGAATCAAAAAAGGCTGTCCCCCCGTCCAACGCACCGCCACCGCCAAATAATCCTGCGGATTCGCCACCTTACGCGCCAAACCCTGCATCAAAGGCAAAGCTTCATCAAAAGTAAACCCCGACATCTCCACCGCATAGCCAATATTAAACGCCGAAGTATTATGACTCTGGATCAAATCCGTCGGTGTCGCCACACCCAAAAACGAAAAAGTGAGGCGATTATATTCGGGCTTTGTCGGGCGATCCTCAAAAAATGACCTTACCAAACCAAAAAAATCATCCATGCCAAACTTGAGACTCAACAAGCGATCGATCTCTTCCACAAAAATCACAATCGGCGTATCAACCTCCTGCAACACCACCTCAATAAATTCCGCAAAGCGCTGCACAGGCGAAAGCATCTCCCGCTCTTTAATCCAACTTCGCAGCTCGAACTTGCCCTTTAAATTCAAATCCCCCACCAAACTCCTGATCGCGCTGGCATACCACTGCTCGCAAGTCACCTCCACCCCAATTTTTTGCGGATCGATCGTCGCGCAGACGATCCCCTCAGCTTGCAATTTGTGCGTCACCCGCACCCGCAAACTCGATTTCCCCATCTGCCGACAGTTAAACACATAGCAATATTTCGACTCTTTGAGCAAATTGTAATATTCGTGATCGCATTGCCGCTCCACATAGCTCGGCGCATCCGCAGGGAGGCTACCACCAACTTGATATGCAAAATTCTCAGCGTTAGTCATAATAGCGGATGATTTCCTGTTACATAGAGGATACGGCGGAGATTTACTAGTCCTTCACGATTGAGTTTAAGAACTTCTACAGTTGCTCTACCCGTTGGGGTTAAGCCAATGATTTTGCTATAGTTATCATCCCAAGTAAAGTGATCTTCCCATTTTTGTTGTCGAGGATGGTAGAGATTTGTGATTTCAATGGTTACAGGATCGACACCTTGGATTTTAGTGTATTTGTAGTTGTTGCATCCTTGTTAGTGTCATTAATTTTTCGCCGCCAGCAAAATTTCACTTTGTTAAGCCTTACAGCGAAAGCATTTCAAAATTTCAAAATACAGGTGGCGAAAAATTAATGACACTAACCATCCTTGACAAGCAAGAGCGAGATTATCGGCTGTAGTCTCACCATTTTTACTGACTGGAGTAATGTGTTCGACTGAAAAGCTCTGTGTAGAATAAATCTCTTGACTTTGGCAATATTCACAACATCCTCTAGCTCTTTCGGTGACGATTCGCCTTAATTGGCTGCTAACAGGTTTGGCTGTCATAAAGCTTTAGGCTGAAGTTGAAATTCTTGGATCAGCGAAGTTAGGGATGTATGACGAAGTTTTGCGAGTTCTGCTAAATTTTCGAGCCGTTTTGCCTCAATCGTTTCAATGCGATCGCCTAAACCCAGCAATTCCTGATATTCCTCATCCATAAGCGTGTTGTCTTGACGTTTGCTAATGAGAAAGTCATAACGCTCTTGTAATTGAAGGGGAATACATTGACTGATTTTCTGTAAGAGCAGAGATTGATCTATCGGCAAGCCCAGGATTTTGCGTTCAGTTTGAACGCGTATTGCTTGATTAACTAGCTGTTCTAGCTCGCTTGGGTCTAATTGCTCCAAGGTTTGGATGAGTTGCTCAAAAGGAAGTTGAGCTTCAATTTTAATCCGAATCATTTTTCTTCTCCCTGATTGTTAAATCGCTAGTTGAGCCAGATGTTTTAAGATACTGACGACCGTATATAGATCGTTACCGCGCTTAATTGAGAACAAATCTGATTCGGCATAGCTTAGAGTATCCTGTTGCTGAAGTTTTAGAAAGATAAACTCGCTGCCATTGGTAACTAGTCCGAATACAGGGCGCTCTAGATGAGGATTTGCCATCATATAGGTCAATGCTTGCGGAATACCCACCTCAACCGAATAAGCCGCTCTCTTAACCTCGATTACCACTACCCAAAACGGAGGCTTAAATACCAGAACATTAATTCGTCCTTGAATTGTAATATTTTCTTCCTGCGAAAGAATCGTTACTGATTGTTCAGCTTTGAGATAGAACGGAGCGCGATAGAAACCAGCCAACTTGAGAATTGGTGACAGTACCACCATTTTTACAATTGGCTCCAATAGCGAATGCTTGGCTAGATGTAGGTAATCAGCTTTCAGATCGTCTAAGGTTAATTTTTCGTTTTCATTCAATTGGGATAAGTTGTCACGCCATTCTCCAAAGAACTCGCGATCGCGTGATTGTTTGAGTCTAAAGAGTTCTTCCAGCTTAGCTAGATCAATTTCCGTTGCTTGCAGTGTTTTGGACATTTTATAAACTCCTAATTTAATTTAATCTTTTAGGCGATCGCATAACCAGTATAAGGGCGTACATCCGCAGGATGAAAAGCCAAAACAATATCACTAGATAGAATTCCTGCTGCAACCAATTCGCGAGTTACACCATCTTCCGTTTCATCCCGTTGCACCCAAACTTTATCATTAATAATATCGAGATGGACTAAGCAGCCATGCACGCGAGTTTTTCGATCCCAACCAAGAGTCATTAACAAATAGCTATCACGGGACTCGTCAAAGATCGGCTTACAAATCAATTCTCCATGAGAATAAGGAATCTCCGTGTAAGTCAGCAAAATCGATTGAATAATTTGGCGATACTTGGCTAGTTTTTCCATTGCAAAATCTCCTCTTTTTCAGCATCAAATACAATAAATTTAAGATTCTCATCTTCAATTAAGATCTGTCCAATTGGTTCTTCAAAAAAAGAACTGTAAACAATATCTCGAATCGCTAAATATAAAACGTAGTCGGGATAGGTACGCCGCAAAACAGCCCGATAGATGGCAAACTGTCCAACAGCATCGCGACAAGCTTGCATTTCCGAGTCACCAAGAAAGCTTTTGACCTCTACAGCAATTTTCTGCTCCGATCGCTCTGCAACAATTAACCTTTTAGCCCCAAGATCGACATACATATCCTTTCGCCCCCAACGTAGATGTAATGGATCGTGGGTGATCGTCCAACCATCTTTGATGAGGGCTTGCCTTGCGGCATTGTGATATAGGTCAAGTGCTGGCATAGTAAATTGCTTAATTTATTTAGTGACTATAACCGATCGCGAAAATAGCGGCGATATAACTGATTACGAATTTTCACACCATGATCTGTGCGTAATACTAAACCCATACTGTCCAATTTTGCCGTGGTAGCCAGATCGAAGCGTAGAGGTTGTGGGGAGTCAACCAGCGATCGCAAAACTTCAGTGAGATGTGTGTCTTTTTCGACTTTTCCTAAGCGAGTAGTGAGATGCTTACCGAATAGTCCTACTTCCGTAGCTGCATTTTGGATGATTTGCTCAATAGAACTTGTGCCACTAGCTAAATTGTAAAGTGCAATCCGCATGAGATAGGGATGCCCACCAACTAACTCAAATATGGGTTCTATTTGTGACTCTGACAGTCCATGCAGTGCGGCAAGCTGATGAACTTGCATGGGAGTAAATTCATCTAAATCGATTGGTGTACCCACATTAAAAGGGGATTGGTTAATATCTTTTGTGGAAAAAGATTCCATCGAATAGGCAAGTACTAGCCGCAATTTGCCCCATTTTTGATCATGCTTGCCTTGCTCATGCCAACCACGCAATAAGCCGCAAAAATCAACCTCGATCGCTTCATGTAAAAATATGCGATCTAAATTTTCAATCGCAATTACCAACGGGCGATCGTCAACCAGCAAATACTCAGCAAAAAATCCTTCGCAGTTGCTATTTGCGCCATATATTTCATCCCAATCATCACTTGGCTTTGCTTTCACACCCAAGTCTCGCCCAATTACTGCACAAAACCATTGCAAAAAGCGATCCATATTCTCAAAAAACTTGCCATCGCATTTTTGTAAATCAATCCATGTCGTGCGATTGCCCAAGCGCCGAGCCTCTTCCAGTACGCGCACCAATAATGAAGATTTACCCATACAATTGGGAGATTTTAATCGCAATAGGGCATGGGATCTGGCGATCGCTTGATAGGATTGCTCCTGCTGAGGCGATCGGCTGATATAAAAATCGGAGCCAATTCTCACTGTGCCTTCAGGCTCTTCGAGCGGAGTATTTGTTAGTAAAGTTTGAGGCGCTAGGCGATCGCGTCTTTCCAACAGCACAGGCGTTTGCGCTTCAGGAATATTTTTGAGCGCAATTTGATTTTTACCCAAATCAAAGGACTCTTTAACCGACTTGCCCTCAAACAATGCCCCATAAAACCCCTTGGCAAACTCGATCGCCGCCAGATCGCCGATCGCAATATTCATCCCCAATACATACGGCACATATTTTGCGATCGCCTCGGCTTGCACCTGCGAGAAACAAGCATTCAGCACCACGCAATCAATACCATTTTGCAAAATCCGAAATAATTCCGCCAATGGCTCATTGCCAACCAGTTGCCACTCACCCGCATCATTTTCCAAAACCAAGCCATTTGCCCCCGCCCCATGTCCTGAAAAATGCACCACACGCGGCACTTCCTGTATCAAGATCGGCTGCAAGTCATCAATTCGCACTGCGCCCTTAGCCACGATCGCAAAGCGATCGCGCAAATTTGCCTTTTGAAGACATTCCTCAATTTCTCGAAATTCTGCCTCCACCCGCAAGCGATCGGTATTAGTCGGATTAGCAGACAGCAGTAGTACTTTTTTCTTGTCTATCATGCGATCGCGGTTATTAACGGCTAGCGTAAACATTTGTTATCAGTGTATGCGATCGCCGCAATGTTTTTGGTTCTCTAAGCCGAGGTATTGCTTTACAGTAATTTCCGATCAAATGAACCATAGTAAAAATCTTAAAAGGGTTGCAAAGCAACCCTTTTAAGATTTTTACTGGTTCTGATTTGAGCGCAAAGCGTTGCAAATGAAATACGATAGAAATCGCGGTGAATTCATATTGCTTATCGACGATTTCATGGGAATTATTACCAAACGTTCATCCAAAAAAATTCGAGCCAACGAAATTTTAATTCGTCTCAAACAGATTTATCCCGATGCGACCTGTTCACTTGATTACGAGACCCCTGTGCAACTTTTGGTGGCGGTGATTCTTTCAGCGCAATGCACCGATCAGCGCGTGAACATGGTCACGCCGAAACTATTTGCGCGTTTTCCTGATGCGATCGCCTTAGCAAACGCCGATCTTGATGAACTAATGGAATTAGTCCATTCCACAGGTTTTTATCGCAATAAATCTAAAAATATTAAAAGTGCGTGCGAAATGATCGTGCGTGAATTTGATGGCAAAGTCCCAAATACAATGGAATCCCTGCTGAAGCTAGCAGGAGTAGCCCGCAAAACTGCCAATGTGGTCTTAGCTCATGCCTACGGAATTAATGCAGGTGTGACCGTTGATACCCATGTAAAGCGGCTGACGAAAAGACTAGGGCTAACTAAATTTGAAGAGCCAGTTAAAGTCGAGCGTGATTTGATCGGGCTTCTGCCCCAACGGGACTGGGAAAACTGGTCAATCAGAATTATTTATCACGGTCGCGCCGTTTGTAATGCCCGTAAACCTGCTTGCGATCGCTGCCAACTTGCTGATTTATGTCCATCAGCGCCTAAATGAAGCGCAAAGTTGTGAAGTTTTCTAAAGATACTCACCCTTTATGCAGTGACATCAGCGCTTATTCCCTAAAATGAAGACAAAATTCTCCCTGCAATCTTTACTTAATAAAGACTTATGACAGATTTTGTAAAACCTTTCAAAAACGATCCCCAACTTGGGAGTTTGTCTACACCAATTAGCGATTCAGCGATCGTTAAGGCCTTCATCGGTAATCTCCCTGCTTACCGCGAAGGCTTGTCTCCTAGCCGTCGTGGACTAGAGATTGGCATGGCTCATGGCTATTTCATCTACGGTCCTTTTGCATTGCTTGGACCCCTGAGAAATACTGAAATGGCTGACCTTGCTGGTTTATTGGCAACTATAGGCGCAGTTGTGCTTTTGACCCTCGGCTTGTCTCTATATGGTCAAACCGCAACTAAGCTAATCTCTAGCTCTGCGCTTGAAGCCCCTGCCGAACTTGGTAATCCATCTGGCTGGAGCGAATTTTCTAGCAGCTTCTTGATTGGCGGTGCTGGTGGTGCGGCATTTGCTTATTTCCTCATTTCTGTAGCGCCAATGCAAAAAATCGCTGGTCTACTCTGGAATTAAGCCTAAGCTTTGGATTGTCAAAGCAAAACGTCAACTCATCTCTTAACTATAAGGAACACTACAATCATGACTGGATACTACACGGCTTCATATTTGTCTTATATTCTTGTACCCCTCGTTTGTTTGATCTTGCCGATCGCAACAATGGGCTTGGTTCTTAACTACATCGAAAACTAGACCTTCTGCTCTAATTTATTTTTCATATTTCAAACAAAGCCAAGGCGATCGCCTTGGCTTTGTTTGTCAGGCTCTAAAATAAAAATATTAGATTGTGTTTTATATTTATGTCATTTTTACGTCTCGCGATCGCCACCGTGATCATGCTTGCTTGTTTACTAATATCCCCGATTAGCACTCAAGCCGAAACCCTATCATTTAGTCATGCTCAATTAAAAAATAGAGATTTTTCGGGAAGAAATCTCATTGGGTCAGGTTTTGCCAATGCCAATATGGAGGGAGCAAACTTTGAAAATGCCGATCTGCGCGGAACTGTATTTAGCGCCTCAATTCTGCGAAATGCTAATTTAAGAGGGGCAGATTTTTCAAACGGCTTACTTGATCAAGCTGATTTTGCTAAAGCCGATCTCAGTGACGCGCTATTAGTCGAAACGATTTTATTACGCAGCACTTTTGATTTTGTGAATATTGACGGTGCAGACTTTACTGACGCGATTATGGACGGCGCTCAGCGTAAATGGCTATGCTCCAAAGCTAAAGGCACAAATTCTAAAACAGGTATTGATACTAGAGATTCTTTAGAATGCAAATAAAAAAGGCAGCGCGTAGCGCTGCCTTTTTTATTCGGAGAAGGTTAAAGTTTGCTGACTAAAAGCGCGATCGCCACAAAAAAGCCACCAGTCAGATAGAAAACCTTGACCACATGTAACTCATGCCAGCCACTTAACTCTAAATGATGGTGAAAAGGAGCCATTTTGAAAAGACGCTTGCCCATACCCGTTTCATCTTTGGTTGCCTTGTAATAGCCAACCTGTGCAATTACGGAAATTGATTCCCAGATGAAGATTGCACCAATAATTGCAAAAGCCCAAAGCAAGTTGCCGAGAATCGCAGTCGAGGCAAGCGCACCGCCTAGAGCCAGTGAGCCTGTATCGCCCATGAATACGCGAGCAGGATAGCGATTGTGCCAGAGAAAGCCTAAATAGCTACCACTGAGGCTCATGCAGAAAATGGCAAGTTCTGGGTTTTTGGGAAATAGTAATATTGCCATCCCAAATAAGGCGATCGCGCCAGTACCACCTGCTAAGCCATCTAAGCCATCGGTGAGGTTAGTCGCATTGCTGCTACCAAGGAATACAAACAGGGCGAGGGGAAAGAATAGTAAGCCAAGGGGGATCGCCAAATTCAAGGGCAAATTAACAGTGGCGATCGCTTGCCAATCTTGGGTTAATGCTAGCCATACACAAAAACAAGACGCGAAAAATGCTTGCAGTAAAAGTTTGGCGCGGGGAGACAAACCTTTGTTGGAGTGTCGGCGCAAAATTTTCCAATCATCCAGCCAACCGATAAAAGCAAATGAGAGTGTCAGCAAGCTACAGGCAAGTACCTTGCCATCAAAGCCCGACCATACTAAACCTAATAAAATCCCGACAGGTATAATAAATATCCCACCCATCGTCGGAGTGCCTTGTTTTTTGAGATGACCTTGTGGTCCATCTTCACGGATAATCTGTCCCGCCTTGAGACGGCGCAGCATTGGTACTGCAAAAGTCCCTAGCAAAGCCACACCACCACTTCCGAATGTAAATGGCAGCAACAAACTTGAACTTATATTAGGATGCAAGAAAAGATCGACACCAACAATTAAACTTATTAAACCGATCGCCAACCCAATGGCTAGGCTACTTCCTGTCGGAAATTTTGCCTTCCTAACTCTCACACCAGTATCAACCATTGCCACTCCTCACGCCCACAGTAACCTTCACACTCTTTATCAGATCAGTTAACAGCCCAAAATCCAAAGCTTTTTTACGGCTTGGCAACAGATGATTAAAACTCACCTGAATATACGCTCTTAGATACCAAATAATGATCGCATTTGTCTACAGTGCAAACATTTAATTTTGATAATTCTTGGATCTTGTTATTCAATCTGTATTATAGATAGCTCTTTAACTTGCCCAATATTAAGACTCTATTAAATTGCCAATGACGAGTAAAAATTCTCGACAGATTGCTCTAGAAGCACTACGTTTGATTCAAAGACGCAATGCTTATGCTGATGTGGCGCTTGACTGTACGCTTTCAAAAGCGCGTCAAGATAACCCAACTCTCCCAGAAAGCGATCGCCGTCTGATCACGGAGTTAGTTTACGGATGTACGCGCCGTCAAAAAACTTTGAATGCGGTTTTGCAAAACTTCTCGCAAAAACCAACTGCAAAATTACCACCAGACTTATTAATAATCTTACAGATTGGTGTCTATCAACTATGTTTTCTCGATCGCATTAAGTCATCGGCGATCGTTCATACCACGGTGGAACTGGTAAAAAACAATAGTTTAACAGGATTATCGGGCTTTACGAATGGGATCATGCGATCCATACTCAGAGCCAAGGATAAGGAAGATATTCTCGCCAATATTACCGATCCCGCCACTTTTTATAGTTATCCCGAATGGTTGATCGAATTATGGCAAAAAGAATTTGGTCAAGAAGCGATCGCTGATATTTGTAATTGGTTTAATCAAACGCCCCATTTAGATTTGCGCGTAAATCTTCAACAGGCAACCCGTGATCAAGTGCTAGCCGCTTTTGCTGAAGTTGAGATTCCTGCCGAACCGATTCCCCATTTGCCCGATGGTATTCGAGTGGGGCAAGGTGCGGGTGATGTGAGTAAATTACCAAAATTTAAAGAAGGCTGGTGGTCAGTTCAGGATGCCAGCGCTCAGTTAGTTACTTATTTATTAGATCCGCAACCCAACGAGATCGTTATTGATGCTTGCGCTGCTCCGGGTGGAAAGACCACGCATATCAGCGATCGCCTGAAAAACACGGGCAAAGTTTACGCTCTAGATCGTCTAGCTAGTCGGCTTAAAAAAGTCGATCAAAATACAGCCCGTCTGGGGATCACGAATGTGCAAACGGTTGAAATTGATGCGCGTGAATTTGATGCTGACAAAGTAATAGAAGGGAAATGCGATCGCGTATTACTTGATGTGCCTTGTTCTGGACTCGGTACACTGCATCGTCATGCTGATGCCCGTTGGCGACAAACGCCCGAAGAGCCTTACAAATTAGCAATAACTCAAGCTGAAATTCTTGAGCGTGCCATTCAATGGGTAAAACCTGATGGCGTAATTGTTTACAGCACTTGCACTTTGCATCCTGCTGAAAACGAAGAAGTAATCACCCAGTTTTTAGTAAATCATCCTGATTGGCAAGTCGTACCACCAACTGATGATAATCCTGCGGCTCATTTTGCAAGCGATCGGGGATGGGTTAAAGTCTTACCCCACAAACACGACATGGATGGATTTTTTATGGCGAAATTACAAAAAATATAAAACCATAAAAAAAGGGGCGCATCGCGCCCCTTTTTTTAGTTATGATTGCAGCTTTTTTGATTCAACTAACATCGAATCAATTAGCGGTTGAAGAATCAACTCCATGGCAAAGCCCATCTTGCCCCCAGGCACAACCAAAGTCGTGTGGCGCGACATGAATGAATCATGGATCATGTCGAGCAAGTATGGGAAGTCAATCTTAAACTTCTCACGGAAGCAACGATTGGTGTGGATCACCACAAGGCTTTCGTCAAGAGTCGGGATATCGCGACAGATAAAAGGATTGGAAGTATCAACCGTAGAAACACGCTGGAAATTAATGTGAGTGTTGGAAAACTGAGGCGCGATGTAATTTACATAGTCAGGCATCCGACGCAAAATCGTATCAACGATCGCCTCCGCACTATAGCCACGCTCAGCATTATCACGATGGATTTTTTGAATCCATTCCAAATTTACAATCGGAACCACACCAACTAGTAAATCAACATGCTGCGCTACGTCAATACCTTTGGCAACAATACCACCATGCAGACCTTCATAAAAAAGCATGTCTGTGCCAGATTCGATGCTTTCCCAAGGGGTGAATTCACCAGCCTTTGATTCAGTGCCTAAGCGACCATTGTGATGCTCAGCTTCTTCAGGGCTGTGGAGATAGTAACGTCTTTGACCATTACCTGTTTCGCCATATTCATGGAAGAGTGACTCTAGCTTATCTAAGACGTTCGCTTCTAAGCCGAAGTGACTCATATTGCGACCTGCTTCGGAAGCTTTTTTCATCATTTCGCGCATGTCTACGCGATTGTATTTGTGGTAGCTATCGCCTTCGACGATCGCCGCCTTGATCTTTTGCATCATGAAGATATGCTCAAAAGCACGTTTGACCGTGCTAGTACCAGCACCAGACGAACCTGTTACAGAAATAACTGGATGTTTTTTAGACAAATTTTTTCTCCTTAATTTTATTAAATTATTTGATTAATGTGTTTTTTATTAACGTGAGTGCGATCGCTCGCAGACGAAGAATCACAAAAAATATTAAAACTACTATACCTTTGTATATAGCTTCCAAGAAAGCAAAATTTTAGAGTGAAACTTGCAGACATGGCTTCTGGTCTATCAAAACTATCGCAAAAATTCATCGAACCCTTAACTATTGGCAATGTCACCCTCAACAGTCGAGTGCTGCAATCGCCATTGTCAGGGGTGACAGATTTGGTATTTCGGCGATTAGTACGGCGCTATGCTCCTGATTCGATGCTCTATACCGAGATGATCAGCGCCACGGATTTACATCACAGGTCAGCCTTGCCAAAGTTGATAGAAATCGATCGCCATGAAACGCCGATTAGTATTCAGCTTTTTGATTGTCGTCCTGATTTTTTAGCTGAGGCGGCTCAAAAGGCGGCGACATCGGGTGCGGACACGGTAGACATTAATATGGGTTGTCCTGTTAATAAAATCACGAAAAAGGGCGGCGGTTCGTCTTTGCTGCGTCAACCTGATCTTGCCGCGCAAATTGTGCGATCGGTCGTTGAGGCTGTTGATATCCCTGTAACCGTGAAAACTCGCATCGGTTGGGATGATGCTGAAATTACGATTTTGGACTTTGCGAAGCGAATGGAGGATGCTGGCGCAAAGATGATCACTGTCCATGCCAGAACGCGATCGCAGGGCTATACAGGCAATGCGAAGTGGGAATGGATTCGCAAAGTTAAAGAGGTGCTGACGATTCCTGTGATTGCCAATGGTGATATTTTTTCAGTTGAGGCGGCGATCGCCTGTTTAGAGCAGACGGGTGCGGATGGGGTGATGTGTTCGCGAGGAACTTTGGGCTATCCGTTTTTGGTGGGGCAGGTCGATCATTTTTTTAAAACAGGTGAAGAACTACCGAAGCCAACACCCATTGAATGTTTGCAAGTTGCCAAAGAACATTTACAAGGGCTGTGGGATTACAAAGGTATCCACGGGCTTTATCAATCGCGTAAACATATGACTTGGTATGCTAAGGGCTTTGTCGGTGCGGCGGCTTTGCGCGATCGCCTCTGTCGGATTGAGTCGGTGCAAGATGGTATGAATTGTCTTGATCAGGCGATCGAGCAAATTGCAAATCAGGATGTTTTTGGGGCGATCGCCTCTGAAGATATGGTCGAAATGATCGCTATGAAGCAATAATATCTGTAACTATGATTTCGCTGTGCTTTGCGCGGCGAAAATCGCGTAACTTTATCAAAAAGCATCATGCAACTATTTAGCCAACGTAACTTGCGCCTGTTTATCATTACCTTTGTGGCAACAGTGCTAATGTTTGCGCTCGGATGGTTTATATTTTTGCGCCCCGACATTACCAGCCTGAATAAAACTGCCCAAGTGGCTGGCTCTAGCCTCCAAAATATCACCCTCACCGAATTTGATGCCAATGGGAAATTGCTCTGGGAAATTACTTCTAAGCAGGCTAACTATCGTGAAGATCGCAAAATTGCCGATATTGAAGGTGTGAAAGGGAAATTTTATCGCGATGGCAAACCGCTAATGGAAGTAACGGGCGATAAGGGAACCATTGATCAAGGCAGTAAAGCGATTTCGCTGGAGGGAAATATTCAGGCGATCGCCGTTCAAGAAAAAATCAACATGAAAGCCGATCGCATGGTTTGGAAATCAGCCGAGGATCTTCTGAAGGCAACGGGCAACATTCGGATCGATAAGCCCGAAGACAAGCTAAAAATGACGGGTAAGGAATTAACGGCTAAGCCTAGTACCAGTGTTTATAGTTTAGAAAAACAGGTAGTTGTCATTGCCGTTGAGCCGCCACTAGAAATAAAGAGTGAGAAAGTTACTTGGGATGCTAAAAATAGCCGAGTTTTTACGGACGTTCCTATTTCGGCAATTCAAGTAAAAGATAAATTGCAACTAAATGCTAATAAAGGTGATTGGAATATTAGTAAAAAAGAAGTTACCTTCACGGGCGATATCAAAGCCAACGATCCGAAATTAGATGTTGATATCGAGGCTGCTCAAGCGATTTGGAATCTTGAGAAAGACTTGGTAACTCTACCAGTTCCTTTTATAGGAACCAGTAAAAGTCGTGGCATTGTCGTTAAGGCTGAAAAAGGAGAGGCGCAATTTAAAAAAGAACAGATTAATCTGACAGGTCAAGTATCCGCAAGTTTTAGTTCTAGTCAAGGTGTGGTTAGTGCCGATAAAGTGGAATGGCTAATTCCCACGAAAACAATTACGGCAGATGGCAATATTGTCTATCAACAGCCCGATAAAAATCTCACTCTCAGAGGCGATCGCGCTGTAGCAAATCTTGAACAGCAAACTGTCACGGTGACAGGTGCAAATGTTCTTTCAACGCTAACTCCTTAAAAAACCATTTTCATGTCTTAATTATTCCATATTAGCTCTTGAGTCATGATGATTTAGGGCGATCGCCTGCCAAAATAACAGTTTGATAATTTAGTTATAGCTCAATGGCAAAACCTTTCAGCTAGATAGTCGCAAAAATAAGCATTTACTGCGATCGCGAACAAGCAACATCACTGGCTTTACAACGAAATATTGTGATTAGATACTGCGTGGATATTTGGCTAATACTTCCTTGAGATACTTGCCTGTATAGGATTTCTTTACTTTCGCAACTTGTTCGGGCGTTCCTTGCGCGATGATTTCACCGCCGCGATCGCCGCCTTCAGGACCCAAATCAATCACCCAATCCCCACAACGAATCACATCGAGATTATGCTCAATCGTGATGATGCTATTCCCTTTATCGACAAGGCGTTGCATCACATCCAATAATTTATGCACATCATAGAAGCTTAAACCCGTTGTCGGCTCATCAATGAGATAGAGAGTTTTACCCGTCGCCCGTCGTGCTAGTTCTGTGGCAAGCTTTACCCGTTGGGCTTCTCCACCCGAGAGCGTGGGCGCAGATTGACCAAGACGGACATAGCCTAAGCCAACATCGACGAGCATTCCCAATTTCGTATGGGCGGAGGGAATATTCTCGAAAAAGTGCATCGCTTCTTCGATGGTCAGATCTAACACATCCGCGATCGTCTTCTCTTTGTACTTCACTTGCAGGGTTTCGCGATTATACCTTGCGCCTTTGCAGACATCGCACTGCACATAGACATCGGGAAGGAAGTTCATGGAAATAATATTTACACCCTGTCCAGAACAAGCTTCGCAACGCCCACCTTTGACATTAAAAGAGAATTGTCCTGCTTTGTAGCCCCTAGTTTTCGCGGCAGTTGTGAGCGCAAAAGTTTCGCGAACCACATCAAATAAACCTGTGTAAGTTGCAGCATTGGAACGGGGTGTGCGTCCGATTGGGGATTGATCGATGACGATGAATTTATCTAGGGCTTCAAGCCCTTTAATTTCATCAATTCCTTTGGGGGCTGGGACTTTGCGCGAAAAATGATGATCGAGAGAATTGTGCAACAGGTCATTAATGAGAGTTGATTTACCTGAACCTGATACGCCTGTGATGCAAACCAGTTTCCCTAATGGAATCTTGACATTAATATGTTTGAGATTGTTCAGATAAGCATTACAAATTTCTAGCTCTTTGCCATTCCCTTGACGGCGATCGCTAGGTGTATGAATCTGTTTCCTTTTGGATAGATATGCACCTGTGAGCGATTCAGGATTCTCTTCAATATCCTTCACATTGCCCTGTGCAACAACTCGACCACCATGTACGCCAGCACCCGGCCCGATGTCTACGAGATAATCGGCGGCGCGAATCGTTTCTTCATCATGTTCGACCACGATCAGAGTGTTACCAAGATCGCGAAGTTTGGTTAATGTGGCAAGCAATCGAGAATTATCGCGTTGATGCAAACCAATACTCGGTTCATCTAGCACATAGAGAACTCCTGTTAAACCTGAACCGATTTGGGTAGCAAGGCGAATGCGTTGGGCTTCGCCGCCAGAGAGTGACATGGTAGAGCGATCGAGGGTGAGATAGTCTAATCCCACATCAAGCAGGAATTGTAGCCTCGCTCCGATTTCTTGCAATACCCGATCGCCGATTTGCTTTGTTCGATGATCGAGATCGAGATTTTGGAGGCGATCGCGACAAGTACCAATGGGAACCGAAACAAACTCAATAATATTATAACCACCGATACGAACGGCTAGGGATTCAGGCTTTAGACGCTTTCCTTCACAGGTTGAGCAATCTTGCTCAATTAGATAGCTCTCCAGCTTCTGCTTTTGCGATTCCCCTGCTTCTTTATATTGCTGTTCGAGGATCGCGATCGCCCCTTCATAGCGTTTGTAATACCCCTCACTGCGATCGCGATAGACTGAATCAGGTTTAACTAAAATCTTCTCAGTTGTGCCATAGAGAATAATATCAATCTGTGACTGGGTGAGCTTTTCCCAAGCTGTGGTAATCTCGAAACCTGCATATTCACCAACACTCGATAAGAGGGAAATGTAATAAGTATGGGTTTTGTCCGCCCAAGGTGCGATCGCCGCATAAACTGGCAAAGCGGGATCGGGAACTAGTAATTCTGGATTGAAAGTTTTGATACTTCCCAAACCATGACAGGCTGGGCAAGCGCCATAGGGAGAGTTAAACGAGAACATGCGCGGCGATAGTTCTTCCATGACTGCACCATGTTCGGGGCAAGCGAAGTTTTCGGAGAAGGTGAGTAGATTACTTACTTTCTCGGTTTCTTTGGGATCTGAGGACAAAATCTCAACCATCGCAATTCCTTCAGCCCTTTTCAAGCAAGTTGCCAAAGAATCAGTTAAGCGTTCTTGAATATCATCTTTGCGAATTAGGCGATCGACGACAATTTCGATATCATGGAGCTTATTCTTATCTAGTTCAATATTGTCACTGAGTTCTCTAACTTCTCCATCAACCCGAACTCGCGCAAATCCTTCTGAAGCCAAGCTAGCCAATAATTTTTTATGAGTTCCCTTTTTGCCACGAATCACGGGTGCGAGTAACTGAAAACGAGTGCGATCGCCTAATTCCATAATCGCATCGACCATGCGATCAATTGTTTGAGGCGCAATATTGCGATCGCAGATTGGGCAGTGCGGCGAACCTGCGCGACCAAACAGCAAGCGCAAATAATCATAAATCTCAGTGACAGTCCCAACTGTTGATCGCGGATTATGGGAAGTTGATTTTTGATCGATCGAAATCGCAGGACTCAAGCCCTCGATATAGTCCACATCGGGCTTATCGACTTGCCCTAAAAACTGCCGCGCATAGGCACTCAGTGACTCAACATAGCGGCGCTGACCTTCAGCAAAAATCGTGTCAAAGGCGAGCGATGACTTGCCAGAGCCAGATACACCTGTAAACACGATCAGGCGATCGCGTGGAATCGTAAGATCGACATTTTTAAGATTGTGCTGTCTAGCACCCCTGACATGGATATGGGTATGGTCTGGCATTCGATCGCAATTTATGCTTTAGCTAGCGTAAAGATTTGTTGCTATTGTATGCGATCGCTAGGATTTTTGTGGGTTTTACGATTCTGCTTTCTTAGGAAATGCACATTTAACTGTGATCTTCAGATTGGAGCTTGCGCCACCTGAGGCGATGAAGGGTACGCCTGCCTTGGCATCGAGGCTCACGCCAAATTCTAGGGTGACTTCGGTGACTTCAGCACTTCCTAAGTTGCGAAAGGCGTTGATGGTGTTGACGGTGTAACCACGGACGAGACTTTGCATTGCTTGAAAGTTTTGGACTGCGCGTTCTTTGGCGATCGTTGGTGCATTAGGATCGAAGGGAAAGCCACGAGTTACCGAAGTGGAAGTTCCCGCAGTTTCTTCGACTTGAAAGTAAATGATGCTACCGTCTTCGAGTTCGGTGGGGATGAGTTGGGGCATGGTTGATTATTTTGTGGAGAATAAAGTCGGAATCACGAATTAAGCTGATTTCAGGATTTAACTGATTTTTTTGGATGTGACAAAAAAGTCTAACAGATCGAAAAACAAAAATCCGTGTAATCCCATAATCCGTCACATCTGTGATTCTGACTTTTTCCTTCTTTTGTAAATCTATGCTCACTCTGCAATGATTAAGATGTGTATAGCTCATGAGAATATCCTTATTATTGTGACAAATATCAGAATATCCTTATTGAGTCTCTTTTGACATACTCTCTAGGTGTTGCACTTCAAGTTTGAATTCTAGTTATTTTTCTGCCAGCAAATGTCCTGTCGCTAAGCCACAAGCGCGTTTAATCGGTAAAGCGGCGGCTAAGTCAAAAGCAGCCTGTCGAGCGATTGCCCCATCAATGGTCGTTGTCACGACTACATCTAATCCAGCTTTAAAGGCGATCGCCGCCGCACGATTTGCCGTAATAATTCCACCTAGAGCCATTGGTTTGAGAATAATAATATCGGCAGCTTGCGCGTTAATTACTTGTTGCAATTGGACAAGATTATTGACAGACTCATCGGCGGCGACAAGAATTGATTGCGATCGCCTGACTTCTGCCAGACCTGATAAATCTGAGGCGATTACAGGTTGCTCGACATATTCGATTTGTAGAAATTCTAGTTTTTTTAAATTAGCGATCGCCTCTTGTACTGACCATGACTGATTGGCATCAATACGAATTTGAATCTCATTCCCAACTTGCGATCGCACAGCTTCCACTCTTCGCAAATCTGAATCAAAATCCTGAGTTCCCACTTTGATCTTGAGGCAGCGATAACCTTGATTTATATATTCTTTTGATTTTGTGGCAGCACTTTCAGTTGAAATCGCACCAATCACAGCATTAACGGGAACGCGATCGCGAATTTTTCCAGAAAAAAAATTTGCTAGTAATTGCGAAATTGATATATTTTGCGTTTGTGATAATAAATTCAGTAATCCTAATTCAATCCCATGTTTAGCGGCGGGTGTGCGATCGCATTCCCTTAATAAGTTTTCAATATCATGCAGATGATGAATTTCGGCATTAACAAGTGATTTTGAGAACTCTTTTAAAATCTCTTCAGTTTTATCAAGAGATTCCATGCCAAAACTAGCAAGTGGTGCGGATTCTCCTAAACCAATACGATTATGGCGATCGCGAATTTCAATTACAAATCCTTCGCGATGAGAAAGTGTGCCTAACGCCGTTTGAAAAGGTTCGCGGAAAGCCAAACGATAAGGCTGAAATTGAATGGATTGGATAGTAAAAGGCACGATAAAACTAGATAAATTTATAAATTTAAGGGCAAAATAAAAACTACCGATTGGCAAGTATTTATGCTGGTTGTAAAAACAATTTTTTACTGATATAAACGAATGGTAAAGATTATCGTAAAAGTTCAATAAAGTATGTTAGCTAAGCGTGGCTTTTTATTATCAGCAACCTTGTTTGCTTTTGGTCTAGTGGCAAATGTCACCTCCGCGTCTGCCGAGCAATGGTATTTCTATGCCAAAAACAACAGCAGCACCATGATGACCAGCCTATTAGTATCTGAAGATGGAAGCAATTGGGGTGGTTTTGATATTGGTTCGGGTATTGCACAATAAACTCACTTGGCAACACTATATGTTTTAGTAGTTGTGAGCATTTTAACTGAGTTTAAACAATGGCAACTTGGCAAGCAGTATTAGCATTGTTTATCTTTGTAACTGTAATTGTCTTACTGATTACTGAGTGGTTACATTTTACTGTCGCTGCATTTTTAGGATCATTAGTCCTGATTATGACTGGCCTCATGACCCTGCCCGAAGCCATTGGATATATTGGTAAAAGTCATGGTACGTTAGGACTTTTCTTTGGGGTGATGGTCATGGTTCGCGCCTTTGAACCAACCAAAGTATTTGATTATCTGGCGACCCAAATGGTAATTTTTGCCAGAGGAAGAGGCGATCGCCTGTTATTGGGGATAGTTGCGATTACCACCCCAATCTGCGCGGTTTTACCCAATGCCACCACTGTCATGTTGCTTGCGCCCCTAATTCCACCAATAGCTCAAGAAATCGGCGTGGACTTTGTGCCATTGCTAATTTTGCTGGTATTAGTCGCAAATAGCTCAGGACTATTAACCATTGTCGGCGATCCTGCAACCTACATTGTTGGTGATGCGATCAACATGAGTTTCGTGGATTATTTGCTGAAACTGAGTCTTGGTGGCGCGATCGCTGTTGCTGTAATCATTGCGACCCTACCATTTCTCTTTCGTAAAATCTGGCATAAAAAACTAGAAAACCTTGACCGTCTGCCCCACCCCAAGATCAATCACCCGCGCATTCTGATCATTGGTGGAGTAATTACTGCATTTATGCTGACATTTTTTGTAATAGGTGAACTGCTACCAACACCTATATCACCAGCTACTGTCGCCTTAATAGGAGCCGCACTCTCCTTGATGCTTGCTCACCATAGCAAAATTGCCTCCGTAAAAGATATCTTGGCGGATATTGACTGGAGTACATTGATTTTCTTTATGTGTATCTTTGTGCTGATTGGTGGGCTTGAGAAAACTGGTGTAATTGCCAGTATGTCTGGGCTACTGGCAATAATATTAGGAAAAAATATCGCCCTTGGTTCGATTCTTTTAATCTTTTTTGTGGGATTAGTTTCTAGCGTTGTGCCGAATATTCCCCTCGTTGTGGCGATGGTTCCTTTGCTCAAACAATATGTAGTAAGTGTTGGCTTGGCGAGTCCTGAAATTATTTCCCCAGATTTTACAGGACAGATACCTACTGCTATATTGCCCCTGTTTTACGCAATGATGTATGGCGCGACCCTTGGCGGTAATGGAACCTTAGTGGGAGCTTCGGCAAACATTGTCGCCGCAGGTGTGGCTGAGCAATACGGCAAAAGGATTTCATTTAAAACTTTTTTGCGTTACGGTATTCCTGTAATGCTTTTACAGCTTGTGATGGCAGCGATTTATATCACCTTGAGATTTCTAATTTTTTAGTACAGCGCAAGGATACTTAAAATGTAACTCCCAAAAATAGAGGCGGTGCAATGCACCACCTCTATTTTTGGGATTATTTACTTTGATTTTTATTGGGGAGAATCAAGTACGCGATCGATCAACCCATATTCAAGCGCCTCTTGCGAAGACATGTAATAATCGCGATTCATGTCACGCTCGATTTTTTCTAGAGGCTGCCCTGTGCGCTTGCAATATTCTTCATTCAGCTTATGGCGAATCCGAATAATTTCTCGCGCCTCAATCTCAATATCCGAAGCTTGCCCTCTTGTCCCACCTGAAGGCTGGTGAATCATGATTCGCGCATTTGGTAAAGCGAAACGTTTACCTTTAGCACCAGCCATCAATAGGTATGAACCCATCGAAGCCGCCAATCCGACACAAATCGTGGTCACATTGGATTTGATATGTTGCATCGTATCAAAAATCGCTAGTCCTGCCGAGACTGAACCACCAGGAGAATTGATATACATGTAGATATCTTTGGTTTGATCTTCTGAATCAAAGTACAGCATACGGGCAATCATGGAATTAGCCATACCGTCTGTAACTTCACCACTCAAAAACATAATGCGTTCTAGTGACAAACGCTCGTAGATATTAATCCACTGTGTATAGGAATCACCTGGATAACGATAGGGAACTCTAGGAACACCGATAGGCATGGTTTTGTTTGTTATTTGTCAAATGTTAAAAATAATCAAATCTCAGACATTAAGATGTGCAGCGCTGCACATCTTAATATTTGGTTCTAGACAAGTGCAGGAACTGCGGTCGGTAAATCTTTGGCACTTTCGAGTACGCGATCGATCAAGCCATATTCTTTTGCTTGCTCAGGAGTCATATAGAACATCCGATCCATGTCTTTAGTAATGACTTCGGGTGCTTTTCCTGTAGTGCGCGACAAGATTTTTAACATCGATTCGCGGTTAGTCAGTACTTCCTTGGCCTGAATCTGCAAGTCAGAGGCTTGTCCTCTGGTTTGGCGACGTGCTTGGTGCAAGACAATCGTGGCATTGGGCAAGCTCGCACGGAAACCTTTGGTTCCACTGGCGAGAATCATTGCGGCTGTTCCCATTGCTTGTCCGAGGCAGATAGTATGCACGGGTGGCTTAATGTAGTTGAGGGTGTCGCAAATGGCAAATGCTTCGGTTTCAAAGCCGATCGCATCGCCTGTATACCAAGATGTCCCCGTGGAGTTGATATACATAAAGATCGGTTTTTCAGGATCTTCGTATTGCAAATATAAAAGTTGAGCGATCAGTAATTCTGTAACATCGACTCCAAGCTGCTGTTTGTATTCGTCGGGAGATACAAGAGGCAACCCAAAGTAAATAATTCGCTCTTTTAATAATAGCGAAGGCAGGTCAGGCGGCGGTGTGCGTCCGTATGACGAATCCCCTGAATAGGCGGCTTGTGCGGCTTGGGGAACAGAGCGAGAAGGTCGATCCATGTTTATTCGTGTTAATGACACTAACACTTGTTAGCTTATCACAGCGATCCCACTGTAATGGGCGATGCTAGCCAAGATTGAGGTAGGGTTAGCCGTCTATGGTGTGATCAGTAAATAGGTAAGGCGATCGCCGCATTCAGACTAAAAAAGAGCTTTTACAGAAATAAGGTAGGTAAAGATAGTGATTACTCAATATCAAATTTTACTCATCTGAGAACCTGTAATGCATTCTCACTATGCAGTTCTGCCAACCTCCAATATTCTGCATCTGATTCTGCTAGTTCCATTTCGATTTCATCACGATTGAGACGGTAATACGATAGAGCCGCATAAACCTGTGCAAGATTGAGATGACTAATACGCCGAGCAATTTCCACTGCATCTGCGCCTTGATGGTATTAAGAAATGAAAAAGCAAAGGCGCTTTGGAATGATGCTTCTAGGGTTGAAATTCAAGCTATATCGACGAATGAGCCGCGATTTATGGTTATTGGCATAATTGATGGTAAACATTGGTCTGCAATTGTCACGTATCGAAATTTTGTGGCTAGAATTATCTCAGTAAGGCGATCGCGAGAAAATGAGGTGAAGCTGTATGGAAGCTAGGGAATTAGATGAAAGGTTTGATAATGGCGATGATGTTTTAGATTTATTTGATCTATCGACATTAAAGCGTCCTGCTTTGGAAACTCAATCTGTTAGTGTAAATTTTCCTCAGTGGATGATTTTAAGCCCGTTGCTTGGTAGTCAATCTAAGCTACGAATCGCAGATGGATTGAGTAGTGATAATGCTAAACGTAAGCATAAATCTATAGCGAAAAATTAAAGATACTAACAATTCCGCGATCCAGAATCACAGTATGAAATTACGGATTTGAAAGACGGTAAATTACCCGACACTGACCTGAGTACAGGTACAGTGCGGGCTTTCAATAGCCCTGAGATGATCTGCAATGTTGCAAAACAATCTCGAACCTTCGGGTTTATTTACGGAAACCCCAAGAGCAGCAATATTCTTGCTCCCA
>JBDNJN010000256.1:0-5819 GCA_041687725.1 Pseudanabaena sp.
CAAACGTGCGGATGGCTACTATGCTCAGTTTTGCGTAGATGTTGACCGCAAAGAAGAGTTAGAACCTACTCATAGAACACTCGGTTTAGATGTGGGATTAAACCATTTCTATACCGATTCGCAAGGTGAAGTAGTTGATAATCCTAGATACCTTAGAAAGTCTGAGCGCAAACTCAAAAAGCTACAACGTAAAGTTTCTAAGCGTAAAAAGGGTTCAGCTAATCGCCGCAAGGCAGTTAAACGATTAGCAAGAAAGCATTTACAAGTCAGTAGGCAGCGTAAAGATTTTGCAGTGAAGACGGCAAGATGCGTAGTTCGGTCAAACGACCTGATTGCCTACGAAGACTTGCAAGTGCGGAATATGGTTAAAAATCATAAGTTAGCCAAGAGTATCAGTGATGCAAGCTGGTCAATGTTTCGGCTATGGGTTGAGTATTTTGGCAAAGTATTTGGTAAGGTCACTATCGCAGTACCGCCTCACTATACGAGCCAAAATTGTTCTACCTGTGGGACATTGGTTAAGAAAGCCTTGAGCACCAGAACGCATCAATGCAGCCATTGTGGAACGGTATTGGATCGAGATCACAATGCTGCGCTAAATATCTTGGCTCTTGGTTTAAAAAATACCGTAGGGCCTACGGAAATTTCTACGCCTGTGGAGAGTTCGACCTCTGCCAAGTAGATGTAAGTCTATCTAGTAAGTTGTCTCGCTGAATCAGGAATCTCAGTCGCTTCAGCGCTGAGAGTGTCAAAGTATTTATCAAATATTTGTTGATCACCTTTAGTTGCGTGGTCATTTTACAGACAGCAGGCATCAATCTTAGTTCACTAGCAGTAATTGCAGGTGTAGTCGGAATTGGAATTGGTTTTGGTTTACAAAATCTCGCCAGCAATTTTATTAGTGGATTAGTTTTACTTTTCGAGCAAACTCTTAAAGTTGGCGACTATATCGAAGTTGGCAAACTTAAAGGCACAATTGAAAAAATTTCAATTCGTTCTACAATTGTTCGCACTAATGATGATTTGTTCGTGATTGTGCCAAATCAAAGATTCATCGAAAATGATACTGTCAATTGGAGTTATGAGGGGCATACTTGCCGTATTCATATTCCGATTAGTGTGGCTCATGACACCGATTTACTACTCTTAACTGAGGCTTTATTGACGGCAGCCCGCCATGAACCGCGTGTTTTGTCCATGCCAGCAGCCGAAGTTTGGTTAGAAAAATTTGGCGAAGACTCCTATGATTTTGATCTACTTGTCTGGATCGATGCCCCTAATGACAACGATCCAATTCGTAGTTCTCTGAACTTTCGGATTGCCTATGAGATTAAAGAAAAAGGCATTAGAATGCCTACACCAACCAGAGAAATAGTACTTCGCAATCCTGAAATACTTAATTCTATTTCTCATATATCTAATTTAGAAGCAAAGTAAAATCTTCAAGGCATCGAAACATCAACATCTTCTATTGCAAATATTTCTGATATTTCAAATGACATAGGTACTAAAAACTTGCATGATTTATTACGTCGAATATCTTATTTTGAAAGATGTACAGAAGTTGAATTGTTTGGACTAATTGCTCTGATTGACTGACAAAAGCACCTGAAAACCATATCAGGCAAGATGCCTGACCCACAAATCAAAAATGCTTGTGGTGCGGGCATCCTGCCCGCTTTTCGGTGAGATTTGTCAGTCAATCAGCTAATTGCTAGAGGTTATCGTAAACATTTTGAGATCAGAGAAGTTGTTTGTCGCGAAGGGTGCGACCTTTATCTGATACTCCTTGAAGACAATCAAATCATTACCCAGTATAACTTTCATCGAATCTCTCTGGCAATCATGTACTCCATCTGATAACGCCAGAACGCTTACGCAGTAAGGCGTTATCAGGTGGAGGTCGCACCCGTCGCGAAAATGAGCCAAGTGATGATTTTTATATCATTTTGTCTGGCGCTGTAGAAGTTTTTTCGGAAAAAGCGAATCAGGCGATCGCGACATTACGCGAAGGCGAATTTTTTGGAGAGATTTCGCTATTAATGGGGATACCGCGCACAGCAACTGTTCGCACTCTGACCGCGAATACGGTTTTATTTGTGGTTGAACGTCAGCAATTGCAAAAACTTTTGATTGAATATAAGGATTTAGGCGAGCAAATTGCGCTCAAGCTTTCGGAACGTCAACAGATTTCGATTAGCCTTGGATTATTAAATGAGGAAGAGCTACAAAAATCTCAAATGGCTGCGTTATCTTGGATTCGCGATCGCCTAAATAGTTTGTTTGGGATCAACTTAGGCAAAAATCCATAGATTAAGCATCCTGACTTGCTGAAGACTATCGTTGGAAAAGAGCTGGCGCATTTACTCGAAAGGGTTCTGCACCTAAAGATGTTGGATCAATTTTCCAAAAATCCTCTTGGGTACTGTACTCAGCAATTTTTTGATTGCGACGGTTGTGTAGGTGGACATTAAAGTTTTGCTTTTGGGCTTCAGTGCCTAGCTTAAATAAGAAACTAAAACGCTGTAAATAATCAGAGGCGATCCATCTATTCATATTAATCGTGACGATCGCCTGTTTTGCCTCAGAATTGATCGCAATATTTTCTACCCAACCCTCTTGTAATCTCTGCGTTTTCCACCAGAGGCTCGGTTCGACTGGTGATTGGGGGATGATTGTATCCCCCGCGATCGCCTGATTTGCCATTGAAAACGAGGCGATCGCGCCAATACTTGATGCTAAGAAAACACAATTAATAACATGATTAACAATCAGCTTGTCAGCCATTTTTGAACCTCTTACTAACAAATTTTTGAGGATAGGCAGTACTTCGCCAAATTCTTAGACTCCTAGGTTTTCAGAAAAGTTGCGCTTTCAAAGATTATATAGCTGTCGTCACTTGGATTACTCCCTTCCCAGTGAAAGATTAGCGTTGCAACGCTGCAAAGTCCGAAAATTGAAGGCGGCGCGGAGCGCCGCCTTCAATTTTCGGATTAACATACTTATTGGCAGCTATAATCGCTTAATCAAAGTCAAAAAAGTATCAACTTTGTGATTATCAAACAGGAGTAATATCATGCCAGTTGTGGCAGTGATCGACTACGACATGGGTAATTTGCACTCGGTCTGCAAAGGACTAGAGCTAGCAGGCGCAACCCCCATTGTCACCAACGATCCCCAAGAGTTAGCCGCCGCCGATGGCATTGTTTTACCAGGTGTGGGGTCATTCGATCCTGCGATGCAGAAATTACGAGCGACAAATCTAGAGCAACCTATCCATGATGCGATCGCCTCTAGCAAGCCATTTTTAGGAATTTGCTTAGGGATGCAAATCTTATTTGAAAGCAGCGAAGAGGGGCAAGAAACTGGCTTGGGAATTATCAAAGGTAAGGTGAAGCGGTTTACCCATGAGCCAAATCTGACGATCCCACATATGGGTTGGAATCAGCTAGAACTGACTCAAACTAATTGTCCACTTTGGCAAGACTTAGGTGCTAATCCTTGGATGTATTTTGTGCATTCTTATTACACTGCACCCGTTGATAGCTCGGTCACTGCCGCCACGACAACCCATGGCAGTCAAACCGTGACCGTCGCGATCGCCAGAGATAATGTGATGGCTGTGCAATTTCATCCAGAAAAATCATCCACTGACGGGATACATTTGTTGTCAAATTTCGTCAGAATGATCAGTGCGTAGCATAATAGTAAAGTCTTGTGAGATTTATGAAGATCCAAATGATCAAAAAATTAGGTATTGTTTCTTGTCTAGCTATAGCTTGCGCGGTGGTTTCGCCATCTGTAGTTCGCGCCCAATCCAATGCAGGATTTATTTTATTTGGCGGTGTAAAAGATAGCGCACTTGACTATTGCCTTGATAGTGGCAGCAGTGGGCGGAGCGATCGCTATTACCTAGAAGTAAAACCCCAAAATTTTAAAGTTTCCGAAGTCATCATCACTTATCCTGATCATTTCACTGGCAGCTTCGATACATCGGACATCAAACTGCGCGTAACCAATCAATGCCGTGGGGGAAAAGATTTAGAGATTGAATCAGCAACTTGGGACAAGGAAACTCGTCGCGTTACGATAGTTCCCAAAGAAGCTATTCCTTCAAAGACAGCCCTGCGAGCAGTCTTATCCAATGTGCGAAATCCTGACTATGGCGGTTTTTATCAATTTGATGGCAGAGTCATGCGCGCTGATGTCCCCGTTCCTGTTTATGTTGGCTCATGGGTGATCACCATCGACTAATAATGATAAAGGCTCGCTTAGCGAGCCTTTATCATTATTAGCTATACCGCGTTTAGGATGAAACCCGTAGTTCTTATAGAGGGTCGCAGGGCGAAGCCCCGCTTCGGTTTTTTCTTTTTGTCAATGTCGAAAACAGAAGTTTTCGACACTGACAGGGTATATTAACTTTTTTTATATTTTTTTTAATGAATATTCTGATTAGTAATGATGATGGCATTTATGCTCCAGGGGTAAGAGCGCTAGCTGAAGCTCTTAGTGATACTGAGCATCGGATTACAGTTGTATGTCCAGATCGCGAGCGATCGGCAACAGGACATGCGCTCACTTTGCAAGAGCCTTTACGGGTCGATCAAATTTCTGGTGTGTATCCATCAAATATTGAAGCTTGGGCTTGTTCGGGAACACCTTCGGATACGGTGAAATTAGCGCTTGATGCATTATTAGGCGATCGCCCCGATCTAGTCTTATCAGGCATTAATCGCGGTGCGAATTTAGGAACCGATGTTTTATACTCTGGCACGGTGTCAGCGGCGATGGAAGGAGTTTTAGAAGATATACCCAGTATTGCCTTTAGTCTCACCAGTTTCTCGCATCTAGACTTTAGCGCCGCCGCCAATTTTGCGAAAAAAATGGTTAAGGCGATCGCGGCTTACCCTCTTGAAGAAGCAATCTTGCTAAATGTGAATATTCCGCCAATTCCAGAAGCAGATATTTGTGGTGCTGTCGTTACTCGATTAGGAATTCGCCGCTATAAAGATCTATTTGAGAAACGCATCGATCCGCGTGGCAAAATTTACTATTGGCTATCGGGTGTCGTAGTCGAAGAAGAAGCGGAAGCAGATACGGATATTCAAGCGATCAGAGATAATTACGTTACGATTACGCCGCTTAAGTATGATTTGACTCTGGCAACTGCGATGCCATTTTTGCAAACATGGACAGAAAAGTTAACTACTTTGTCAGCGTTTACGGGGTGATTAGGAACGACTTCGTGCTGATCGACTTGCGGCGCATTTGAGGATGAGTTTCACAGTCAGTATTGTGCAACACAAAGTCTCATAAATTTAAAGCTTGACAAACAAGAAAAAAGCGAGAATAATACATTCGAGCTTACTACTCGTTGTTTGGTTTTCTTGTGGTGTTAAGGAGTTTATTTAGATGGCTGTGAAATTTTGCCGAGAAAAACAAGACGCACGTTTGCGATGGCTCATGCTAGCGGCGGCTTCTACCTTGTTTAGTAATGCTGCCTATGCAGAAACCACGACTACTCAAGCTAATTCAAGTTTTAAAAATGAGGCCAGTCTGATTCAGGCGATCGGCAACGATCCGATGGTTTTTATTCCTGCAAAGGAGAGCAAACCCGCAACAGGCGAATCAGCAATCATTCAACAGATCAACAAAGAACAGGTTGTTCGTCCTGTTAACGTTAGAGACTACCAAGAAATAATAGATCCCATAGCTTAGGTTGATTTGCCGCAAATCTCAACAAACCATTTTTGAAGATCGGGTAGACGCTTAAGCTGTTTTTCAATTTCTGCCATGGCTGCAATAGTGAGCTTAACACC
>JBDNJN010000257.1:0-4691 GCA_041687725.1 Pseudanabaena sp.
ATTAAATCTTATTCTCTACACTATAGTATAACTTTATTGTTTATGGGGATCTAAAAAGACTAAAGCGAATAAATTCGCTCGTCCGATTTTCATCTCAGGTCTGAAGACACTGAGCTTTCAATCTGTCGTATTATTCTGTAACCGATAACAGGTAAAAAAGCTACATAGGATTGTTAATTTTTTTAAATACGACAAAACACGACTTTTGTTTACTTAAGCCTTATAAGCCATATGGCTTGTAAGCTCTTTGATTTGTTCACAGCATCAATTGTGTAATTCAATTCTGCTAATAACTGAGAGAGTACTGATGCAGATAGCAAATCATCTTCGACTAGTAAGATTTTCAAGACTCTTTCCTATACTCGTTAAATCTAACTATAACCTGAAAAAATCTGGCTACCAACCCGAATTATGGTCGCGCCTGCTTTGACCGCGATCGCGTAGTCGGCTGACATTCCCATTGAAAGCTCTTGAATATTATGCCAACCACGCGATCGCAGTTGTGAGGCTAACTCACCGAGACGGCTGAAAACATCAAAGGCTTGCGATTCATCTAAGCCGAGGGGCAGAATTGTCATTAGTCCGACAATATCAAGGTTCGCTAATTTTTCTAAATTGGCTAAATCATTTAATAGCTCTGATTCTGACCAGCCCGATTTGTTGGGATCATCAGCTAGCTTGACTTGCAATAAAAGTTTGGGAGATTTGCCAAGTTCAGATATGTGGCGATCGCATTGTTTGGCAAGACTAAGGCGATCAATTGAGTGTATCCAATCAAATTGGGCGATCGCTTGTTTGGCTTTATTACTCTGCAAACTGCCGATCATGTGCCAAGTGATATCGGTTAAAGCGGCTAATTCTTCTTGTTTAAGTTTGGCATCCTGCACCCGCGATTCTGCAAAATCTCGCACACCCGCATCGTAAGCCGCACGAATTGCGGCGATCGTTGTATATTTGCTGACGGCAACGAGTTTTACCTCTGGCGGGATTTGGTTACGGATTGTTTGGAGGCGATCGTTGATCGTCTTGCTGATCGCATCAGGATTGATTTCAGACATGAGTGGTTATTTGCCTGTTGCAATGGAGATTTTGGTAAACTACTATAGCCTGACTATGTTTTATTTATTGGCTCAAGGCTCAATAGGCTAGGCGTTTCGGGAAGTTATCTTGAGCAAAATTACTGAAACCTTAATAATGGGCAAAAGTTTTAAGCTTGAAAGCCATCAAAACATGAAACCCTTGGTGCTAACGTTTAAGGCGATTATCATATTCGACCTCCCCGAAACATCTATTGAGCTATATTTGAGAATGCTAAGAGGAGTAAATTTATGATCGGAAATACAACAACTATGGAAACCCAAATGCTCAGAGATATTATTAAAGAGAGTATTCGCGAAGTTTTGAGAGAAGAGCGGCTATCGCTTTTTCTTGCATTAATCCCAGTTGTTAGCGATAAAGAAATCCGAGAAATCGAGGCAAAATTTGCTTCGCCGTTACAATATGCTCCTGAGGAATTTACCGATATGACCGACTGGATAAAAGCATGAGGGTTAAATTCAGTAAAAATGCAATCAAATCCTTAAATTCTTTGTCATCAATAGACCAAGAGCGAATAAGGGAAAAACTAAAAATACTTTTAATCGCTATTGAAGAAAGTGGCTCAATCCCATTTCAAGAACTAGATATCAAAAATCTCAAGGGAGAATGGAAAGGCTATCAAAGAATGCGTGTAGGTAAAATGCGAGTTATCTTTTGTACAAGTGTTGAAGAGCTATTAATTTATGAGATTGACTTTAGAGGAGACATTTACAAGAAAAAATAAAATTATTCTGCCGATAAAAAGTGATTCTAATCTAAAAAGTAATGTGCTATTTCTGCTGAAGGATAAAACGATTTGCAGACGAAAAATCCATAGCCAAACCTAAAATCACGCATATTAAGCAAACTAAAATGTATCAAGATTCAAGCCCCAGTTGATTTTGCGGCTAACATTGGGTTTTAGATACTTTCGCGATCGCCATAAATGCGATCGCCAGTTTTGGATTACAGATTTTGCTAAAATGCTATAACCTGAATATTTCTTAATACCACTTTCTCCCTAAATTTCCAATGCGTATCTCTTTGAATTGGCTCCGTGAACTTGTAGACTGCGATCTCTCGCCCGAAGAGCTAGAAGAAAAACTGACGATGGCAGGCTTTGAGGTCGAGTCGATTGAAGACCGCAGGACTTGGGCTGAGGGAGTTGTGGTTGGTCAGATTGTCACGGCTGAGCGTCATCCTAATGCTGACAAGTTACAGGTTTGCAAAGTCGATATTGGCGAACCTGAACCATTGCAAATAGTTTGTGGCGCGGCAAATGCTAGACAGGGCTTGTTTGTGCCTGTCGCCACAATTGGCACTTATTTACCGACAATTGATTTAAAATTGCGTCCGACTAAGTTACGCGGCGAACATTCTGAGGGGATGATTTGTTCTCTAGCTGAGATTGGTTTGGCTAAAGAATCAAGCGGTATTCATGAATTTCCTGAAGGCGTGACTGTTGGTAGTGATGTGCGTCCACTTTTGGGGCTAGATGACGCGATCCTTGATGTAACTTCGACCGCTAACCGTGCCGATGCTCTGAGCATGGTGGGAATTGCCCGTGAAGTGGCGGCTTTGTTAGGTAAAGAAGTGCGCTTGCCTTTAGCAACTACAGATTTTCAACCCAAGGCAGCCGATTGGGTGACGGTGGAAGATGCAAAATCCTGCCCTGCTTATATCGGTACATTAATTAAGGGCGTAAAGGTTGCGCCGTCTCCTGAATGGTTGAAGCGTCGCGTTGAAGCCGCAGGAATGCGATCAATCAATAATATTGTTGATATTACCAATTACATTTTGTTGGAATGGGGACAGCCGCTTCATGCTTTTGATGCGGATACTTTGAGCGTTGGCATTAATGTTCGGTTTGCCAACTCAGGCGAAAAAATTAAAACTCTTGATGGAGTCGATCGCACGCTGACCACTCAAAATTTGTTAATTACCGCCGCCGATAAACCGATCGCGATCGCTGGCGTAATGGGTGGAGCCGAAACTGAAGTTTCGGAAAGCACGACAAATATTGTTTTAGAAGCGGCTTTATTTACGCAAGTGACTACAAGGCGATCGGCACGCGCTCAAGGTTTACGTACCGAGGCTTCGGCACGTTATGAACGCGGTGTTAATCAAGCGGCGATCGAATCAGCGACCGCGAAAGCGATCCAGATGATTGTGGAACTTGCTGGCGGTGAAGTCGTAGAACAAAGCATCATTGATGCGCGGTCTAAGGAAGTTCGCGTGATTGATTTGCGCTTGGTCAAAGTTTGGCAAATCTTGGGTGAAGTCGATCGCGAAGAAGAAGACGCATTAGCTTTGCTTTCTGAAGCTGAAGTCGAACAAACTCTCAAAGTCTTATCTTTTGAACTAGAGAAACAAGCGATCGAAGAAGGTAGTTATGCCACTTGGAAAGTAACCGTTCCGCCCTATCGCTATGCCGACATTGAGCGTGAAATCGACTTGGTAGAAGAAATTGCGCGGATCTATGGCTATGACAAATTTGTGGAAACTCTTCCTGCCAGAACTGAGTTTGGTTTCCTCTCCGCCGATCAAGAAGGCGGTCGGATGATCCGCGCTGCTTTCCGTGCGGTGGGCTTAACTGAAGTCATGCATATGTCCCTATGCAGCCCCACTGATTCTAATCAGGTGAAAATTAATAATCCTGTGGCGATCGAATATGGAGCGCTGCGGATTGATTTGCTCACAAATTTGATTGAAGCTTGCGCTTTTAATATCAATCAAGGCAATGGAATTTTGAATGGATTTGAGATTGGGCGCGTGTTCTGGCTCGATGAAGATGGCAGTGATGAAACCGATCGCATTGCAGGAATTTTTGGCGGCGATCCGACGGTTGGCACATGGCAACATAATTCTAAACCAATGAATTTCTATGAAGCCAAAGGTTTGCTAGATTCCGTATTCCATAATCTTTGCGTCACCGTCGAATACCAACCCGATCAAAAAGATGCACGATTGCATTCTGGTCGCACCGCGTCATTATGGATTTCAGGTGAGCGCCTCGGCACATTTGGACAGCTACATCCACAACTACGCGCCGAAAAAGAACTTCCTGATGAGATTTATGCTTTTGAGCTAGATTTCTATACCTTGTTGGATGCGATGATGAAAAAGTCGATTCCCATTTTCAAGCCTTTTTCAACGTATCCCACTAGCGATCGCGATATTGCCTTTTTTGCACCACTGAAATTCACGGTTGCCGAAATTCAGCGATCGCTTACCCATGTCGGCGGCGAGTTGCTAGATTCCGTCACCCTCTTCGATCAATACATTGGTCAAGGAGTGCCTGAAGGTTCGCGTAGTCTTGCTTTTAGGTTGGTATATCGAGCTAGCGATCGCACCTTAACTGATGCAGATATTAATCCCGTTCATCAAAAAGTGCGCGATGTACTCGAAGAGAAGTTCCAAGCAACATTGAGAAGTTAAAAACCTCACCCCTAGCCCCTCTCCTTGCAAAGGAGACAGGGTGGTTTCATTTTCGGAAAGGGTTAGAGGGTAAGAACTTTCAGGTTGCGCCAGAGGAAATGAATGGAGAGAAATCAGGAAGAGCAGGAGAGAATATCAAAAGCTTGATGAACCTGATTAGCGAGAACACGTTGCGC
>JBDNJN010000258.1:0-2730 GCA_041687725.1 Pseudanabaena sp.
ATTAAATCTTATTCTCTACACTATAGTATAACTTTATTGTTTATGGGGATCTAAAAAGACTAAAGCGAATAAATTCGCTCGTCCGATTTTCATCTCAGGTCTGAAGACACTGAGCTTTCAATCTGTCGTATTATTCTGTAAATGTGATTGCTCAAAGTTACGATCTCCTTTTGCATAGCGATCGAGTAGCTCCTCTTTGGTTAGGACAGCATGAGAGGGGAATGTCATAGGTTAAAGCTAAAACCGCTAAAATCGGTTTCATAATCATAACAAAAAGTAGATGCGCGACTAAGTACCGCCTCTAATTTTTGTTATAATCTGACTTTTGTGATGACTGATTGGTTACAACGTACAGAATTGTTGATTGGTGCAGATGGGCTAAATAAGCTCAAGCTTGCCAATGTTTTAGTCGTCGGTATGGGAGGTGTCGGTAGTTTTGCTGCCGAATTTTTATGCCGTGCGGGAATTGGTCGAATGACGATTGTGGATGGCGATCGCGTTGATCCTTCTAATAAAAATCGTCAGATTGTGGCCCTCAATAGCACTGTCGATATTCACAAAGCCGATGTGATGTCGGCGCGAATGCATGACATTAATCCTGAGATCCAGTTAACGGTAATTAAGGAATTTCTCACACCCGATCTGATGATGGCGCTAGTTACAACTGAGTTTGACTGGGTGCTAGATTGCATTGATAGTATGCAACCGAAGCTTTATTTTCTTGGGGCAGCCGTAACTAATGGCGTAAAGGTCGCCAGCAGTATGGGGGCGGGTGGACGAGTCGATCCGCAAAAGGTGAGGATTGCACCAATTTTTGAAACTGATTGTTGCAGGTTTGCTTATAAAATCCGCAAAAGCTTACGGCGTAAGGGTTTTGCTGATGCAAATATTATTGCGGTCTATTCTGAAGAGTTAGTCAATCGTGATTCTTTGCAGTTAACCGATGGCAGTAATTTTAAGCGATCGTTTTACGGCACTATTTCTTACTTACCTGCTTTATTTGGCTTAAATCTCGCCAGTATCGTGATTCGCGATCTTATTGAATAGAATTCTCAGGCTCAAGCATCAAAAATAGATCTAATCAAGCTCTTAACTACCCATACATCGATATCGTCGGTTCTGACCGCTTCGGCGATCTGTTGAGCGCGATCTAGATCGGCGGCGATCGCAAAAACCGTCGATCCTGAGCCTGACATCATCGCGCCGAGACATTCTTGATCTAGTAGTTTGTTTTTGAGATCGGCGATCACTGAAAATTCAGGCAATACCACCCGTTCGAGATCGTTATAAAGCAATCGCCCGATTTTTGTGGGAGCAGACTCCCCACCAGAGGCGATCGCCGCGACGATTTGGCTGGATAAATTTTGATTTTGAATTTGACTGGTTGCTAATAAACCCTGCGCTCGAAAAGTTTGATAAGCCCATGCTGTGGCGATCGCAATTTGACGCGGTTTGCAAATTACCAACACTAAATCCGTGAGATCGGGCAGAGGTGACAAAATTTCTCCCCTTCCTGTGGCTAAAATAGTGCCGCCACCCACACAAAAGGGGATATCGGAGCCTAACTGCGCTGCAAAATCACAAAGTTGTGACTGGGTGAGTCCCAAATCCCAAAGGCGATCGATCCCCACCAAAACTGCGGCGGCATTTGCCGAACCACCAGCTAAACCAGCCCCCATGGGAATTTGTTTGTCGATTGCAATTTCCATGCCCCCAACTTCTGAGAAAGTCTCTTGGAGCAAAGCTGCGGCTTTGTAAGCGAGATTAGTGCGATCGCGAGGTACTTCAGGATTATTGCAAAGCACTTGAATCGCATCAATGTCAATTTTACGAATATCAACGCGATCGCACAAATCGATACTCTGCAAGATCATCACTAAATCGTGATAACCATCAGCACGATTTCCCGTAATCTCTAGATAGAGATTGATTTTTGCCGCAGCTTTGAGAGAAATACGCGAGTTCATTGGGAAAAAGTTCGCTTGTATATATGTTGTAAAGTTTTTTGCTCGGTGACTGTACCTTCGCGGCGCGTCGATCTCATTTGAGTCTCGAGCATGAGCTTAGCGTCTGCTCGTGAGACAGGATCGAACTGAACACCATTGGGAGTGGTAGTAATTAGGAAAAATAACCTTTGAGCGTAGAGAGTGGTAAACAAACTACGAAACTCATCTATCCTACATAATTGAGATAGCAAGCCAAAAGTAGGATGATTTAAGTAGTGTTCGGACATTTGGCGGACTAGAAAATTTGGTGAATTTAATAAATTGAATTTGATGACACAAGGTAAGGTCAATTTTTCTGTATCGTAAACAACATGTGTTTAACGAGACTATTGGGATCGGAGACTTTATAAAAGAGCTTAAATAAACAAGCTTAAAAATTCCTAGAGATTAGACAATACAACCTATTCGTATATTACTACGAATGAGTAGATAGCCAAAAGAAAACTTAAAGCCCAAAAAGCTATGGCGCACGCTGCGCCATAGCTTTTTGGGCTTTGGTTTTTATTACGACTATCTACTTATTATTTTGATATACTTAGGACGATTAATCAGGAAATGTTATCAAACCTTAATGACTTTCTGTGTGACGACTCCCGACGCTGACGCTTAGGCGTACAGCGCGGGCTTCTCAGCAACACCACCAATTGGTTCGGTTACACGCTGAGCTTTAATCACTGTCCGCCCGACAGCAATGTTTTTAATATTGATAGCAGCATTGATATCC
>JBDNJN010000259.1:0-25766 GCA_041687725.1 Pseudanabaena sp.
CAATTTTATTTTCTTCTTCCGTAAAACTTTCAACGGTTGTGTTGGGTAAATTTAGCAACCTATCAAGATACAAGTCCATATCTATTACCACTTACATTTGCATCTCATTATACATTAATCCCCTTAAACCCAGAAGAGCCTAACATTGCTATTTGTACTGGTTTTTCTGAATATCCAATTGGTCAACTTAGAATTTAAAATACCTAGCATAGAAACTATTGATATTGTTGTATTTCCTTCTTTTTGTATGATGTAATTACAGGAGTTTGCACAATAAATATTTTCATCAATAATGGTGCTAATAATTCTAATCTTATCATTTGCGCCAGATATACCTTGAAGAGCAATTCTTTTTAATCTGTGATGATAAGATTTTTTGCTTTTGGGATAATCTTTTAAAAAGCTTTTTCTGTCAACAAATTCTATCTTTCCTTGACTTGGTGTGTTTGTTATAAAATATCTTTGGATTTGAGCACCTTTAACAATAAGTGGATTTTCAATATTACTCGTCATATATGATTTATGAAAAGTCATATTAAGTTCGCCTTCAATACAATTAAATAATTCAGAATAACAAAAATTTAAATTAGACTTATAGTATTTAAAAAATATAGATTTATCTTCTTTGTTTAAAGTTGGAATAATCACATTGTTAGAATCAAATTTATAGATCTCTCCTTTAGTAAATTCTACAGTGTAGCAGTTTTTCAAGCTTCTATCACTATGTACTTTAAGTAAGAACAAATAATCGTCTAATTGCTTCTTGGTAGACATTAAAATACAGACGCTCATCTTAACGCTTTCAAAAACCCTTCTATTTGGATCATCTCTTTCTGGGAAAGAATTAATAGACAATATTTGTTGATTTCTAAAATAATAATCTCTAACACCTCTAGAAGAATTATCTGCTAAATAGGAATTTTGAAAAATTTGACAATTTATTCCATTGACCTTGAGCAATAAGTCTGTTTTCGCTAAAAATAATTCATAAGCATTTATTTTGCCGCCTTTACATTTATGATATATTTCAAAATTCAGTAATCCCTCGATTTCATCCTTCTTTTTACCTTGATAAACATCATAAGGCGGGTTTGCAATTACAATATCAAACCCAACCTTTTCCACAACCTGTCCATTCATTACTTCAGGAAAATCCAACTTCCAATCAAAGAAATTAAGCGACAAACTTGGATTTGTTTTTAACCTCCTTAACTCAGCAATATTAGCCTTCCAGCCCAAAGTGTCCAAATAAATTTGAGTTTGTTTCGCCACCGCCTTACCAGTCCCCGACGGCTTCGACTCATCGCCCTTAGTTTTTACCATTAACTCCAACTGATTGAGATCAAAAGATCAATCTTCAAATTCCGAATATCAACCGCTAACTTCTTCTTATCACTATCAGGACTAAAAAACCGCCTCTGTTTATCACTAATATCACGCAACAAACCCGCCTTCTGGTTCACAAACTTTTGACCAAACAACCCATGCGCCGTCTCATCCAAATTCCAGTCAATATTGATAATGTCATCACCCAGCTTACTAACCAGACTATTCCCCACCACAATTTTATAATCAAGATTTGGTAAAGCCTTCGGCTCAGGCTCATCCACAATCAAACTCAACCAAAACCGCAACCGCGCAATATCCACCGCCCCCTTCTCAATATCCACACCATAAATACTATTTTGGATAATATTTAACTTTACCACCGAAGCCTCAAACCCAACCGTATTCCCATGCTCAGACATATACAAAGTCTGCTTCGCCGTAAAAATCTCATGCAACAAACCCATTGGAAACGCCCCCGAACCGATCGCAGGATCACAAATTTTCACAGCATCCAAAGCCAGATTAAACTCTTTTGCATACTCAATCACTAACTTCAAGTCATTCTTATCCAGACTCTTTTTCAACAACCTCTCAATCAAACCGCGATCGATCTGATTAACCGCAGTCTCCAACTTCACCTCCAGCTTTAACTGACCATCGCGCCCCTGATTAATCGGCAATAACTCAGTTTGCCCCGTACCAGCCACCGCCTGATATACCGTATAGCCCTTATCCTCAAACCAAGTCACCAAATACTCAATCAAACTCTCCTGACACATATAATGCACAATCTCTTTCGGCGTATAATACGCCCCCTTATCCTTGTTATCCTCTAACAGATTCTCAAAGATATGCCCCAACATTTCAGGATCGACCGCCACCGTATGATCATTCGGATCATCTTCATACACCGTGAAATTATATTGATTAAAAAACTCAAATAACTTCTCAAATAACTGATGATCCGCACTAAAAACTAAATGGCGATGATTCGGATTATCTTCCTCAAACAAACCACCATTTAAATAGGGAATCCTGTAACTCTCACCATTAATCTCAACCAAATCGCGATCGCGCTTCTTATTCAGTGTCTCAAAAAACAACTTCGATAATAATTCCTGATAAAATAGCGCCTTGCTAGGATAACCCTCAAACAGATTCGTCAAAAAATTAAAATCACCTGTACCCCATTTCCCATCCACAGGCACACCCAACCAGCCCTTCTTCTGGATGAAATACAAAAATACAATTCGTCCCAACAGCTTCTTATTAAAATCTCGAATCGCTTTCTCATCCCCATTAAAAAGCGTCTGCAAGATCCCCTTCTCCGCAATCATATACTTACAAAAAGCCTCATAATGCTTCTTGTATTGATCAAAAAACACCTTAGAAAGCTTCTCTACCGAGAATGCTTCCTTCACATCATCTAAACTAACCTTACGCCCCTTCGCCGCAATTAATTTAAAGCGATCGCCCGCCGTCTTCGTGCTTTCCCCTTCACCCAAAACGTATGTATAACGCTTCGGCTCAGTTTTGACCTTAACAAACTCACCATCCCCATCAAATCCCGTCAACTCTGACACATAACTAAAGCGCCATTTGCCACTTTCAGGACGATGATAAGCAATAAACGCCGCATCAATATCGCGCCAATATTTTCGTAACAAATTCCGTAAGCCCACCCGATTACGTTCCAAAACAATCCCCGCCGCCAGTGTCACCTCATACACCGCAATTTGTCGCTCAATCCCATTTTCATCAAGAGCAATATATCCCAACCGACAAGCACTCGCCGCCACATTGCCATCAATTCCCGTCAGCGTTTCAGGCTGATCCAACAACTGCGCCCCCGCAAACGACTCACTCAAAAAACGCCGCCAATTTTGGCGATCGTACCTTTGCTTAAACAGTTGTTGAATATCTTGTAATGCCATAATTACCCCGAAATTATTTAGAAATTATTTAAAAGACTCAGAAATAATCAAAACTGGCTTTTCCGCTTTTCGCTTTTTGCCCTTATCAACATCCGACGTATTAACGCTATATTTTTCAGAAATCTTATCAATTTCTAAAATAGCAGCATTTAAGTTTAATTTCTTTTTTTGCAACTTGTCAACCTCACCCGCCAAATTTGCATATTTACCTACATCGATCAAGTCCAACAGCTTTTGAATATTTTGCCTTTGTCGATCTACAAGTTGGGGATGCTTAGCAATTTCTGCAAGAAATTTTTTAGCCTTTTGTGCCACAGCACCCAAAGCCAATGGATCGATCTGCGATCGCACAATCTCCTGTTCAGTATTCTCAAAATGGGTGATCGCGCTTTGCACATGAGCATGATGTTCCGCAATTAGCTCCACCGCTAATTCCTGTTGATCTGCTTCAAAAATCTCAAACGCCCTAATCGCCGTAATCTCTTGCGGCTGATTGTCTGCACCGATCCAATAAAACTCAAACTTCTGAGCAGTTTTTAAAAAAGCGATCGTGCCATCTTGTCGATCTGGCTTACCGCAATCCTTAGCATTTCTTCCCACCCGCGATTTTAGCGGTAACTTTTTAATCCTCTCAAACTCAGCCTTATTTTTCTTCCGAAAATTGCGTAGAAAAAAGAGATATTTCAATCTTTTATCCTCATCCTCTTTGAAATTATTACTAAATAACTTCACCTCATCCAAAATTTCATCAGTCGAAAATACTTGGCTATCTTCACCAAAAGCAGTATGAAATGCTTGAATTTTCATAAAAGCAGTCTTATTTAATTTAATCTGTGAATCCCCTTGAGCCGAAGGATAAAACACATAATTATAAATTGCATTTGCCTTAGTGCCAATCCGATTCACCCGCCCAATCCTTTGCATCAACTTAGTCGAATTCCAAGGCGTATCATAATGAATAACCACATTAGAGCGATGCAAATTTACCCCTTCCGCTAACACCTCAGTCGTAATAATAATATTGTAATTACTTACCTGTTTATCTTCCACACAATTAGCATCAAAATTAGTCACAATCGTGTCATATAGTTGCTTTCGATTCTTACTCGAAATCACTAAGACTTTGTGCTGACCATGTTTTGCTAGAGCCTCACTTAAATAATCAACCGTATTCTTTGATTCTGAAAATATGACTAACTTTCCATTGAGATTAGTAGTTTTATTAAAAAATAATGTATTTAACTTCGCCAGAAAAACATCCAACTTTGGATCATTTTCTACAGCTTCCCATTCTTTTACCAATTCATCCAAAAGTTGAGCATCTTTTTGCAAACTTTCAACAAATTCTGGCTGAAAATGTTCTCTTAAAAAAGTTTGATTTTTAGGATTATCTTCACTCAATCTTTCAATTTCAGCCTCGATCTCCTCATCGCTCCAACCCTTATCTAGTAGCTTATTCACATTAGTGCTAGGCGCAATAAATATTTTGTCATTTTCAAACATGACGATCATACGATCGGTCGCAATTTTAAAATTATTTAACGACTTTTTAAACGCATAAAAACTACTTTCTAACCGCTTAATTAATTGTGTTTTCATAATGAATGCCAAAGACTTAGAAACTGTCTCTGCATTCTCATAATACTTGCGTTGAATATCAGGACTTAAACCTGCGATCGCCTGATAACGGCTATATTTTAAACCACTTTCATCGGTCAAATAAAGCACCGTCTTATGAAACAACACATTTAGGCGATCGCCCATCACATATTCCACTTTCTGCGGCGGTTCTACTTTAGGAAACTTAATTCCTTGCTCATCTAAATCTAGTTTATATTCAGCAATATTTTCCAGATCAGTTCGCGTTCTCCGAATCGTAATTGGTTCAATTACATTCTTGCGAATATCAGCATAAATCCCTCTCAACTTATCTACATCCAAAGCATCAAAGCGCTTTAGCTCCTTATACTTCTCCATTAAAGGACTAAAAAAAGCTGTCAGATTTGTTTTTGGTAACGTTGACTGTCTTGCATCTTGAAACATCTGAATTTGATAAAAAATATCATCAGGACGATTATTTAAAGGAGTCGCAGACACTAAAATAACTTTTTTCTGACTGCCAGAAATCAAGCCATGATTAGCTCTAGGACTTTTGCAAATTAATTGCAAATTCTCAAAAGCCCCCGTCGTATGATTGCGAAACTTATGCGCCTCATCCGCAATCACCAAATCATATTCTTCTTTTGCCCAATAATCTTGATGTCCATTCAATATCTTTTCTAAACTTCCATTAGTAATAAACTTAGTATATTTATCAATGTTAAAATCCTTAAAAGTATCTTTCCAGTTCTTCTCCACTGCTGGCGGATAGACTACCAATATTTTGGTATAGTCGCGCCCATTTTCGATCAAGAATTTCTTGGCAACCATCGCCGCAATCACCGTTTTCCCCAATCCCACCACATCAGCCAAAATAAAACCATTATGTCTTGACAACATATCAAAGCCCTCATTTACCGCATCAATCTGATAGGAAAGCTTCTTAAAAGCTATTGGCAAATCTCCAATCGAATCTGGATCGTAATTAATATTATTACCAAAATATTCCATCAATAACTTGATGTATAGATCAAATGGATTAATCTCGGTATTCAGATAAGTTTTCTGCTTCATGCCCTGTATATCTACAGGCAATATATCCACAGACTCCGCCCACAGCTTCTCAAACTCCTCAGTCGCAAATACAACATCCGCATATTCCGTAAGCTGCACATTAAATTCATAGTTATAGACATTGCCGCCCCCAAGCCCAGCATCAGTCAGATTAGAAGATCCTGTAATCGCTGAAGCAAGAGTATGTTCATTAAATGGTTCAGGGCGCAATATATAGACCTTTGCATGGATTCTCTTGCTAGGGTGCGCTTTTACTGCAATCTTTTTCTGTACGATGTCATCAATAAACTGTAAAATCCCCATCTCCGTGCGGCGATCGTAACTAGCCTCTGCAATATCTTTGCGCGTCTCTTCAAGAAACTCTTCCCTCGTCTGATCATGATTCCTAAAAAATTCTAAACCTGACTGATGAGCATTAGCCAACATTTTGTCAACATTAATCCCCACCAAAATCCGAATATTCGGAACTTTATCTAAAAATGGTCTAATCCTGAAATAACCTGATGCCCTCAAATATCCAACCAAAGCATCAAAATACTTAATATTAGGGTTATAGGTAAAAACCCCTTCAAACTTATTGATTAAAGTATTTTCTTCGGCATTAGTAAAAAATTTTGTTGACATATATCGTTAAGCCAAATGGGGCAAATTTACTGCTTTAGATAGTAAAAAGGCTCGCTTAGCGAGCCTTTTGTTTATTTTGGTTTGCGCTTATTCAGATCTGCTTGATAAGCCTGTTGGTAACTTAAAAAGCTGTTATGCCATTCTTGAAAACGGCGATCGCCATCGCGCACCAACATTTGACGATATTTTTCCGAAGAAACATATTCTTTTGCAGTTGACATAATGAACACCCGCTAAATTTAATTTATAGAGTAACGCATCACAAAGCTTTTCTACCATCTTAGAACAAGGGGCTTAAGCCCCTTGCCTATTATTTAAAGCTTAACCACAAAAGCATCAGTTACGCCTTGAATATGCACAACTTCATCCAGCAAACCGCTAGGCAATGGATCGTCAATATTCAAGACCATTACCGCTTCGCCGCGCACCATGCGACGACCGACTTGCATACTGGCAATATTTACATTGAAATTGCCAAGCAACGAGCCAAGTCTACCGATGATCCCCGGCATATCGCGGTGCAGAGTCAGCAACATATAGTGAGTCGGCGCAACGTTGATCGGGAAATCATTAATGCTGGTAATCCGAATTTCCGATTTACCAAGCAATGCACCTGTCACCGATTGCTGACCTTGGCTGCCGTGAGCAGTTAGATGGATCGAGCCACTGTAATCTTCAACCGAAGGATCGCGAGTTTCGGTGACATGAATACCACGTTCTTTCGCTTCGATACTGGCATTCACAAAGTTAACGCGCTCACGCAAAGCAGGAGTCAACAAGCCCTTGAGAGCCGCCACCACAATTGGTTGGCTTTCGCTATTAGCGATTTCACCTTGGAGCTTGACATTGAGAGTATCGACACGACCGCCAGCCAGTTGACCAACCAGATTGCCAAGCATTTCCGCAAGTTGCAAATAGGGCTTGAGTTTCTGCCATACATCAGGACGCAGACCAGGGATATTCACCGCCGATCGCGCAGGTAGTCCGAGCAGCACATCCCGAATTTGTTCGGCAACATCGACAGCCACATTGGTTTGGGCTTCTTCAGTCGATGCGCCGAGGTGTGGGGTCAAAATTACATTTGCACCAAGTTCGCGTAAACCTGATACATCTTCGAGAGGCTCATTTTCAAATACATCGAGGGCGATGCCGCCGATTTTACCGCTCTTGATGCCATCTGCGATCGCCACTTCATCAATGATCCCGCCACGAGCGCAGTTGATGATCCGCACGCCGTCTTTCATGATCGCAATGCGATCGGCATTAATCAAATGATGCGTATCCTTGGTTTTTGGCAAATGTAACGTAATGTAATCAGCTTCACGCAACAAAATTTCTAGCTCGACTAGATGCACACCCAATTTTTCAGCGCGTTCTGCGGTTAGAAATGGATCGTAGGCGAGAATTCGCATTCCTAGAGCCTTAGCAACCGTGGCAACGTGAGAGCCAATTTTGCCTAAGCCAAGAATACCGAGAGTTTTCTTGTAAACCTCAACGCCAGTGAAGCTCTTGCGATCCCATTTGCCACCCTTAAGAGATTGGTTAGCGGCAGGAATGAAGCGCGATAAGGACATCATCATCGCGAGAGTATGCTCGGCGGCGGCGATCGTGTTGCCTTCAGGAGAGTTGACTACCACAATACCCATACGGGTTGCTGTCGTAACTTCTACGTTATCGACCCCAACGCCAGCACGACCAATGATTTTGAGGTTTTTGCCAACTTCGATCGCTTCTTTAGTGAGCTTTGTACCAGAGCGAATCATGATCGCATCATATTCAGGAAGAATCTGGATCAGTTCTTCGGGGCTAAGAGTAGTCTTTACGTCAACGGTGGCGACTTGAGAGAGGATATCGATACCAACTTGATCGATGGGGTCAGAAACGAGAACTTTGGGCATAACGATTAAAAAATGTACCAGTGCCTATAGCGGAAGGGTTGCGGCTACGCGCTAACTTTTAAACGCAATTTTAATGCTAGGTATAGCGTAGCTTAGACACACTAAGACGACAATAATTGCTTACACCATTAATATTAAGCCAAAATTAAGTAATCTACAAAATCATCTGCAATCACTATTTGCAATTACTATATGGTCTGGCAATATTTACTGATTTTTGTGGCCGCACTATTAGCAGGGGGACTAAATGGCATCGCAGGGGGTGGCAGCTTTATTTTGTTTCCTGTGTTGATGTTTGTCGGCATTCCGCCGATCGCGGCTAATGCCACTAACTCGATCGCCCTCTTACCAGGTACATTAGCCAGCGCAGGAGCATATCGCCGCGAATTTACACAAGACAAGCGATCGCTGATTCAAGTATGTGTATTAGGGGCGATCGGCGGATTGTTAGGTGCAGTTTTGCTACTAAAAACTCCGCCTGAAGTATTTTTGAGGGTTCTGCCCTATTTGTTACTAACTGCAACTCTTGCCTTTGCCTTTAGCAAAAAACTCACAGCATGGGTCGAGCAGCAGCAAACAAAATTTGCGCGACTGAAGCAATTGCGATCATTTCTAATTACAGCTTTGCAATTGATAGTCGCGATCTATGGCGGCTTTTTTGGTGGTGGCATGGGAATTTTGTTTCTGGCTACCTTTGCGCTGATGGGGATGACGAATATCAATCGCATGAATGCTTACAAAACCATGCTGACCAGTTGCATCAATGCGATTACCGTGATCCCTTTCGTAATTGCGGGAGTGATACTTTGGCAGCAAGGAATAATTGCGGCGATCGGTGCGGCGATCGGTGGTTATATCAGCGCTCACTATGCTCAAAAACTTGCACCGATTGTGGTACGGCGCTTCGTGATTAGTATTGGTTCAGTGATGACGCTGTACTTTTTTATTAGAAGTTGGATGGCTTAAGCGTCAACACAAAGAAGATGTGGCGCACGCATAGCGTCATGTCTTCTTTGTGTTGAATTTTCTTTGTATTGATGTATACAGAAACTTCTTTTCTACTCAACTTAAATACTGGTTGCCCTTGTATACAGTATACATACTTTTTTGTAGAGCAATAATGCGTCATATCCTTCAGAAACAAATACACAAAATTCTTCTTCTAGCTGCTTCAACAGCATTAGTTGTTGCTTGTAACGCTGCGCCACCAAGCACAACAATTTCTGGAGATAAAGCTTCAGCGCCCACTACCGCGTCATCACCAGCAGGTAATACTGACAAGAAAGCGAAGCAAGAAATTCGCGTGCAACTGCCTTTTCTGAAACAAAGCCTTGACGCACCTCTGATTTGGGCAATCGAAAAAGGATACTTTGCAGAAGAGGGATTGAACGTTAGCTATGAGCGTGGCTTTGGTAATGCTGACACGATCAGCAAACTGGGTACTGGCAAGTATGACATGGCGTTTAGTGACATCTATAACGCGATGGAATTTAATGACAAGAATCCTAATGAAAAAATTCTTGCTGTAGCCTTTTATCAAAACAAAGCGCCTTTCTCAATTGTTACTTTCAAGGCAAATGGAATTAAAACGCCTGCTGATTTAGTGGGCAAGAAGCTTGGTGCACCCACAGGTGATGGCCCCCGTAAGCTTTTCCCGCTTTTTGCAAAAGAAGTAAAGATTGCTCCTGATTCAGTTACTTGGGACACGATGGAACCTAAACTGCGTGAAACTTTCTTGCTACAGGGTAAGGTTGATGCAGTCAGTGGTTTCTATACCTCAGTAATTCCGTCCTTAATTAAGGGCGGGAAGACCATGGATGACATCCAAATCTTCTTTTATGATGAGTATGGTTTGGACTTCTATGGCAATGGGATTTTGGTTAAGCAAGACTTTATGACCAAAAATCCTGAAGCGATTAAATCATTCCTCAAGGCTTATTTTCGAGGAATGCAAGAAGTCATCAAAGATCCTACTGCTGCACTTGATCTAGTCATCTCAACCGATCAAAGTAAATTGATGGATCGAGATGCTGAGAAGCTGCGCTTGAAGTTGGCGATCGAGCGGATGTATGTCACTCCAGAAGTCGAAACGGCTGGTTTTGGTGGTGTGGACATGAAACGTTTGGACAAGAGCGTTGCTCAAACTGTCGAAGGATTTAAACTGAAGCCTGTTACTTCTGCTGATATTTTTACCGATAAGTTTTTACCTGCTAAAGAACAACGTACGGTTCCTGCTGCTGGCGATCGCAAACCATTGCTTTAACTAAAACCAAATAATTTAAATAGATTGGCTTAGCTAAGCTGATGCACCTTTAAGTTACAAGATGATTGTGCCTCGCTTCGTGCAGCACAGTCATCTTCTGGTTTTAGACATGCATTTTAAATGCCGATCAGCTTAATCTCTTTGAGCTAAGTAGGTAAGCATGATAAAACCCAAAACCTAAAAAGCTGTGGCGCACGCGCAGCCTGCGCCACAGCTTTTTAGGTTTTAAGAGTTAAGACACTCATACAAATGGCATAACTAAAATGGTACAGCCTCTAACTTCATCTGCTTCTGAAACGGCGGCTCCTTCTAGACCCTTGTTAGAGTTCGATCGCATTGGTCTAGAATATCCATTTGGCGAGTCGATGCGTCAGATCATTCAAGAAATTTCCCTCGACATCCAAGCTGGTGAGTTTGTCTCATTTGTTGGCCCCAGTGGATGCGGTAAAACTTCGATTTTGAGAATGGTTTCAGGATTGAACCCAACCAAGATCGGTGAGTTGCGCTGTCATGGGCAAGCCGTAACTAAGCCGCTCAAAAATGTGGGTATTGCCTTCCAAAACCCTGTGTTATTACCTTGGCGACGCACGCTCGATAATGTGTTACTGCCTTTAGAAGTAGTTCATCCCTACAAGCGAGATTTTAAAGTTAATCATGCTAAGTATGTGGAGATGGCTCAAAAATTATTGCAAGCAGTGGGCTTAAAGGATTTCCAACAGCAGTTTCCTTGGCAATTGTCAGGCGGAATGCGTCAGAGAGCTTCTCTTTGTCGAGCTTTAATTCATCAACCAGAAATTCTATTGCTAGATGAACCTTTTGGAGCGCTGGATGCCTTTACCCGCGAAGAGATGTGGGTAATGCTACAAAAATTGTGGATGGAAGCTCAATGTGTGGGCATTCTGATTACCCATGATTTGCGTGAGTCTGTATTTTTATCAGATACAGTCTATGTGATGAGTCCACGTCCTAGCGAGATCGCCTTTAAGCTGAAGATTGACTTACCTCGTCCTAGAACTTTAGAGATGTGTCTCAGTGATGAGTTTGCTCATCTCGCTGCTGAGCTACGTCGCCATATTCATAAAAGTTAAACAAAGAATCTAGCTTAGCTAGATTCTTTGTTTTCACAGTATCAATGAGGAAAATATATGCAGGGAACTGTTGAGAGTTCGAGGCGATCGCCTAAGAAATTCGATTTTAATGCTTTTCTGGATACCCAAACTGCAACTATCGTTTTGCCGATGATTGCTACGGTTATTTTATTTGTGGTTTGGGAAATCGCGGTATGGATATTTAATATTAAACCCTTTAACTTACCTGCTCCTTCTAAAATCTTAGAAGCGGCGATCAAGTTTGCACCCCAACTTGCTGAAAACTCTTGGCGGACAGTTTGGACAACCTTTGCAGGATTTGCGCTCGCCAGTGTAGTCGGAGTGATTTTAGGTTTCTTGATTGGTTATTCTAAACTGATTTACCTAACTTTCTATCCATTACTGGTTGCATTTAACACAATCCCTAAATCAGCATTAGTACCGTTGCTGGCGGTTTGGTTTGGAGCCAATGCAGTTCCTGCGATCGTCACCGCATTTCTTCTAGCATTTTTCCCGATCGCAGTTAATGTCGCGCTAGGACTAGAAACAATCGAGCCTGAGATGAAGGATGTTTTACATTCTTTGGGCGCATCTGATTTTGAGATATTCCTAAAAGTTGGCTGGCCGCACACACTACCCTATGTATTTGCCTCACTCAAAATTGCGGTGTCTCTATCATTTATCGGAGCCGTAATTTCTGAGTCGATCGCCTCTAACGCAGGTTTAGGCTATCTGATCGTCCAAGCCGCATCCGACTTTAATGTTTCCCTTGCTTTTGCCGCCTTGATTGCGCTGGCGGTTTTGGGAGTCATCCTCTACACATTTTTTGTGATGTTAGAAAAGAAAGTCATCTATTGGGCGCGATAATTCGCTCACACAAACAAATAAAAAAGGCTCGCTTAGCGAGCCTTTTTTATTATCTAGGTTTTGGCAACCATGCCCAATGGCAATAATTTGGATGCAAGTGGTCTTTTGGCTCATGATTTTCCAGCACATCTTCACATATTTGAGGATTGCGGCGATCGCTATATCTTTGTTGATTTTTAGGAGGGGTTTTCATATTTTTAGCTAGTAAATTAATATTTATGTTTGTATTATAAACTACAAATTTGCCAGATTAATAAAAAAGGTGTCATAGGATCACACGATACGCGGGAAACTCAGTCGCTTCAGCGCTGAGAGGTAAGCGAACGAGGGAATTTATTCCCTTTAGTCTTTTTGATTGATTCATACAATTGTCGTTTTAAGACAGCTTTGTGTTAGAATCGTATAACTAGGAGCGATAACCAAGCTTTTAGTAAACAAAATAACTTTTAAAAACCGCAGGGCTTGCGGGGTTAGTCTGTGGAGCGAACATAAGACCTGATAGAGATTTCTCTAAAGGGCTGTTGCTAAGAAGCAGAAAATCTAGGAAGTGATTCTTGGAATCTCAGTCGCTTCAGCGCTGAGAGCATGCCAACAATTGATGACACCTTTTACAGCGCTTTGCGCTGCCATAAAACCCAGAGAAATTTTTTAAAGTGCCGCTTCGCGGCACTTTAAAAAATTTCTCTGTACTCCTCAAAGACTCAATAGGCTGTAGCAAAAAAGAGAATGTGTTTTACACATTCTCTTTTTTGCTAGAAGCTAAACTGAGTGCGGAGATTACCGACAAATACGGTGGGATTAGTCGAAAAACTATTGGGATTGAAAATCGCGTAGAACGCAGGCACGATCGCAATATTTTTGCTGATTGGGTAGTAGTAGGACATCTCTAAATCATATTGAGTTGCACCATCGCCACCACCAGAAACAAGGAAATTACGTCCACTGCTGTAGCTATGAGGCACGACAAAAGAAAGTACAGCCAAGGCACTTTCTTTAAATAGGTCTGGGAATGCTAGACCAAATTGGAATGCATTCACATTAACGCTTCCACCTTGTACAGCAAGATTGATCGGTGAAATATTCGTACTGCCGTAGGAATAGCGACCAAAGACACCAAAACCTTTGGTGACCAACCAATCAAAATTCAAGATAATTGTATCGGCAGTAGCATTGTTAATGCCTCCGCCTTGACCGTCATCAGCAATACCATAGGGCAGAGGCTCCGCAGTTGCACCACCAATGCGCTCTCCATTAGATTTAATGTTAGAGCGAGTGTACAAAAAGCGAATGTTGGCATCTTTGCTAGGTGAATATACTAACTCTGCGGTTAATGTATTAGTCCCCCCAAAAAGCCCTTGTTCGGGATTACTGGAAGTATTATTGTTAGGAGCAGTAAGAAACTCTGTGTTTTCACCGAGATACGCAGCAGTCAGCCTAAATTGCGGATTAATAGTCCAAGTTACAACCGCGCCCGAACCACGATCAACCGCATTTGATAAGGTACTTCCATTTGAGTTAAAGCTGGTTGCTCCCGTCACAAAGTTAGTGAAGCGGTTGCCATCAAAATAACGATAGAAGTTTAAACGAGGACCGATCGCAACATTGACATTACTGGCAACTGGAAAACTATAGAACAATTCGCGAATATTAAACACATTCGCAGACGGAACACCTCTCTGGTCTAGAAAAGGCGTTCCCCAAGAGTTAGTAAATCCAGCAGAGACAAAGTTATTTGCTGGAGAGTTGCCATTGCCTGTAACCAGTTGAGTTACTAAAGCATCTTTGCCAGTAAACGAAGTCGTCAGATTCAAGAACAGATAATAACCGAATGTAACATTTGGATTACTGCGATTAACTGTTGAGGGAACCCCACCAACACGGTCTGGTGCGGCAAGAACACTGCCGTCAGGTCTTCGCTCCGCTTTGACGGGGCTAGATGCAGTAGCACCTGTGATGTTAAAAAATGCTAATCCACTGAGCTTTGTCGTTGTTGAAAACTGTTGTGCTTCGAGCTTAGCCGTCTTAGCATCAAGAGCATCAACGCGACCACGTAAAATAGCCAACTCAGCCGCAAATTCTTCTTGCAACTTCTGCAAAGTAGCAAGATCTTCTTTAGAAACCTTATCGGCAAGTCCTGCGGAGATAATCTCGTTAATTTTATCTAAACAAGCATTTAAACCTGCGGCAAACTCGTAACGACTAGTTGATTGCTTTCCACGGAAGGTACTGTCTGGATAACCCGCGATACAACCATATCGCTCCACTAGAGACTGTAGTGCAGTAAAAGCCCAATCAGTTGGCTTGACATCACTCAATTGAGAAACCGATGTAACTTGAGCAACATCAGTGGGTTCAGCAAGTTTATTTACTTCTAAATTCCTAATCGGTGAAGATCCCGCCGACAAGTCTTGCTGGAGGGTGACTGCTGACTCTTGGCGATCGATTAAGTTAGTAATCGATGTTGTCGCGGTCGGAGATGAATTGATTGGTAAATTAACTAAAGAATCTTTAGCTAATTTTTCTGGCGTTTGCGGTGCAGCGTTTGCGGGTGCATCGTACAAACTAGACAGCGCGACAAGCATCGCCATACATGAAAGCGAACTATTAAGAGCCTTAGACATAAATCCTCAAACCAATTACACAGGCGAAAAATCAGATAAATTTGGATACTGTATACAGTATTCAAATTTATCTGATTTAACTTTAGAATTGCGATCGCTTTCTGTATTCTCAAACACATTTTGATGCAAGGGATTCAGAGGAATTAGGCGATCGCTTAAAAAATTTGCTTAGCGATCGCGTTTTGGGTGTGGTCTACCTGAATGCGGAAGATGGTTTCTAAAAAAGTAGAGGCAGTGCATTGCATTGCAGTGCAATGCACTGCCTCTACTTTTTAGTTGGATTTCAATAGGATGATTTGCTGCTTTTGCAGCGATCGCACATCGTCTAAACTTACCTTAGAATTTGCCTCAAGCGATTCCAAAATCTGGGCAACCGTTTGCTGTTTAGTTTGATTCTCATCACAAGCTATCAAGAACTTCCATTCTGCATCAGCAATTCTCACAAATTGATAGTTATAGTCAAAGAAGTTCGGACTATCTTGCCAACCGTAAATGCAAGGGCTAGGCTCAGGAATAGCCGCTAGAAGTTCCGCATCAATTTGCCAAGTTTGCTTCGCGATCGGTGGACGACCTAAAAAGAACTCATAATGAGAAATTGTATGCGGATCGAGAACTTCAATTAATCGGTAACGTTCTCGCTCAGTCAGATGTTGCGATCGCGCGATTAAGTCTGGTGCTTTGCCAATCAATCGCTCTAAATCCCATACCTGTGGATTTGAGAAACCGAGAAATTCTAAACCCGATGCATCAATCAACTCAAATAGAGTATTGATATTGTAATTAATCTCTTGAGGATGCACATACATATCTGCAAAACAAGCATCTCGCTTATTTTCCATTTCCCAACGTTCTTGCTCACGGCGGCGTAGTGGATTAGTTTCAGGCAGATTCGCAAATAGCTCTCTACCAATTTTTACGCCATCGACATAATCTCCGCGCCGATCGCCTTGCAATAATGCGATCGCCTCTTGCATTAAGCGAATTTCCCAACGACCTAATTCACCATAGACAAAAATATGCAGTAATCCCTCAGGTGCAAGCTTTTTCGCCAAAGCCTGAATCCCCCGAATCGGATCGGCAGTATAGTGTAAAACGCCCACTGAGTTGATTAGATCAAATTCTCCTTCAAGGCGATCGGCATCAAATAAGCTGAGATGATGGAATTCTACTCGCGTTGCACCTGATCTTTGACAGCGTTCTTTCGCAACTGCAAGAGTTCCTTCGCTAAGGTCGATGCCAACCACGGTCGCTTCAGGGTTGAGATGGACAAGATATTCGGTACTAACGCCCGATCCACAACCAGCGTCCAGAATCCGAATATTATCTTTGGTAGATTTTTGCCCAGTACAAAAACTATGGGCGGCTTGCCAATTCCAGCGCCAGTTATATCCTGGTGGTGGCTCGTCCAAAATTGGCTCTGGTGGGAAGGGATAGGTATTGTAGAGTTTGGCTACGGCTTCGCTAACTTTGGAATCGGACATGATGATTGGTGATTTTTTCTAAAAAGTTGGCATTAAATTAAATTGCAACAGTTATTGTGTCATAGTTTTCTGACTACTTTAAGAGAAGCGACTATGAGCGGGAACGTCTTAGGGACAACCAAAATTTTAGGGGTAATGGGTTTTCCTGTCAGTCACAGTCTGTCGCCTGTGATGCATAATGCCGCGATCGCCGCAATGGGGCTGGACTATATATATGTGCCGTTTCCGATTCCCGTTGCCGATCTACCTGCGGCGATCGCAGGTTTAAAAGCAATTCAATCAGTCCAAGGCTTTAACCTCACCATCCCTCACAAAGTTGAGGTGATCCCCTTGCTCGATCAAGTCATGCCGATCGCTTTATCAGTTGGTGCAGTAAATACAGTAAAACGGGTGGGCGATCGCTGGGTTGGCACAAATACTGATGTTGCAGGTTTTTTGGAGCCACTCAAGCAACTTAAATGTGACTGGAAAACTATGCCAGCCGTCATCCTTGGAAGTGGTGGCGCAGCGAAGGCGGTTGTTGCCGCTTGCTTAGAATTGGGCTGTCCTGTCATTCATGTCGTGGGACGCGATCCGAAGAAAATTAAAAAGTTTCACGGTACAATGACTAGCCAACTCCATGATTTTAACCTGCGCGTTCATCCTTGGACATCGATACCGCATTTACTAGAAATCGCGGGAATCATTATCAATGCAACCCCAATCGGGATGGCTAGCGATCTCAATACGCCGATCTCTGAAGCGGAGATGGCTCTGTTGCCTGACAATGTGATCGCCTATGACCTCATTTACACACCGCGCCCCACCAAGTTTTTGCAAATCGCCGCCGCAAGGGGACTCAAGGCGATCGATGGTTTAGAGATGCTGATTAATCAAGGTGCGATCGCCCTTGAGTTTTGGCTAGATCAACCTGTGCCTATTGAAATTATGAGACAAGCATTAATTCAACATTTATCAAAATAAAGCCCAAAAAGCTGAAAAACACTCACTTTAGCGAAGCCTAAACTTTGCAAAGCCTAGAACAAGGGGCTTAAGCCCCTTGCCTTTATCAGATGCCCCGAAAGATATGTGGCACACGCTGCGCGATCGCCATATATCTTTGGGCTTTAAAATATCTTTTGTCGGAAAATGTTAGAAAAAAAGATATGACTTTTTCTGTTCCAAGAACTTGTTTGTTTATGCCTTGATTGATGTCCTAAAACATCAGAGCTTTTATCGTTAAAAACAAGTTTGAGATAAATCAAAGAAGTATCATAATCCTTGAAAACCTTGCTAATAGATGTTTTTGAGGTTTACATCTATACAATTTACTTACATAACAAGTTTAAATAAACTGTGTTAGCTTATCTCTGTCAACAGAAACAACATACAAAACATTTTGTTTTCTACGTTGTTATCTGGATTGATTTTTAGACAATTCTCTAAACTTTTTCAATTGCTATCAAAGGTTTTGAATGAGTCAATTGGCGATCGCCCAATGAATCACCATTGGCAGCAAATTAACGATGCCAATACTGACTCTTCACTGAAACTAACGATTACTGTAAATTTCAGCATGGCAGATTAACCAAAAGGGGCGCGTTGCGCCCCTTTTTTGTTTAAGCTTTACTCGCGATATCTTTGCGATAATGCATACCATCGTAAGCAATAAAGTCAACGGCTTTATATACATTGGCGATCGCATTCTGAATATCGTCACCTAAAGCTGTCACCCCCAGCACTCGACCGCCATTGGTAACTAGAGCATTGTTCTTGAGCTTCGTCCCCGACTGAAATACAAACGCACCGCCATTTTCAGCTTTACCAAGCCCTGTAACAAACTGACCAGTCTCTACTTTGTCTGGATAGCCGCCTGCCGCCATCACCACACATACTGATGACTGCTTTTTCCATTTAATCGGTGGGAAGCTACCCAATCTGCCTTCGACACAGGCTAGGAGTAAATCATCAAGATTAGTATCCAGCAATGGCAATACGGCTTGTGTTTCAGGATCGCCCAATCGACAGTTAAACTCCACAACTTTGGGTTCGCCTTCGGGAGTGATCATTAACCCTGCATAGAGACAGCCGCGATAGTCAATACCTCTAGCTCGCAAAGCCGCGATCGTAGGTTCTAAAACTTGGGTTTGCACTTTTGCCATCAATGTAGGCGTAGCGATCGGGGCAGGGGCGTAGGCTCCCATACCACCAGTATTTGGTCCCGTATCGCCATCACCAAGACGTTTATGATCTTGGGCGGGCATGAGCGGACGGATATTTTTACCATCGGTGACAGCAAGAACAGATAATTCTTGCCCGATCATGAATTCTTCAATTACTACTGTTTCGCCTGCGGAGCCAAATTGTCCTGCAAATATGCGATCGATCGCCTCTGTAGCTTCTTCAATGGTCATCGCCACGGTGACACCTTTACCGCTAGCTAAGCCATCGGCTTTAATCACAATTGGTGCGCCCTGTTGCTGCACATAGGCTTGAGCGGCTTCAAGACTTTGGAAAGCGGCACTAGCGGCAGTAGGAATATTCGCTTCTTGCATGAGCGTCTTTGCCCAAGACTTGCTAGCTTCAATCTTTGCGCCCTCTTGATTTGGACCAAAAATCAGCAACTCGGCAGCTTGAAAATAATCAACAATGCCAAGTGCCAAAGGCAGTTCGGGACCAACGACCGTAAAACCGACACCCTGCACTTGAGCAAACCATAAAATCCCTTCAAAGTCATCAATGCTGAGGGAAACATTTTGACAGTTCGGCATGGTTGCCGTACCGCCATTTCCGGGGATACAGAAAACGCGATCAATATTGGGAGATTGCAGAAGTTTCCAAGCTAGGGCGTGTTCTCTACCGCCACTACCAACTACAAGGACTTTCAAATTACACCTTTAGGACTCACACAGTTGGTTATTATATCTTAAGGAGTAGACCCTAGCAAAATTTCGCTACTAAAGCTAGACTTTTTCACGAAGTTAAAGGCTCCTGCGATCGAACCCCAGACCCGTTCATGGGTAACTATGTCGTAGCCGCGATCAAGACTGCTGTAAGTATTTTCGGTGACTTCAAACTCGATCGCCAAATAAGTATCGACACCTTTGCGGTTAAGGCAACATTTGTTGCCATGCTCGACTTCACCTTTAAATGTTTGGGGATCGGCGCGATGTACCCATTGGGTGCAGCCATCTAATCGCGCGATCGCCTCAGCATCAAGTTTGGCAAGCCGATCGCGATCGCGACTAGCACCAAAAAAAGTTTCCGCATTTTTAAGCCGATAGTTAATCATCTCGATGCGATCGTTTTGATAAATCAGATTTAATACAGCAGTGCGATAGGGATGATCTAACTCGTAGTCGTAGGCTTGTTCCAGAAATAGCCATACGCCGTTGTCGGTAACGGGATTTGGTAAGGCGCGGATGCCGACACGGATATGGGCAAAAAACGGCGGATTATCGATCGCCTGTTGCCAATTACTATGATCGCCTGCTAGCCATTGGGCGAGGATATAAACATCGTTAGGATTTGTGAGTGCTGTCATAAAAAATCAAAATAAGACCGAAAAAGCTGTGACGCACGCGCAGCGTGCGCCACAGCTTTTTCGGTCTTATTATACTTATAACTTGATTCTTTTGCTTAGATTTTGGTGAAATGATAATGTTCCACATAAAGCAATGCTTTTGAAAAATCTTTGAGTTCAACTAGAGCGCAAAGCGCTATAGTTGAAATTTGTCTAGTCCAGTAAAGCTTCAGCCTATGTCTAGTCGTCTCAAAGCCCTGTCTTATTACATTACAGCGCGGTTATTACTTGCACCGATCATGTTGTGGGCGATCGCCACCGTCGTATTTTTGTTAATGCGAGCGACTCCTGGAGATCCGATCGATGCGATTTTAGGACCTCGCGCTCCTGAAGAAGTGAAAGTTGCCTTGCGTGAACAAGTAGGACTGACGGGTTCTTTGTTTTCGCAATATTGGGAATTCATGAAAGATTTATCCCGTTTTAATCTGGGTAAATCGATTAGTACCCGCGAACAAACTGTTTGGCAAATTATTAAAAACTTTTTTCCTGCTACGGCTGAACTAGCAATGTATGCCTTGATAATTGCCTTAGTAATTGGCTTGACCGTGGGCATTGTCGCGGCGCTACGTCCAAATACAAAATGGGATGTGGGCGGTAGATTATTTGGGATTATTACCTATTCATTACCACTTTTTTGGGTAGGCATGATTTTGCAATTAGTATTTTCAGTACAGTTGGGATGGTTGCCAATTGGAACGCGCTTTCCTGCCAGTATCGATCCACCAACAAAAGTGCTTGGGCTATATACGATTGATGCGTTGATCAAGAGAGATTGGCAAAATCTCTGGACAAGTATTCAATATTTAATCTTGCCTGCTGCGAGTTTAGGAATCGTGATCAGTGGCATTTTTGAGCGGATTGTGCGCGTAAATTTGCGACAAACTTTGCAGTCTGACTATGTGGAAGCCGCCAAAGCCAGAGGGATTAATCCTAGAGCGATTTTGTTTAACCATGCGTTGAAAAATGCGATGATTCCTGTGATTACGATTTTGGGTTTGACGCTGGCTTCGATGCTGGGTGGCGCAGTGTTAACTGAGGTGACTTTCTCTTGGCCGGGGCTTGCCAACCGATTGTTTGAGGCGATTTCAGGGCGAGATTATCCAGTCGTACAGGGCATCGTTGTATTTTTTGCGATCATGGTCACGATCGCGAGTATTCTCGTGGACATTGTTAATGCTTGGATCGATCCGCGTATTCGTTATTAGCTTTAGTTTTTAGAAACAACAAGTTACAGCTTAGGCAAGGTATATAATATCGAAATAATATTTTTTATTCAGACTTGCAAATATGCCTTGTCTTAAATTTATAGACTTGTTTGCTGGTATTGGTGGAATGCGTTTAGCCTTCGAGAGTGTCGGGGCAAAATGCAATTTTTCTTCAGAATGGGATAAGTTTTCGCAACTAACTTATTCTGCTAACTTTGATGAACAACCTGACGGCGACATAACTCAGATTATGTCCGAGCAAATTCCAGATCATGATATTTTGGTTGGTGGATTTCCTTGCCAACCATTTAGTATCGCTGGAGTGAGTAAGCATAACTCTTTGGGCAATGAACATGGATTTGAACATCCAACTCAAGGTACTTTGTTTTTTGAGGTCGCTAGGATCATTAAAGATAAAAGACCAAAGGCTTTTCTATTGGAGAATGTTAAAAATCTAGTGAGCCACGATCACGGTAAAACGTTTGCGGTAATTAAAGAAACTTTAGAAGAACTTGGTTACTATATTCATCATCAAGTTTTTGATGCTGCCGCACTCGTCCCACAACATCGAGAACGGATATTTATGGTCGGGTTTCGTGAGCCGATCGCCTTTAGATTTCCAACATTATTAAATAGGCATCCAAAAATTAGAAATATCTTGGAACCTAATGTTGATGATAAGTACACCCTCACAGATAATCTTTGGCTGTATCTACAAAATTATGCAGAAAAACATAGAGCTAAAGGTAATGGATTTGGCTATGGATTGGTCGATATTAATGGGATATCACGGACTTTAAGTGCAAGATATTACAAAGATGGTTCAGAAATTCTGATCCCTCAAACAGGTAAAAACCCTCGTCGTTTAACACCAAGAGAATGCGCTCGACTCATGGGATTTCCTGAGACATTTAAAATCGTCACTAGTGATACTAGGGCATACAAACAGTTTGGCAATTCTATTGTGGTTCCTGTAGTACAAGCGATCGCTAATGAGATTGTGTCATCTCTACAAAAGCAAAAAGTTTTAAGTTATCCTACGCGATCGCCTCTACAATTAAAACTCTTTGAAAACCAGACTTCTTACCATGAAAAGACAGGTACTTTAGGTTGATTTAATGACGAAAACAGTTCTTAGTAAAGATGAAGCAAATTTCTTAAGGGAATTGCCAAAAATCTACTATATGGAAACGATTAAGCAAAAAGTAGATATTTGGGTTGAGACCTCAGAAAGCGTTAATATTGGCTGGATTGAAGTATTAAATCATTTGAATGAAATTTTAAGATCTGCAAAGGATGATGTTGAGCAGCTTCTTGATGCGAGAATCGTAACAGGTGAGATTAAGGATAAGTCCCAAGCCCGAAAAAGTATTGTTGGCAATGCTTTTTCAAATATAATCATTTATATTTTCATTCAAAATAAATTGGCTGGAAATCTTAAGGAAGGAATTTATATAACGGCTAAGAAATCTACAATTGCAGGCTTTGAGAAGATATCTACTATTAATGTTGGCGATGAAACCCAGAAGCCAGATATGGATTTAGTGATTTATTCTCTCAAAGAAAATTCTGACCTAAATAAATGCATTATCCTTTCACTTAAGACTTCACTAAGAGAACGCGCGGGACAGACATACAAATGGAAGCTGCTTATGGAAATTGCGATGTCAGATTGTGAAGTTCGTGATAAATATGAAATTTCTTACAATCCTCCCACAATTCCTTTAGTCTGCTTTGTAACGGTTAACTTTTATAACGAGATTAATAATCCTCAACATAGAGGAATGTTTAAATTCTTTGATCGAGCATTTATTGGTAAACCGATTGATCCTCAATCTACTAATTTCATTTCTCCTCTATCAAATTTGATTGAGTTTACTAATGAAAATCTTATTGAATCAAGTTAAAAAATATTACAGTTATTCTCACAATTAATTCCTGATAATCTGTGGCTTATATGAAAATCAAACCTGTTTTTGTTGGGATTGCGGTAGTTGGAATTTTGTTGCTGGTACTGAGCTTGAGTACAGTGGCTAAGGTTTTGGGTGCGAATCCGCGTGAGGTGTTGGCAGGAGTCAAAACTCAGCCGATCGCGGTCAAGTTTTTACCGAAGCGATCGCCTTTATTCCTATCATTTTTGGTGAATCCAGATAAGTTAGGACTATTCGCACAGTTGTCGGCAAAACCTAGCGATCGCGGTGATGTGCGTCATGAACTTGCCAACCTGAAGCAGCAATTGCAACAAAACTGGTTATTAGATTACGATCGCGATATTCAGCCTTGGCTCGATCGCGAAATTACTTTAGCGTTAACTGATGTCGATCTGGATGATCAACCTGCTAATGGTTTGCAAACTGGATATTTATTGGCTTTTGCGGCGAAAGATGTCGAATTGGCTAAGACAAGTATTGATGATTTTTGGCAGAGACTAGCAGTGAATGGTTCTGATTTGGGATTTGAGCAATATCAGGGTGTCTCGATTTTAAGCACCAGTTTTGCAGAAGACAAACCTGCGATCGCGGGTACAACTTTGGATAATTTTGTTTTGTTTGCCAATGATGCGCGGGTATTACGCGATGCGATCGCTACTTTGCAAACTCCTGACGCATCTATTGCGAATCTCGATACTTATCGCGATCGCCTTGCCAAATTTGATATGGGTAAAAATACTGGCAAAGTTGGTGTAGCTTATGTAAATCTTGTGGAGCTAGGTGAAGAGTTGCCTAAAGAAAGCTTGTTAATGAGTCTCAGTTTTGACAAATCAGGTGTTAGAGCGAAGACGGCATTAAGTTTCACAAGTGAAGAGGTTGAATCGACAATTGCTCCCCAATCTACTAAGACTAAATCTTCTAAAAAATCATATGAGAATATCACCAATAAGATTCCATTGGGAAGTTCTGTAATCATTGGGAATAATCTTGGTCAAACATTAGAAGGATTGAAAGAAACGCTTATTCCTGAATGGAAACAAGTAATTGAGAAGGCGATCGCCCCGATTCCTTTGGAGAGTAGCGCTATGTCATGGGCGCAAAATGACTATGCGATCGCCTTACTCCCAAAGACAAATAACAATCCAAATAGCAATCCTGATTGGTTAATCGTTGCGAAAGTGGAAGATGCAAATGCTGCGAAATCTGCGATCGCGGATCTTGATAATCTGGCTAGAACAAAGCTCACAGTTGGGGAAATCTCGCTGAATAATCAACCTGTGACGATCTGGACAAATCTCTTTGCTAGCGATAGTTCGGGAGTTTCGGGAAATGTGGTGGCAGCGCATACCCAAACCAAAGATTATCTATACTTATCAAATTCACTCACGGTTTTAAACTCAGCTTTAACGATCAAGAATAATCAAGCGATCGCGGCATCGAAAAGCTTTAAAACTATGCTGGCGAAGTTGCCAAGCGATCGCTTCACCTACGGGTATATTGACAAAAATCTCGATTTATCTTGGTTGATGACAAACATTTTTAATCTTAATATTACGAATGAAATTCCTCAAAATATTAGTAATTCTCTACTTGCACAAGTTCTTAAGCATGTGGAAGTCGTTAGTTTTGCGAGTACGAATAGCGATGTAAATATGCAAAATGGTAAACTCTCATTAATTCTTAACTGACTGATGGGTAGTGTGTCACATTTGTTGGAGAGCGAATAACAGCCATCGGTTATAAAAAATACTGATATGGGTTTGCCGTTTTTATCAAATGACCTGATTCAACAAATGTGACACACTACCCCTCTTTCCAACTCTTTTCGTCCTTCTCGAATCACTCGCCGATTCCACCCTAGTTCTTGTTCTGCCGATGTTTGCCCTTCTATTCCTAACCCTTTTACTATTGCTGAAGAAGTAGGGTTAATTACTTAAAAGGAGTCTTAATTTTGGAGATCTTGATATGAATGAACGAATGAACAATCACTAACACCACAAATTAAATTGCTTGTAGTCGAAGATGATCCGATGGTAAGAATTGGGTTGAAACACTTACTGGGCAATAATCCACAACTAGAGATCGCAGGGATCGCCGAGAATAGCTATGAAGGCATTGAAGCGGCTATGACTATTCAGCCCGATGTGGTGTCACATAGTTTAAAATTTGGTGCTTTGAGAAAAAGCCAAGCAGGAAAGCATAGAATTTAGAAGCAAGAAACTGAGGATTAAGCGATGTCTAAGCCAAGTGGAAACCAAAAACGAACAGCAATCATATATTTCGGCGAAAC
>JBDNJN010000260.1:0-19607 GCA_041687725.1 Pseudanabaena sp.
AAATCCTAATAACATCAGAATTACTTAAATTATTTATTTATTCTATCGACTTTTCACTAATCAGGCTATCCATAGATTTTATCAGATTTATATGGCTTAAATCTAAGTATAGCTAGGTATTATGTCAACTGTTGATAACCCCGCAACCAAGCCGAAATCTGAGCTTGTGTATAAGTCGGATGATCTGTTTGCATAACAAGTCAGTTTACAGGTTGTCTAATGATCATAAATTGATTTTTTGCGAATTGATAGTTCACTTGATCGTTTTCCCAAGAATAATTAAACTTTGCTCGATGCCATCTAACTCGGCAATTTCTGGCAAAAACCCCCATTGCTCAAAGCCAAGATTTTCAAATAAACGCAGACTCGCCGTATTGTGAGCAAATATAAAGCCAACTAATTTAGAAATATCGAGTTTGGAACAGCTAGCGATCGCGTGACTAAGTAACTTCTTGCCAAGCCCTTTACCTTGATAGTGAGGATCGACATAAATACTCACTTCCGCAGTTTTGTGATAGGCGGGACGACCGTAAAACATTTGTAAGCTCAGCCAACCGATAATCTGCTCATTGCGATCACTTTGAATATCGCGATCGCCTATTGTCATTACCCAAACAGGATAGCGATCGCCATGCGATCGAAACCAAGCACGGCGGCTCTCGACGGAGATCGGATCGAGATCGGCTGTGGCAAGACGGGTGGGAATCGCCGCATTATAGATCTCAATAATTGCAGGTAAATCTGACTCTACGGCAAGCCGAATTTGCATATTATTCCCTTGCTCCTAATTTTATTAATTACAGCGCTTTGCGATGAAACCAAACCCAGATTTCTTATAAAAGCCCCGCGAAGCGGGGCTTTTATAAGAAATCTGGGTTTATTTTTTAGTTAGAGTAACGCATAGCGTCACTTTTTATTTCTAGGTTTTGGTTTATGATCTCTATATGGAACTATTTGCTGGTTTGCTGACAACAGTTTTAGGTTTGGCTGGTTCATCAGGAATTGCGATCGATAAAATCGCGACCGACTTTTTGCGTGGGCAGATTGTGCGTGCCGATGCGCTAGAGGTGCGGGTTGATAATGCGCCTAATTACCAAATTTTGTTAGGGAAAATCGATCGCATCCGTGTGGCGGGTCGTGGTGTTTATGTTTTAGAATTTCTGCGAATCGATGAGATCGATCTGGAAACCGATCCGATCAGCATCGATCCCAGTGCAGTGCAATCTGGCAAGATTATCCTGCGCCGACCGTTGCAAACCGCCGCCAGAGTTGTAATGCGCTCCGAAGATATCAATAAGGCTCTGCGATCGCCAAACGTGCAATCTTCTTTTAAAAATCTTAGTATCGATATTAGTGGAAGCAATAAAGGCAAGTCGGAAATTTACGATCTAATCAATCCTGAAGTTGCTTTTTTAGAAGGCGATCGCCTCCGTCTGACAGCAACCTTACAATCTCAACCAACGACTGCTAAACCTACCCCCACAAAGTTAGATGTCTCTGTGAATGCAGAACTAAAAACAGTCGGTGGCACAAAATTACAAATCATCAATCCTGAAATCGCATTATCAGGAACGCCAGTACCTACTCGCATCGCTAAGGCTTTTACAGAAGGATTGAATAAAGTCTTAGATTTGCGTCAATTAGAAAGTAGAGGGATCACAGCGCGAGTTCTAAAGTTGGAACTTACGGAAGGAAAAATGCAAGTAATTGGCTTTGCGAAAATGGACTCTATTCCCGATCAATAGCCACAATCATGAGCCAATGCCTCAATCCTGACTGCAATCATCAAAATCCCGATCGCACGCTTAATTTTTGTAGTCAGTGTGGCTCGAAGCTGAAGATTGGCGATCGCTATCGGGCGATTAAAATTTTGGGGCAAGGCGGTTTTGGGCGCACTTTTATTGGTATTGATCAAGCACTTCCTTCTCAACCTGAATGCGTAATTAAGCAGTTCTTTCCCGCCGATCTCAGTAGTGCAGTGAAGGCGGCGGAATTGTTCCATCAAGAAGCAATTCGCCTTGATGACTTAGGTAAATATCCGCAAATACCAACGTTATTCGCACATCTGGAGCATGATGGGCGACAATATCTGATCCAAGAATTTATTGATGGACAAGATCTATTAAAGGAACTACAAGAGCAGGGCGCTTTTAGTGAAGCCAAAATTCGGATATTGCTGGAGGACTTGTTGCCAGTTCTACAATTTATTCACGATCGCCACGTGATCCATCGCGACATCAAACCCGAAAATATTATTCGGCGGCGGATTCCCAGTCCTTCTGGAGCTGTAGCGTCGGGTAGTCATGTATTAGTGGACTTTGGCGCGGCAAAATTTGTGACGACGATGATGGAGACAGGGACGCGCATCGGTAGTGCTGTGTATGTTGCGCCAGAACAAGCGCGAGGGAAAGCGATATTTGCTAGCGATCTCTATAGTTTGGGTGTGACTTGTATTTATTTGCTTACCAATGTTTCACCATTCGAGTTGATGGATATGGATGGAACTTGGATTTGGCGCGATTTTTTAGAAAATACTGCGATTAATCCTGTTCTTGGCAACATTCTTGATCGCTTGATTGCATCGGCTCCTAGTCAGCGCTATCAGGCGGCTGAAGCAGTTTTGATAGATCTCAAAAATTTAACTGCTCCATCCCATTCAGTCTATACACCAAGATTTTCTAGACCAAACCATCAAAGAGCGATCGCCAAAACTAAAATCACGCCGATCGCTAGTCCTATAGGGCAATCAAATCAGGCGATCGCCCCGCAATTATCCCAATTTTCCTTTGAGACGGCGACAGTAACAGTTAATCGGATCGGGATTGGCAAATTTACTAAAAATCAATTGCAAATTAGCACTCACCAAAGAATTGGAACGCGCTATTTTGAGGCTTTGGGCAATATCCAAGGTAAACCGATTGATTTAGAGATGGTATTCATCCCCGCAGGAAAGTTCCAAATCGGTTCGCCAATTAATGAATCAGAACATGGCGATGAAGAGAGTCCCTGTCATACTATTGATATTCCCGCCTTCTTTCTGTCGCGATTCCCCATTACCCAAAAGCAATGGAAAATATTGATGGATAATAATCCTGCGATTTTTATTGGCAATGGCGATCGCCCTGTAGAAACGGTGTCTTGGAATGACGCACAAGAATTTTGTCAAAAATTAGCCGATCGCAAGGGCAAACTCTATCGCTTACCGAGCGAATCGGAATGGGAATATGCTTGTCGGGCGGGGACAATCTCCGCCTTTAGCTGTGGTGAGACGATCGCCGCCAATCTCGCTAATTATAATGGCGCAAGTCCTTACAAATATGCACCCAAAGGGATTAGTAAGGCCTCAACAACAGAAGTTGGCACTTATCCCGCTAATGCGTTTGGGCTGCATGATTTGCATGGCAATGTCTGGGAATGGTGTGCAGATGTTTGGCATGATGACTATGACCTGTTACCCAAAGATGGCAAGGCTTGGACTCAAGGCGGCGATCGCAGTTGTCGAGTAGTGCGCGGCGGATCATGGCGCGATCCTGCCGCTTATTGTCGTTCTGCTAAGCGTTCTAAAAATGCGACTAATCAAGGCGATCGCTACACGGGATTCCGCATTGCGGTAGCTAAGTAATCAAAGCCCAATAATTAGCGTTGCGACGCTAGTCTTTCACTTGTTCAGGAGTGGCTGGTGCGAGTAGATGATCGGTGCGAGGCGGTGAAGAAGGCGCGATCAAATCCAACTCAAAGCTAAAGGTACTACCGACATTGGGCTGACTAATCACTTTGATTTCGCCACCCATCCCTCTGGCGAGGTTTTGGCTAATCGCTAAACCTAACCCTGTGCCTTGATATTTTGTTTTCGCGTCGCCGACCTGCTCAAATGGCAAGAAGATCTTCTCAACATCTGCGGCGGACATGCCTACACCTGTATCGGTGATCGCAAATCGGATTAACTCGCAAGGATTTCCTGCTTGATTAATAGATTGCATCTTGCTAACTGCTAACGAGATTTCGCCAGTATCAGTAAACTTGATCGCATTGCTGAGCAAGTTGAGGAGGATTTGTCTCAGGCGTTTTTCGTCTGCATAAACCATTTCAGGCAAATCAGCCGCAAACTGAGTGGTTAAATTTAGACTTTTGGCGACCACTTTAGCCAAAACCATGCTGACAGTTACATCCAAGAAACTAGCTAAAGTTAAAGAACTTGGTTCAATCTTCATTTTTTCAGCTTCGATTTTCGTGACATCCAAAAGATCTTCAATTAAAGAAAGTAGATGCTCACCAGACTGATAAATAATTGTTAGGTATTGGCTAGATTCAGGATCTAAGGTCTGACTGTGTTGCAAAATTTGAGAAAAGCCCATAATCGCATTTAGCGGTGTCCGCAACTCATGACTCATGCTTCCCAAAAATTCACTTTTAGCGGTATTAGCCGCTTCAGAAGCAATTATCGCGGCGGACAATTCTTGATTGTTAACGATTAATTGTTGCTTCTGTTCGTTGCGCTCGGTGATGTCCTCGATCGCGATCAAGATCATCTGACCAGTATTTGGTTGCTCGATCTGACAGGCATTGAGCAATATCGTCCGCGTCCCGATTTGGGGGAAGTCTTGGGTAATTTCATAGTCTTGGACAGTAATACCCATTGAGAGAATCTCATTTAGCAGCGATCGCAGCTTAGGAGTATTCCACGCTCCCTGACTAAGTGCAAAGATTGATTGTCGCTCAGTTTGATGAGAAGTCGTTTGGAAGACTGCATAAAAAGCACGATTGGCAGTTACCACTTCCATCTGACTATTGAGAACAATTAAGGGCTGATGTAAAGTCTCAATGATGGCGGTGACGTAGTTGCGCGAAGCTTCCAACTCAATCGTATTGCGTTGAAGCAGATTGATATCAATCAAGCCGATCACGACTCCATCAATACGATTGTCGGTGGTGCGGTAGGGGCGAATTCTCATGCTATACCAATCCCCATCAAGATCTTGGATATTCTGCTCATAGGGAATCAGTGTATCCATTACCGATGTAATCAATGTCTGGATATTAGGAACACTAAGGTTGTTTTTAATGTGGCTAAAGGGTCGTCCCACATCACTGGCAATCAGGTTAAAGGCTTGTTCTGCCATTGGGGTGAATCGCCTGATTCGCAAATCGCCTGACAACATCAAAATCGGGATATTCACACTGCTGAGCAGATTTTGCATGTCATTATTGATTTCATGTAACTGGTCATTACCAATGCGTAGTTCATCGTTAATTGTACTTAACTCTTCATTAGTAGCTTGGATTTCTTCTTTAGCGGTTTCCAATTCCTCATTGGCACTCTGCAATTCTTCATTACTAGATAAGAGTTCTTCACCCGCCACTTTCAGGTCTTGGTTATTTGCTTCTTGCGCCTCAATGATTGACCGCAGATATTCCTTAGTTTGCGCTAACTCATGGGTAAGCCGAACTACCTCGATATCCCTGCTACCCTCACGATCTTTGTTGGGATGCGCGAGTCGCCTTGGCTGAGCAGGTGCTAATAAGCGCTGATGCGGATGACTCTCGAAAAGCACCAAAAAATACCGAATTCCCGTCAATACTAATGGAATTACATCGATCTTAGCGATTACGCCTTCCTCCATCTCAATCTCATCTTTAGAGATTGGGATATCTTGCTGCTTGGCTTTAGAAATCATCGTTCGCAACTCTAGCCTTAAAGATGCACGCGCCATTTTTAGCAAGTTCAAACTTGCTTTACCAGGAGCCGACTCTAGGTAAGCATTAGTCTGTCCTCGAAACTGCAAAATCTCTAGATCTGCATCAATCATTACCCCCACAGGCGCATATCGAGTCAGTACCGTCTGATCGGCTAACCGTTCTAAATCGTTATCCGATGTAGGTTCTCTATACTTTGTCAGACTGGAAGACTCATTCTTCTGCGTCTTTACATAACTGCTTGTAGGGAAGTGGTGATTCATCCTCGATGGTGTGGGTTTACTTTTATACATTCGGTTCTTTTTATCGACGATCGCAAATAAATCTTCCGCATTACCAATTCCTTCAGAGCTACCCAACATTAAAAATCCATTAGTGTTGAGTGCATAATGAAAAATAGGCATCACCTTTTTTTGTAGGACTGGTTCTAGATAAATCAGCATATTCCGACAACTGATCAAATCTAAGCGAGAGAATGGGGGATCGCTAACCAAGTCTTGCTTTGCAAATACGCATAAATTTCGTACCAATTTACCAATCTGATAGCCGCCTTCAACGGGTATAAAAAATCGACGCAAGCGATCTGGTGAGATATCAATTACTGACTTGCTGCTGTAGATACCTGCTCTTGCTCTCTCGATCGCGACCAGACTAATATCTGTGGCAAAAATTTGAATTGGATACTTTTTAGGCAAATTGTCAAAAAACTCTAATAAAGTAATCGCGATCGAATAAACCTCTTCCCCTGATGCACAACCTACTACCCAAATCCGAATTGGTAAGTTCGGAGGTTTATTTTGACAAATTTCTGGAAGTACAATTTCCCTGAGGGCGTTAAAAGACTCTGGTTCGCGAAAGAAGCAAGTCACATTAATGAGAATGTCATGGTAAAGCTTTTCGACTTCAAGCGGATGCTCTTGCAAGTATTCAGCATAAGCGTCTAACTTTTGCATATTTAGCAGGCCCATGCGTCTGGAAATCCTTCTCTTGACCGTACCTTGTTTGTAATGGGTGAAGTCTACTCCCATTCGGTTGTGTAACATTTCTAAGATAATTGCTGAAGCTTGCACACTTTCTGGGTTCTCTGTAAAGATGGCGGCTGACTGATCGTTGAGTTCATGAGAAGTGTCTGTAATATTGGATGAATATTGAGATTCAAATTCGTTTTCGCTAAGATTTCCCAATTCACGCGCAATTTCTATTGGCGGCAATACAAAGTCCACATGCCCCGAAGCGATCGCAATCATCGGCATTGTCGGAAATTGTGCCGTGCCTAGCTCTTGGGCGAAGGTGATCCCCCCTGCCGCCTTAATTGCACCTAAGCCCGCTGTGCCATCTTCGTTATTGCCTGACAAAATCACGCCGATCGCCTGATGCCCGCGATCGTCAGCAAGTGAGCTAAAAAACGCATCAATTGCCATGTATTTGCCCTCAACTAGCTCGCGCGACCTTAGCATCAAGATGCCATTCTCTAAAGTCATCAGAGTATTCTGCGGAATCACATACACCTCGTTGGGCAGAACCTCCATATTGTCTGTGGCTTCATTGACAGGCATCTTCGTAGACTTTTGTAAAATCTCGCTTAATTGGCTGTCATATTGCGGCGATAAATGTTGGATCAGCACAAAACCCATACCAGTATCATCTGGTAAGTTACTTAAAATTTCTGTAAATACTTGCAATCCACCCGCAGAAGCGCCCAAGGCGACGATCCTAAAGCGATCGTCACGCGGATTTGACTCAGATTTCAATAACGAACCAGAGGATTCATTTCCTTCTAAACTTGATTCTGACTTATCAGGCATTATTTTTTGTCTAGCTCGTACATAAATAAATAATAATGTAAAAATACTTTGCGATTTATTAAGAAATTCTTCAATTTCATTAGCATTAACAAGGGGCTTAAGCCCCTTGCCTGTTTACAGCCCCTTGCCTGTTTACAGCCCCTTGCCTATTTACAGCCCCTTGCCTGTTTACAGCCCCTTGCCTGTTTACAGCCCCTTGCCTGTTTACAGCCCCTTGCCTGTTTACAGCCCCTTGCCTGTTTACAGCCTCTTGAGTGATAGAGATAATTTTTTGAAAGTGCCGCTTCGCGACACTTTCAAAAAATTATCTGGGTCTTATGGCAGCGCAAGACGCTTCTATCTTATATCTTTAATTATTTGATTAATAACCACCTCTTGAGCCTCAATACTCTCAACTAAGCGAAACTGAACCAGCGATCGCCATAGATTATGCTCAGGATATTTGACATGAAAATAGACATTTCCTGCTAAATAATCTGTAAAAAAACGCAAGCCTAACTCAAAAGTAATTACCCGAATTGCATCAAAAATATAGGCGTAGTCATGATCTGTGAGAAACGATCGCGCGATCGGCAAATATCCTTGCAAAATCCCTTCACAGAGTTCCGTCTCAAACCTGACACTTTCCCATTGTTCTATCTCTTCTCCCGCCAGATTGCAACCCGATCGCAAACAATCACCAATGTCATAATGCACTAATCCTGATTTGACCGTATCAAGATCGATCACACTCACCGCCAAATTAGTTTTTTGATCAAACAAAATATTATTTACTTTCGGATCGCCATGCATGACACGCAATCGCAACTTCCCAGCCGCTTTCGCATCTTCTAAAATGTGCGCTAAACCCATGCGATCGCGAACAAATTTTAAACAGTAATCAACTTCAATCGATTTTTTAATGCTTCCCTTCGCCAAGACTTCCAGATATTGCTGCAAATAACGCGGCGTAATATGAAAACCCTCTAAAGTATCCGCCAGTCGCTCTGGTGCTAAGTCACTGGTCAAATGATGGAATGTCCCCAACGCATAACCAACTTCTCGCGCTTGCTGAGTATTGGCGATCGCATCAAAAGACTGCGAACCTGCGATAAAACTAAGCGATCGCCAAAATTCTCCATTTTCAGTTTGCCAATAATCTTCACCTTGCGCTGTCGTGAATATTTGCGGCACATCCCAACGCCGATCTAGTGGCTGCTTGGCAAGGCGATCGCCTACATGCTCCCCATAAATCCGCATATTCTGCATCACCAGATTCGGCTCCCGAAATACATTCGTATTTATACGCTGCAAAATAAAAGACTGAGCTTCTATCCCTTGCAAAGAAACCAAAAAAGTATCATTAATATTGCCACTGCCAAAGGGCTTAATATCGGTGATTTGCGATTGGGGAAAAAATTTTTGGGCGATCGCGATAAGTTGCGATCGATCAAATTGATTAAGTGGGTGACTTTGAGACATAATCCTACAGGTAATATCACGCAATATTTGCATGAAAGTTGAAATTACAGCAATTCCCGATGTTTTACTGATTACGCCGAAGGTGTTTGGTGATGACAGGGGCTTTTTTTATGAGTCCTATAATCAGCAAGCTTTTACTGAAAAAATAGGGTTAGATATTGCCTTTGTCCAAGATAACCATTCGCGATCGCAAAAAAATGTTTTGCGCGGATTGCATTATCAAATTGGCAAACCACAAGGAAAATTAGTCAGAGTCTTAGCAGGATCAATTCAGGATATTGCTGTAGACTTGCGCCAAAGTTCGCCGACTTTTGGCAAATCCGTAAGTTATATTTTAAGTGCTGAAAATTGCCAACAACTCTGGGTTCCCGCAGGGTTTGCTCATGGTTTTGTGGTTTTGTCAGACTTTGCGGAAGTCGCCTATAAAGCCACAGACTACTATGCACCTAGCGAAGAGCGCTGCGTATTATGGAACGATCCTGATTTGGCGATCGCATGGAAACTTGACGAACCGCCAATTTTGTCCACTAAAGATGCCGTTGGTAAATTATTAAAAGAAGCTGAGTTATTCGTATGAACCGAGAATCATCCCCCGAAACATATCAAAAAGTATTAGTCACAGGTGGAGCAGGCTTCATCGGCTCTAACTATGTGCATTATGCGATCACGCATCATCCCACATGGGAAATTGTGGTCTTGGATAAGCTGACCTATGCAGGTAATTTAGACAATCTCAAAGATGTTCGCGATCGGATTACCTTTATTGAGGGCGACATTGCTAACCCTGAAGATGTGGAAAAAGCCGTCGATGGTGTCGATGCGATCCTCAACTTTGCCGCCGAGAGCCATGTCGATCGCAGTTTAGTCGATCCCCTACCCTTCATTCGCACCAACATCGAAGGGACGCTCTTATTGCTAGAAGCGGCTCGTAAGCATCAAATCAAACGTTTCCTCCATGTCTCTACCGATGAAGTCTATGGGGATTTAGTCGGTAGCGATCGGCATTCATTCGAGTCAGATCCCCTATCACCGCGCAGCCCTTACGCCGCATCCAAAGCAGGAGCCGAACATCTTGTCTTTTCCTATGGGATTAGCTACGGCTTAGATGTGGTAATCACACGCGGTTCTAACACCTACGGGCCTTATCAATATCCCGAAAAAATCATCCCTCTGTTTATCACCAACGCCCTAGAGTCAAAATCTTTACCAATTTATGGTCAAGGCGCGGCAGTGCGTGATTATCTCTACGTCGAAGATCATTGCTCAGGTATTGATAGCGTGCTGCACGCTGGCAAAAGCGGACAAGCTTATAACCTTGGGGCGCGGATGGAAGTCAATGGCATCGAAGTTGCGGAAACAATTCTCAAATTGCTCGATCGCCCCGCATCATTAATGCAATATGTCAGCGATCGCCCTGGTCATGACTACCGCTATTCCGTCGATCCCAGCGCCACCGAAGCTTTAGGTTGGCAACGTCAATGGGACTTTAAACGTGGCATGGCGCAAACCGTCGCTTGGTATAAGCAAAATTCGGACTGGTGGCAAGCGGTCAAAGACAAGAAGGTATTCCAAGAGCATTACAGCCAGTGGTATGCGAGATGAGTAGCCCTCAAAAAGTCGCTCTAATTGGTGCAAATGGACAATTAGGCTCTGATATTGTCAGCTATTTCTCAGACTGCGATCGCTATCAACTCACCGCCCTAACCCGCGCTGATATCGATATCACCAACGCTGAGAATGTACATCAAGTCTTGACCAGTCAAAACTTTGATGTGGTGATCAATAGCGCCGCCTATGTGCGTGTCGATGACTGCGAACAAGAGTTTAATACTGCCTTTAACGTGAATGCGATCGGGGCGATGCATATAGCGAGAGCCTGTCGTGAACTAGATGCCCTATGTGTCTATATCAGCACCGATTATGTGTTTCGCGGCGATCGCCCCGATCCCTATACAGAAACCGATATGCCCGATCCGATTAACATCTACGGCACTTCCAAACTCACGGGCGAGTATTTGGTAAAACAAACGGCGGCGCGATCGCTGATTTTGCGAATCTCCAGCGTTTTTGGTAAAGCAGGTGCAAGCGGAAAAGGCGGCAACTTCGTAGAAACGATGCTCAAAAAAGCTAAAGCTGGCGATCCGATCAAAGTGGTCAATGACATTTTTATGTCACCCACCTACACCTATGACGTGGCAAGACTTTTAGATGCACTTTTACAAGCAGATGTAACAGGGATCATTCATGGTGCAAACACAGGCAGTTGCTCATGGCATGAGTTTGCCAGCCAAGTTCTCAGCCTTGCTCAGATCGATCACCCGATTGAGGCGATCCCCGCTTCGGCATTTCCCACCAAAGCAACCAGACCGATGAATTCAGCATTAATTAGCGATCGCCTCGCTGACCTCACAACTTTTAAAATGCGCCCTTGGCAAGAGGCGATCGCCGCCTATATTCAAGCCAGATAAAAAGACGCTCCGCGTCTTTTTATTTATATAGATTATTCAGGCAAATTATTCAGGTAAAAACATGAAAGCTCTAATTCTCTCTGGCGGCAAAGGCACAAGACTTCGTCCACTCACCTATACAGGCGCAAAACAACTCGTACCCGTTGCCAATAAACCAATCCTTTGGTACTGCATCGAAAGTATTGTCGCCACAGGTGTTACCGATATCGGTATCGTCATCAGTCCCGAAACTGGTAATGAAGTAAAAAATAAAACAGGAAACGGCGATCTCTTTGGCGCAAAGATTACCTATATTCTCCAAGCCGAACCCGCAGGGCTAGCCCATGCAGTCAAGATTTCCCAATCATTCCTCGGTGATGACTCATTCATCATGTTTCTCGGCGACAACCTGATTGAGACAAGTCTTAATACATTTTTGGCAAACTTCAAAGACAAACAACTTGATGCGCTAATTTTATTGCGGCAAGTCGCTGACCCTAGCGCCTTTGGTGTCGCCACTGTAGACGAAACTGGCAAAGTGTTGCAACTAGTTGAAAAGCCGAAAAATCCTGCATCAAATTTGGCGCTAGTCGGTGTCTATTTCTTTAAGAACACGATCCATCAGGCGATCGCCGCAATCGCACCATCAGCCAGAGGTGAACTAGAAATCACCGATGCGATCCAAAAATTAATCGACACTGACAAAAAAGTTGCCGCCTCCGAACTAGAGGGCTGGTGGCTAGATACAGGTAAAAAAGACGACATTCTTGCTGCCAATCAAATTGTGCTGGATGCCAGACTTAAATCAAGCAATCTTGGTGAAGTGGATGCAGATTGCAACATTAGCGGACGTGTCCAGATTGGTAAAGGTTCTCAAGTAATTAGCTGCAAAATTCGCGGCCCCGTGGTCATTGGTGATAACTGCCATCTCGAACATGCTTATATTGGCCCCTATACCAGCATCAGCGATCGCGTCACGATTATTGACACTGATATCGAGCATAGCGTTATTCTCTGCGACACCAGTATTACGGGTATTCATCAGCGCATTGTCGATAGCGTCATCGGTCAGCGCGTCAAGATGAAGGTTTCACCGAAGCGCCCCCAAGCTCTGAGGTTTCTCGTTGGCGATGACTCTCAACTTGAAATCATGTAAGTAAAAAGGTGTGGCGCACGCTGCGCGTGCGCCACACCTTAGACACAAAAAAAGCCTCGTATCGCGAGGCTTTTTTTGTTGTTTACTGAGCTATTAGACTACACGCTAACAGGGGTAGGAATGCTGCTGAAATTAGGCACAAATGGCTTGTTGAATACTTGAGCCAGTTGACGAGGAGCGCGATCGCACCAGTGCTTTTTGCCATAGACATAGCCAGCAATCAGAGGTAACGCGATCGTTGCTTCTGAGAACACCATTTGCTCTTGCACGATGTCCACCTTGCCCCAAGAATGGGCTTCCTTCAAAGTCGAACCAGATAGAGCGCCATCGCGTTCGTCAGCAACAGTAATTTGAACTGCATATTTGTGCATCGCCGCTTCAAAACCGAGCAACTCAGCCGCAACAACGGTATCTTGAGCGAAGTTCTTGGGAACACCACCACCGACCATGAATAGACCAGTATGAGCGCTAGCAAGTTTGCACTGAGTCAATTCGCGGAAGTCGCGCACAGAGTCAATGCTGATGTGATCTTCAGGCGAGTTCCATTGGTGATGAACTAAGCCAAAACCTGCGGAACAATCACTGAACGCGGGCACAAAAATCGGTACTTGATGCTCATAAGCTGCCAAAACAACCGAGTGGCGATTTTTAGCATTCTTGTCGAGGTATGCACCCATTTCATAGATGAATTCACGAGAGGAGTAAGTGCGGCGAGGCAGTGAATTAGCGATTTCGGCGATCGTCATGTCGCAAACACGCAACTCATCTTCATCGATATAGGTGTCATAGATGCGATCGATTGAGTTTTCGCGCAACACTGCGTCATCGGCAAAGGTATCACCAACATAGTGATTAAATCCGAGAGCTTCAAAGAAGTCTTGATCAACGATGTTTGCGCCTGTAGAGACAATCATGTCTACCATGTTGTTGGCGATCAGATCGTAGACAACTCCCTTAAGCCCCGCGCTAAACAAAGAGCCTGCCAAACACAAGATGATTGCACAATCTTTGTCTTGGATCATGTTGTCGTAAATATGGGCAGCGCGTCCAAGGTTGCGACCTTGAAAAGCAGTATTCGCCATTGCGTCAACCAATCCAACTACATCAAAAGCCTTGATGTCGATGTGCTTAACAGTCTGTTTAAGTAGATCGCGTTTCATGATTCTGTTTGTCCTAGATGTTATCTGTTGTAAATGTATGTAAGTAAGTATAAGAATCTTTGAACCCGAAAAAGCTGTAGCGCACGCTGCGCGTGCGCTACAGCTTTTTCGGGTTTTGGGTTTTATTATGCTTACTCATGTGAGAGAAAGTATGCGAACAAGATTTGAGCAGAATTCAATAACAGAACAAGCAGAATCACATACCTATCGTCTAGGAAATATTTGTCGCGATGCTATGTGTTTGATCTGTGACAAACACCATCATTCAAAAGACAGATACTGTCGTTTTGAAGCACTACACGCAAAGATTCCTATCCCAAAAGGACTTTTACTACTTATTCAGTTTTGAAAAAAATATTTAGTCTTCTCCATGACGAGAAGCGATCGATCTAGGTTGTTAACGGTGGTTACAACCCCAGTAGTTAAAAGATCGATCGGAACATACTAGGTCCTTCACAGGCATCATCCCAAGAAAGAGTAGGGTCAGACTCACGTCTTTCGCCCAACTTTAGGTTGAGGAGCCAATCACATCCAAGCAATAAAACCAGTTTTTTCAATTTCTATGTAGATGATTAAAACAATTCCTTGAATACAATAGCACTTTTTTTGATAAATACAAGCAAAATGGCGCTAGAGAGTTTATGTGCAAATGAGTTTAATGATTTATCAGAAGACTTGTAAAAATACAAGACTTTTTCTTGAAACAATGTAGACGTATTTCATGCAGGGACGATCATGATGACAGTGCAGTATCAGGCGGCTCTACACTCTTATGCAGAGGGTCGGTATGAAGAGGCGATGCAGCAGTTCTCAGAATTGCTGTATGAAGATCCTCGCAATCCCAAGCTGCATATTTGGTTAGGCGCGACCTTTCGTAAGGCAGGTAAGATTGAGTACGCTAAGGTTGAGTATCAACAAGTATTGACGCTTACAGACGACCCAGATTTACTAGATCTTGCGAGTACTTCCCTTGCTCAAATTCAAAACAAGTTGGCTAATGGATCTCCAAAGAGTGCTACACAAAAAGCTCCTCAGAAAGATCCTCGAAAAGATGCAAATAAAGCTCAAGAAGCCAACTATAAAGCCTTGCAACTAGAGAGCGTTCAAAATGCTAACTCAAAGGTAAATAGCGCATCTAGCAATGGGAATATTGTCTATATTATTGACGACGATCAAACCACGGCTGACTCAAACATGTTGGCGGCTCCTTCTCTCAATGTTGCAGCTAAGACTAAAGCTTCTGCACATGCTCAAACTAATGGGAATGGGATAGTACCACCTCCACCTAAGATCGCCACTCTATTGAAGCCGCAGCAGCAGAAGTGGGAAGATCCTCTACAACAGCGATTGCCAGATGAGCAGCCGATAATGGTTGGAGATTTGGGAAATATAATAATTGATGCTTTAGAGCTAACGGAGAATGCTCCATCGATCTTGAACGATACGATCGCCAATATTGAGGAAGCAAGCAAAAAAACCAAAAAACAAAAAAGAAACAACGCTGAAGTTAAATTCCCTCCTGTAGAATCGGTATTCGTAGGAATAGATGATCGCAATAATCCTTGTTACAGTAGGCTTAATCGCAAAAAACATCAGGGCAAGTCCAATGCTTCGACGATCGCTTTGGAGGATATGTTTAAGATTTCCACTGTCGGTCAAAAAATCACTTTATGGGGAACATTAGTTGCGACCATTCCCGCGATCGCTTTGGGCGTGGCAGCATACCAAGTGGGCGATGGTTTATTGTTGAACAAGGTCAGGCAAGGGCAGCAATCGGAGGCGATCGCCTTAGCAAACGTCACTAAAAACTTCTTAAATCAGCAAGCTGATAATGTCGGTGTATTACAAAAACTCCTAGTTTCAACAGAAATTGGACAGAATCCACTGCAAAATAACACACCTCCAGATCTGTCAGCAAATAAAAAACCAACCAATCCGCCCCAGCCTTTGCTAATTGCACAGGAACGTCAATATAAGCAGCAGTTGACCAGTAGACTCAATCTCTACAGTCAAGCTTATCCTGAATACACCAGCATTGCGGTATTCAGCCCTAGTGGGGAGTTACTCGCGCAGTCAACCAATTCAAAATCCCTTCAAATTCTTAATCCTAACGATCTCAGCAAAGTGAGTTCACTGGATAAAGTGTTGCTTAGTAATTCTGTGGTTGTTAAAGATGGCATTGGCGCAAATCTTTATGCAATGACATCAATTAAGAACTCTGCTTCGCAAAAGATGAGTATGATTTTGCAGGTTGAGATTCCTTTAAAGAGATTGGAGGTGGAGTTAACCAGTGCCACAGCTAACAATGCTAATGGAATTAAGAATAGCAATTTTTATGTGATTGATAGCTCTAACAAGTATCTTACTAGCTCACAGCCTGTTCCAGTTGGGGAAGATGCGTTAGCAGATTTCTCAATGCTGCCAGATTTACGGTCTGTACAGTCATCGAATTCAAGAGATCTGGTTAGAAGAGATCGCAATTCGCAAATTCTTGCTTATGCACCTGTCCCTAATATGCAAACCTATGGCATGTCAACATGGGATGTGCTGACGATAGGAGACAAGGCTACCACGATCTCAGGCAGTCAAAATCTATTGATGGTGATTGGTATTGGCATCGCCGCCACACCATTGCTAGTAGGAGTGATCGCCTATGCGTTGTCCCGAAAATTTAGCACAAGACTTAAAAATATTCGCCGCGCTTTACGAGATCTGAGACAGGGGAATACTGATGTCAGTTTTGGAGCTTTGAGCGTCGAAGGAAATGATGAACTATCCGACATTTCGTTAAGCATTAATAGAATGTCTGAGCAATTCCAAATTATGCTCCAGAAGCAAGAACAAGAAAAGCAAGACTTGCAGTTGCAAGTAGCAAAGCTTTTTAAAGTCTTGGCAAAACTTTCTAGAGAAGAAAAACACGAAGTTAAAGATGCAGATTTGTCTGATGAGAATATATTGCAGATGGGTAAGAAAGTTCGAGCAGAAATGGTGCAACGTCATACTGAAGTCGAGAGTTATCGCAAGGAAAAGGAAGATCTTCAGAAGCAGTTAATCCAGATGCTCCAAGATGTACAAGCGCTAGCTGATGGAGATCTAACGGTCTCGACCAAAGCTATTGATGGTAATTTTGCTAATGTTGGTATATTTTTTGATGATGTGATTGGTGGATTACAAAACATTGTTGATCAAGTTAAGTCATCGACTAATCAAGTTAATTTTTCGCTGGGACAGAATGAACAAGCGATCGCTAATCTCGCTAGCCTCTCGCAAAAACAGGTGGATACGGTGACGCGATCGCTAAATACGATGCATCTGTCTAAGTTATCATCTGCTGCAATTGTCAATCACAGCCAGCAAGTAGTGCAATCATCGCAACTGGTAGCGGCAAAGCTATCTGAAAGCGATCGCTCCATTGATGCAGTGATGGCAAAGGTTGGCGAATTGCAAAGTACAGTTTCCACAACTGCCAAGAGGGTCAAGCATTTAGGTGTGGTATCTCAAAAAATTGCTAAAGCAATTTCTTCAATCAGTGAGATTGCGATTAAGACCAATTTCCTCGCAATTAACGCTACTCTTGAAGCCTCTCGAACAGGAGATGTTAGCAATGGATTTGTGATGGTTGCCGAAGAAGTGAGCGAACTGGCTGCTCGTTCGGTTGTGGCTACCAAAGAAGTAGAAAATTTGCTAAGGAATATTCAGAGTGAGACTAATACCGTGATGACTGCGGTTGAGTCTGGCAGCTATCAGATTTCTGAAAGTACCACCTTGGCGATCGCGGCTAAAGATAGTTTGCAACAAATTGCCCAACTCTCACAACAGATTGATGGGTTAATGGCGACGATCGCAGACGCAAACACGGTGCAAGCCCAAACATCGGAAGGAGTTGCCAATTTGATGAGCGATATTTCGCACATGGCGAAAAGAACGCTTGCATCTTCTTCGGAAGCCTCTAAATTCATCAAAGCAACGCGACAATATTCTGGGGAATTACAGCAGTCCTTAACTCATTTTAAAACTCGCTAAACTCCTCCTTAAACACTTTCTTAAAACTTAAGAGATCGATGTAATGAATGCTCAAATGATTGAAACAATGCCACAAGCCAAGAGAATTTTTGCCAAAGAAGTTCAAACTCATATCCATGAGTTAAAAAACAAAATTTTAGAATTAGATCTAAGCCTGCCCAATTTTCTTGAGCAGATTGATGGATTAATTTCTAGTAATAAATTGCTTCAAGATGCGGCAATTAGAGCCAATTTTTATATCCCCAACTCTCCCGTTGCGGAAATAATCCATCATTTTGAGGAGGTAATCAACCTATTGCGCGATCGCCATTCTGATATTGATTGGATTACAAAAGAACTGCTGCTTGAAGCGGTCAACATGTCTAGTCAAATTATTAATGAATATTGTTTGAGGATAGAAGGAACTACAGACTGGAACAAATTGCAGCATAATTTATTTGCACAAATAAATGAGCATTTACTACCAAAAACAGATGAACTTATTACTCCATCCTTTCTAACAAACAACAACAAGGCGCATGAACCATTCAACTTAGATGATACTCCAGAAGCTTTACATCTATTTGATATAGATTTTGACATGAGTTTTGATACAGAAGATAATGAAGGGCTATATCAAAATAATCAAAATAATCAATTAGACAATTCAGATAGTTTCTTTGTGCTTCAACTAGATCGAGAAGATAATCATTTAGAACAATCTACCAAAATATCTAAAGAAGATTTAGAGATTAATTCAGATGACAACAATGACAACTTAGAAACTCTATTTCCTGGTTTATTTACAAATTTCTCTACAGATTTATTTACTGAGAATTTAGATGATTTGCCTGACAACTTAGAGGACTTAAATCAAACTGGCGATCAAGAAAATTTGCCAATACCAGAAATTCTCTCAAATATATTTTTAACGACATTTTCTGAACAATCATTAGGTGATCATGATCAAACTGAACTGCTTGCGAATGAAGATGAAGCTACTAAGCTTATTGAGAGCGATCTTAATGATGCTTGGACAGAATTTGTAACCATTGATTCTTCGTCAAGTATAAATAATTCTGAACCCTTAAAATTAGAAGTGCTAGAAAATAATTTCGATGATTTTGACAACTTTAATTTAAATGATATTGCTATTGATATTGATATTATCGATGATTTGACTCCAAACAATTTTTTTGAGTCGTTAAAGGAAGATGACAACATATTTAAAAATCTACCAGAGATTAATCAAGAATTAGAATTAGATCAATTAGAGCAATCTGCTGTTTCTAGCGATCAGCCAAATTTAGATAATAGTTTAGTACTGACGGAAACACTCCAACAGAATTTTTCTACTTCAGATATTGATACATATTTAGAAGAGTCACCGATTTATCAAAATACTATTAGCGATATTAGTTCTTCTTGGGAGGATGTATCGCAAATAAGTTTGGATGATCGCGAGATGTCCTATGCAGAGTTCTCTAATTTATCTCTAAGCAAAAATCACGAGCCAGATCGCGGAGATATTGTCGAAGATGTGATTCAAAAATCAGGTTCTCAGTTAGCGACAATGGCTGATGAGACGGCTATTCGCATTCCTATAAATCATTTAAAATTTTTGGGGGACTTGTCGGAAGAATTATTAGTGCGTAGGGGGATTTTAGATATTTATTTAGGTCAAATAAGACTGCTATCGGGGGAAGCGCAAAAGCATTTACAATTGTTAGAACCTAATCCAGATGTAAGACCTCAATAAACGCTGAGAGCAAAAAATATGGCTATGACAAAGCCCGTCAATGAATATACGCATCAAGATATTTTCCCAAAAAAGGCTAGGTGGGAGCGGGAATCTTCTTAGCCGCTTTAGCCCGAATTAGAT
>JBDNJN010000261.1:0-6699 GCA_041687725.1 Pseudanabaena sp.
AGCGTATCTGGCGAACGCTTTCATAGCATTTTGCATCGTCTATTAGATGGCTTAAATTTATATTCAGCATAGCTTGTGGCGGTGGTTGACTCTTTTGTAAGCTTACCTTATTTCCTCCCATCCTTTCAACTCCCCGAAACATCTATTGAGCCAAAATGATTTACGAATTAGACCGTGTTGTATTAGCCGATCGCATAGATGAAGCAGACTTAGAAATTGGTGACATTGGCACTGTGGTATTTGTTTACAAACAACATAAAGGCTATGAAGTCGAGTTTATTACCCTTACAGGAGAAACAGTTGCCGTTGTTTCTGTGTTGCCATCACAAATTAGAACCATACGCGATCGCGAAATTGCTCATGTTAGGGCGATCGCTTAAACCAGATAATCACTAAGCTATGATTTAGCTAACAGGAAACATAATATCAAGGAAGCTAAAATGGATGCAATGACTACCCAACAAGCAAGTCATGACTTAGATCGATTGATTGATCGCGTGATTGCCAACGTAGAGCCAACGATTCTTTGTAATGACAACGGCAACAAAGCGATTTTAATTTCTCTAGACGAATTTTCAGCATGGCAGGAAACATTGTATTTACTCTCCAATCCGTTTAACGCGAAACATCTGCTCGGTTCAATTCAATCAGCAAAAGCAGGTAAAGTCGTTGAACGAAACTTAATAGAAGAATGAAACTTACATTTACAGAAGACGGATAGAATGATTATTTGTGGTTTCAGGATAATGACAAGAAGCTCTTAAAAAGAATCAACACCCTAATCAAAGAAGTTCTACGGAGTCCTCTTGAAGGTATTGGTAAGCCAGAACCCCTAAAAGCAAATCTATCAGGTTATTGGTCGAGGCGCATTGATACTCAACATCGGCTGGTTTATGAGGTGCTAGAGGAGAGTATCATTGTTGTAGCTTGCAGATTTCATTATCAAGATTAGACATCTTCATTGGAGTAATAATCTGCGAAATTGCTCATGTTAGGGCGATCGCATCTTCAACAAGGTAATGTATTTACAGCAACGATCTTTTAACATATGAAATATACAATCACACTTCAATGGTCTGACGAAGACAAATGCTTTGTTGTTTTCTTGCCAGAATTCACCAACATCAATCAACCCTGCACTCATGGCAAAACCTATTCAGAAGCACTACAAAATGCTAGGGAACTGATCGAAATTTTAGTGGAGCTGGCAATCGAAAAGAATGAACCATTGCCGAGGTATCAACCATTTTATTATGGCAAAATCTCAGAATGATTAAGAGTGAAATTAATCATGTTTGTTGCGTGACTTATTGAGATTCGATCGCCCCTTCAGCTTCATTAGCGATCGCCTTTAATTTATCGATCATATCTGATGAGACATCTTGCCACATACCACGCTGATTCGCTTCTAGCAAGCGCTCACTCATATCGCGCAACGCCCAAGGATTGCTCTTTTCCACAAACTCGCGTACTTCGGGATTGAAGATATAAGCTTCGGCAACACCTTCATACATGAAGTCAGATACGCAATTAGTCGTCGCATCGTAGGCAAAAAGATAATCTAGAGTTGCCGACATCTCGAACGCGCCTTTATAACCATGACGCATCGCGCCTGCAATCCATTTGGGATTAACTACACGCGATCGATAGACCCGCGCAATCTCTTCGCTAAGTTTACGAACTTTTGGCTGAGCCATTTGCGAATTATCACCAAAATAGACTTCTGGGGCATTCCCCGATACAGAAGCGATCGCTGCCGTCATTCCGCCTTGAAATTGATAATAATCATCGGAATCGAGAATGTCATGTTCGCGATTATCTTGATTTTGGAGGACGATTTGCATATTACCAAGTCGCTGATTAAAGGCTTCAGGTGCAGATTTGCCCTCAGACTTGCTGGTATAGGCATAGGCACTCCAATTAATGTAGGCTCGTGCTAAGTCATCTTCGCTTTCCCAGTTTTGGGATTCGATTAAGCCTTGCAAACCCGCACCATAGGCGCTCGGTTTAGAACCAAATACACGATAACGCGATCGCTCTTCAGCCTGTTCGTTAGTCAGTCCTTCTAATTGCCAACGCGCAGATTCTTTTTGAACTTGGGCAGCGATCGGATTTTGATCGGCAGGTTCATCAAGGTTTGCGACGGCATTTACTGCACTATCAAATAAATCAATCAAGTTGGGAAAAGCATCGCGAAAGAATCCTGAGATTCGCAAAGTTACATCAATACGAGGACGACCCAAAATCGATAATGGCAGAATCTCAAAATCAACTACGCGGCGCGATACTCCATCCCAAACTGGCTGTACGCCAATTAGTGCAAGCGCTTCGGCAAGATCATCGCCGCCCGTTCGCATTGTCGATGTTCCCCAAATCGATAGCCCGATGGTTTGCGGATATTCGCCATGTTCTTGAGTGTAAGTTTCAATCAATACATCCGCAGCTTTGCGTCCGATGTCCCAAGCTGTTTCTGTGGGAACAGCGCGAATATCAACAGAGTAGAAATTGCGCCCTGTCGGTAATACTTCGGGGCGACCTCTAGTCGGTGCGCCTGACGCGCCGCTAGCAATATATTCGCCATTGAGTCCCCGCAATAAATTTGTAATTTCTTGTGAGGTTTTGTAGAGAGATGGTAAGAGGCGATCGCGAATCCAATTAAGCTCTAATTGAATATAATTGCCCTCACCCCAGCCCTCTCCCAAGGAGGGAGAGGGAGCAAGAGAAAGATTCTTGTTCCCCTCTCCCTCCTTGGGAGAGGGGCTAGGGGTGAGGGTCTTATTCCCTCCTCCTGCGGGAGAGGGGATGAGGGCTTCCACTAACTCCGCTGCATATTCTTCAATTACTTCTACAGCATCGCCAATAATCCGACAATTAACTAAGCGCGGATGCAAATTTGATTCAAGCAGTTCACCTAAATTTGCGGTAAGCGGATCAAAATCTAATTGCCAATCTTGCGCGATCGCCCTAGTCAAACCCAAACGCTTAGCATTAGGATTTCGGGCGATCGCCACGACCAAATCGCGTAACTGTCGACCATCAGGACATTTCCCAAAAATATGTAAACCATCACGGATTTGCGCTTCTTTAATCTCGCACAGATAACCATCAGCAGTCGTGAGAATCGTATTTAGCGAATCTTCTAAACGATCCAGAGAAATCCCTAAATCCTGATGTAGATTCTCTTGTTTGATTAATGCTGTCAGGCGATCGCGGATTAATCCTAATCTTGACGGATCGAGAGTTTCTGCTTCGTAGTATTCATCGATTAAGCCTTCCAGTTGCTGCAAACCGCCATAGAGTTCAGCGCGAGTCATTGGCGGCGTGAGATGATCGAGAATTACGGCTTGCGATCGCCTTTTTGCCTGAGAGCCTTCCCCCGGATCATTGACGATAAATGGATAGAAGTGTGGCATTGCACCAAAAGCAGCTTCAGGATAGCAATTTTCGGAAAGCGCGACACTCTTCCCGGGTAGCCATTCGAGATTGCCATGCTTGCCGACATGGGCGATCGCATTAGCCTTAAACGTTTCGCGCACCCATTGATAGAAAGCCATGTAGTTATGGGTCGGTTCTAAATCTGGTGCATGATAATTTAAAGTCGGGTCGAGGTCATAGCCGCGTGAGGGTTGGATGCCGACAAAAATATTGCCGAATTGCATCCCTGCGATCGCAAATTCTTTTGATTCCGTTTGAACTTCTCTCGGTTCACCCCAACGAGTCTGGATGCCAGACTGGACTAATTCTGGTAATTCCTGAAAATGAGCTTGATATTCTGCTAACGGCAGCGATTGATAGATTTGACGCGAACCATAGGCTTCAGGATCATTGGTGACACCTGTAGTTAATAATTTCATCAATTCGTCACTGGTTTCGGGAATCTCACCAACGGTATAACCGTCATTCCGTAAGGCTTTAAGAATCTCCAAACAACTCGCAGGCGTATCTAAGCCAACTCCATTTGCTAATCTGCCATCACGATTAGGATAGTTGGCGAGAATCAGCGCAACTTTGCGATCGCCTATATTTGTGTGCTTGAGATCAACCCATTTAGCTGCCAGATCCGCGACAAAGTTGATACGCGATCGCACAGGTTCATAGGTGAGGATTTCCGTTTGGATCGCCGAGTTCTGTCCTTGCATCGCTTTAAACGAGACGGCTCTGGTGATAATCCTGCCATCAACTTCAGGCAAAACCACATTCATCGCCATATCGCGGGGTGATAGTCCTTGAGTTCCGCTTTCCCATCCTTTGCGAAGCCCCCCACTAAAAATTACTTGAAACACTGGCACGTTCAAGGCTTCCCAAAGATCGACTTGCGGGGTATCAGTTTTTAAGCTTGCCAAAGAGAAGCTGGTGGTATTTAAAACAACATCAACTTTTTGATCGAATTTAGATAAACAATAATGAACTAATTCGGTTTGAACATCAGGTTCTTTAAGTGACGAAACATAGATGGGCAGAGGTTTAAGATTGCGTTCAGACAATGCTTCACATAAAGCGGCGATCGCTGCCGTATTCCCTGATAAATAATGAGCGCGATAAAAAAGAATCGCCACTAGCCCCCCCTCGCCACCAGGGAGAGGGGATTCATATATTCCTATGCGTGGCACTGATTGAGGCTCTTGATATTCTGTCGGCACATCTAGAAATTCTGTGGCGATAAATTTCAATAAATTATGATAATTGGCAACTCCAGCCTCGATAAAATATTGCCAAGCTTGATTTACTAAAGTTAGAGTCGTGGTGGAATGACTGGTCAAAGTCGGATCAGGACGTTCATCGCCTGGTAACACAATCAAAACTGCGCCCGTATTTAGCACAGTTTCCTTAACTACTTCTAATCCATAGCTCCAATAGGATTGCCCCCCGATCAAGCGGACAATAATCACTTTCGCTTTTACCAAAACCTCTTCTGCATAAGCATCGATCGCTATTTGTTGCTGCAACTGCAACACATTCACCACCCTGATTTGCGGAAAATCTTCAGGCAATTGCGCCGTGGCGGCAGCGAGAGTCTGGACATCAGTATCGGCGGAAGTGATGATCACAATCGGCGCGGGTTCCTGCTCCACAAAAATTATATTGTCGGTTGACTGATTCCAGCCCCCTGATATAGTAGCGATACGATGCATTAGTTATTTGGTTCGGCTAGGAAAAATTAGGCAATGGCAATTATTATCGCAGGTGAACGCAGTGGCGTGGGGAAAACTACAGTAACTTTGGCGCTATTAGCCGCCCTAAAAGCGCGATCGCCATCTCACAAATCGCTAGTGCAGTCTTTTAAAGTTGGGCCCGATTACATCGATCCGATGTTCCATTCCTATATCACGGGGCTACCCTGCCGCAATCTCGATCCTGTGCTTACGTCTGAATCCTATGTGCAGTCATGTTTTGCCAAGCATAGCCAGACAGCCGAATATTCCCTGATTGAAGGTGTAATGGGGCTATTTGATGGCGCAACTGGTAAAGATGACACAGCCAGCACCGCCCATGTAGCGCGATTGTTAAACGCGCCAGTAGTCTTAATTCTCAATTGTGCTAGTACCTCGCGATCTATTGCGGCGATCGCCCATGGATATCGCACCTTCGATCCGCGTATTCACATTGCAGGTGTAGTTCTCAATCGCGTGGGCAGCGATCGCCATTTGGAATTATTAACCCAAGCTCTAGAACCTCTAAACCTATCGATTTTAGGCGTTCTGCGCCGCCAAGATGATATCTCAATTCCCGATCGCCATTTAGGACTAATTCCGACTGCGGAAATGTCTGATCTCGATGCAATTATCGATCGCATGGCGCATATAGGCGAGACTTGCTTTGATTGGGAGAAGTTATTGCCATTAATGGAAAGCCCTCACCCCCCAGCCTGCTCTCCCTTGGGGAGAGGGGGAGAAGAAATATTACTCCCCTCTCCCTCAGGGAGAGGGGCTGGGGGTGAGGGTCTTCGCATTGCGATCGCCCAAGATCGCGCCTTTAGTTTTTACTATGCTGATAATCTCGATCTATTTGCAGAAATGGGTGCAGAATTAGTCCCTTGGAGTCCGATTTCTGACAGCAAACTACCTGAAGATATTCACGGGCTATACTTTGGCGGCGGGTTTCCTGAAGTATTTGCCGCCGAACTTGCCGAAAATAAAAGTGCCAGAGAATCTGTCCAAGCTGCAATTAAATCAGGAATTCCCACCTATGCCGAATGTGGCGGCTTGATGTATCTATGCGATCGCATTGTCGATTTCCAAGAGCAATCTTTCCCAATGGTAAATATTTTCCCAACGGCGGCGGCGATGGGAAAACGCTTAACTCTAGGATATCGACAGGCGATCGCCTTGCAAGATAGTCCATTAGTCAAAACAGGCGATCGGATTTGGGGGCATGAATTTCATCGATCATCCTTAACAGAATTAAGCGATCGCCCCTTATATTCGCTGCAAGGCTATGATTCACATTTGCAATATCCCGATGAAGGATGGCAAAAATATCAAGTTCACGCCGCCTATACTCATTTACATTTTGGCGCTCAAACGCATTTGTTAAAGAGATTTTTGGCTAATTGTGCATGGGTGCGACCTTTATCTGATACTCCTTGAAGGCAATCAAATCATTACCCAGTATAACTTTCATCGAATCTCTCTGGAAATCATGTACTCCATCTGATAACGCCAGAACGCTTACGCAGTAAGGCGTTATCAGGTGGAGGTC
>JBDNJN010000262.1:0-7574 GCA_041687725.1 Pseudanabaena sp.
CAAAGGATTTGGATTCTAACAGCTAGATCTACTGTAACTTTTTGTTAAGTCGCAGATCAAATTTATTTCTAACATCTTGACGCTTCTTGCTACTGCGAGAAGATGAAATTCGATCAATCAATGCTAAAAATACCAGAGATATATCTAACGATTCTAAACTGTACAATAAAGCTCTTGTATTTGTAATGTATGTTACCGTTTGAATTTGGAACTGCTGATTAGGTAGAACACTTAGGACGGTTTTAAGTATCGATGCTAATACCCAAGCTACATCCCGCAGCACTAGATAACAAACGTTCTATAGGCAAAAATATGTTACCTTTCGAGCACGATTCTGGCTTTAAACCAGACCAAATTTTAGAAAATCGAGGGCGCGTCGCTATCTTTATTGATGGCTCTAATCTTTTTTACGCCGCACTGCAACTAGGACTCGAAATCGACTATACCAAGTTGCTTTTGTGCCTTACCGATGGCTCGCGTTTACTTCGCGCATTTTTCTATACAGGAGTCGATCGCACCAATGAAAAGCAACAGGGCTTCCTGTTGTGGATGCGTCGCAATGGCTACCGCGTCATTTCTAAAGAACTCGTCCAGTTACCCGATGGCTCCAAGAAAGCTAATCTTGATGTCGAAATCGCCGTAGACATGATGGCACTAATTGGTTCCTATGACACGGCTGTGCTAGTTAGTGGCGATGGCGATCTCGCTTATGCTGTCGATGCTGCAAGTTACCGTGGCGTTCGCGTTGAAGTAGTCAGCTTGCGATCGATGACCAGCGATCATTTAATTAATGTCGCCGATCGCTATGTTGATCTAGAAGCGATCAAAGACGATATTATGAAAGTATCGCGACCTCACTCGCCCAGCAATTTACCTAGTACTGCGCCATCGATCGCCAGCTATACCTATCGTCCGATCTCTGGAGTTGCATCCATAGACAGCGATCGCGATAACTAGCTGCAACATTTCACGATCCTTGGTTCAGTCAAACTAAACTTAATAAATCCTTAAAAATATTGACAGAAGTTGCCATTGTCAATATATTATAGAGTTCGCTGTAAAATATTCTGTCTTCGTAATTTGCTTCTACCAAACTGTAGCTAACCCACTGCATGGAACGCATGTTCTCACGAAGATTGTGTTGCACAGCCATCCGTCCTCCAAGTCCCGTTATAAGGATACTTGAGGGCAAACATAAACACCGAAAACTGACAACAAATTGGGAGACTTATAGTGGCTCGCATTGCAGGAGTTGACCTTCCTCGTGACAAACGCATCGAAATAGGACTAACGTATATATACGGAATTGGTCTGACTAGTGCAAAAAAAATCTTAGCAGCTACCAAAATAAGCCCTGATACGCGGGTTAAAGAACTTACTGATCCTGAAGTAACAACTTTACGCCAAGAGGTAGAATCCAACTTTCAAGTAGAAGGCGATCTGCGTCGTCTCGAAGGTTTAAGCATCAAACGCCTAGTAGACATCGGTTGTTACCGAGGTCGCAGACACCGTATGGGTCTTCCTGTGCGCGGACAACGTACTCGTACCAACGCGCGTACCCGTCGTGGCGGTCGTCGCACGGTCGCAGGTAAGAAGAAGGCTCCAGGTAAGAAGTAAGTAAGGATTAATACGAAACTAGGTTATATAAGAAAAACATGGCTCGTCAAACAACTCGTAGAACTGGCGCACGCAAGAATAAGCGCAACGTCCCTAATGGAGTCGCTTACATCCAGTCTACTTTTAACAACACGATCGTCACGATCGCAGACACCGTAGGTGATGTCATCTCTTGGTCTTCAGCAGGTGCTAGCGGCTTTAAGGGCGCGAAAAAAGGCACTCCTTTTGCTGCTCAAACTGCTGCCGAATCTGCTGCTAGAAGAGCAATGGAACAAGGAATGCGTCAGGTTGAAGTAATGGTTACAGGTCCTGGATCTGGACGCGAAACCGCAGTCAGAGCTTTACAAGCTGCTGGTCTAGAGATCACCCTGATTCGTGACATTACCCCAATTCCTCACAATGGCTGCCGTCCTCCAAAGCGCAGACGTGTGTAATTTTAGGATTTAGGCAAGATCAAATGCGATCGCGCTATAAATTTTGCTTTTTCCTAAGTTATCTAATTTCCATCTCTCAACACCCCCTTTGATTTTCGTTTACTCTTGCAGACTAAGTCGGTACAAATATGGCACAGTTTCAGGTTGAGTGCGTTGCATCCCACACAGAAAAAGACAATAGCCAGTACAGCCAATTTGTACTGGAACCACTAGATCGGGGGCAAGGCATTACCATTGGAAATGCGCTCAGACGGGTATTGCTGTCCAATCTTGAGGGTGCGGCGGTCACTGCTGTTCGCATTGCTGGTGTTAATCACGAATTTGCGACAATTCCGGGCGTGCGGGAAGACGTTTTGGATTTGATGCTCAACCTTAAGGAACTCGTGCTGAAGTCTTATAGCTCAGCACCGCAGATCATTCGTTTAGTAGAGCGCGGTCCAAAGCTAGTCACGGCTACCAGTTTTCTTTCTCTGCCATCTGATATCGAGATTGTTAATTCTAACCAGTACATCGCCACTCTTAGTGAAGGTGCAACATTGGAAATGGAACTCACGATTGAGCGTGGTAAAGGCTATCGTTCGGTAGACCGCTCTAAGGAAGATCACAGTTCCCCCATTGACACGCTCAAAATTGATGCGGTGTTTATGCCTGTGCGTAAAGTCAAATATGAGATTAAAGATGCTCGGATCGGTGATGCGATCAATAAAGAGACTCTACTTATTGATATTTGGACAAACGGCAGCATTACGCCTCAAGAAGCGCTCAGCCAATCCGCTAGCGTGTTGGTAAATCTGTTCTCGCCCTTGCAAGAAATCACCCTTGCGCCGACCTTACCCCAAGAGCGTGATGAGCAAGACGAAACTAAGCAAATTCACATTGAAGAATTGCAACTTTCAGTTAGAGCTTATAACTGTCTCAAACGAGCGCAGATTAATACTGTCGCTGATTTGTTGGAATACACCCAAGACGATTTACTGGAAATCAAAAACTTTGGTCAAAAGTCGGCTGAGGAAGTTATGGATGCCCTCAAACAGCATCTTGGCTTGACCTTAACTGAGTCCAAAGCTTCTAAAGTTCTGTAAGTTTTATATCCATCTAGTACACACCTATGCGTCACCGTTGTAAAACCCCCCAGCTTAACAGGGCTGCTGATCAGCGCAAAGCTCTTCTACGCGCTTTGACAACTGATCTAATTCTCAGAGGCGAAATCAAGACTACCAGAGCTAAAGCTGATGCCGTTCGTAGCAGTGTTGATCACATGATCACCCTTGCTAAAAATGGTTCTCTCCATGCTCGTCGTCAAGCGATCGCCTATTTATACGATATTTCGGTCAAAGATGGCGAACCTGTGAAAGATCGCCCGATGACCAAAACCAAGCAAGAACAGCTACCTGAAGAAGAGCGCGTCACCACCTTGGTTGACTTGCTGTTTAGCCAAGCTCCTGAACGCTACGCCGATCGCAATGGTGGTTATACCCGTATTGTGCGGACGATTAGCCGTCGCGGTGACAATGCCGAAATGGCAATCTTGCAACTCGTATAAGCCAGATGTTTGCTGCTGATTCTCAGTCTCCCCATCGTGTTGCTCTGGTTATTCAATATCTAGGTACGCACTTTTATGGGTGGCAGAGACAGCCAAATCATCCCAGTGTGCAGCAAACGATTGAAGAAGCGATCGCCAAGATCTGCGGAAAAGCAACCGTTTTGCATAGTGCAGGCAGGACTGATACAGGCGTTCATGCGGCGGCTCAAGTGGCACATTTTGATACGTCAAGCTTGATCCCACCCCAACGTTGGGCAAAGGTACTTAATAGTTATTTGCCCGAAGGCATCTTGATTTGTGAATCGGTAGAAGTCGCAAGCGACTGGCACGCAAGATTTTCGGCAACATGGCGGCGTTATCGTTACACGATTTACACGGCCTCAACCCCGAATTTATTTGTAAAGCAGTTTAGCTGGCATTACTACCACGATCGCCTCGATGAAAAGCTGATCAACCAAGCCTTGCAGCCGATGCTCGGCGAACAGGATATGGCCGCATTTCAGAGAGCAGGTTCAAGCCGTCCCCACAGTCGGCTAGAACTTCAAGAAGCAATCTGTTGGCGGGATGGTGATTTTGTCCATGTCGAAGTTCAAGCCAGTGGCTTTTTATACGGCATGATCCGTTTGTTAGTGGGGCAGCTTGTCGATGTCGGGCGATCGCGCCTGAGTATCGAAGCCTTTACGAGCATCTGGCAAGAAAAAAGTCGTATCGAAGTCAAGTATGCGGCTCCACCACAAGGACTATGCTTATTGGCGATCGGCTATGCCGATCATCCATTTGCTGGAAAATTTGATAGAAATATTTCGCAAGTATATTTCGCCGATAAATCTCATAGATAAATCTCGTTTGTAGAGAAACTAATGACTACAACTACTACACTTACTCCCAATAAAAGCTACTTACCAAAAGATCCCGATCGCAAATGGTATGTCATTGATGCCGAAGGTCAACGCTTAGGTCGCCTTGCTAGCGCGATCGCGATCATCTTACGCGGCAAAAATAAGCCAATCTATACGCCTCACCTTGATACAGGTGATTTTGTCGTTGTGATCAACGCCGAAAAAATCGCTGTAACTGGTAAAAAATTCACCCAAAAGCTATACAGAAGACATTCTGGTCGCCCAGGTGGAATGAAGGAAGAGACTTTTGACAAAGTAATTGCTCGTGTTCCTGAGCGTATTCTGGAAACCGCCATTAAAGGTATGTTGCCCAAGAATACCCTCGGTCGTCAGCTTTTCACTAAGCTCAAGGTTTATAAGGGTGCTAGTCATCCCCATGAGGCTCAACAGCCCGAAACCTTGGTCATCAACACTATTCCATCGCAGAAGTAGGAGAAATACCAATGTCAGATACTGAACGTTCTAATCGTGCCGTTTATTGGGGAACTGGTCGTCGTAAAAAGGCGATCGCGCGTGTGCGCCTCGTCCCAGGTGAAGGCAAAATCGTGATCAATGGCAAACCTGGCGATCTGTACTTGCAGTTCAACCCTACCTACATCTCAGGCGTAAAGGCTCCTTTGGAAACTTTGGGCTTGGAAAATGAGTACGATGTTTTAGTCAATGCTCATGGTGGCGGCGTAACAGGTCAAGCTGACGCGATTCGCTTGGGTGTTGCTCGTGCATTGTGCGAACTTGCTCCCGAAAATCGTAAGCCTCTCAAGGTTGAGGGCTATATGACTCGCGATCCTCGTTGTAAGGAACGTAAAAAGTATGGTCTCAAGAAGGCGCGTAAAGCTCCTCAATACTCGAAACGGTAATTACAAAAAAATAGAGATTGCACAAAGTGCAATCTCTATTTTTTTGTGACCCTACAGCAAACCAAACCCAGAATTTTTACAAAAGCCCCGTTTTGCGGGGCTTTTGTAAAAATTGGGGTTTGGTTTGCTGTAAATTTTAATTTGTCGATGGCTTAGCTGTTGGTTTAGCAGCAGGCTTAAGAGGAATATTGTTGCTTTGTAGCCAGTCTTTGCCAATCCTAACTGTAATATCTGACTCGATATCACCCGTTGACTCGATCAATACTTCGCCAATACCTAAAGCCTCTCGTAGTTTTTCAGCACTTTCGCGATCGCCATTTTGAGCAATAATTTGCGTTTTTGCTAGGGGCTTAGTCCAGCGATCCCCCGCAGGAAATACTTGAGCATAACCCGCCTTAGACAGAACCGTTGTGGCTTTCTTCGAGCCATCAGGCTGAGACATACTATCTTGGATCGCAACCCTCATATTTTGAGGTGAATCATCCACTGTACTTGCATCCGCCTGCTTGACCACCCCAAAACTCTGATTCATGATTTTTGCAAGCAATCGATTATCCAAAATCCAGTAGCTGAGATTGTCAAATTCTCCAGAGTTACTAAATCGACCTGGAGCCATATGCATCTGAATACTTTTGCGATCAATCTTTGAGGTATAAGCAGTAACGGCGAGGACTTCCTCAACAGATAGGTTTGTGTCAATACTATCCTTAACAATTGCAAGGATTTCAGGGAATTTAGCGATCGCTTCGGGCTTGAGTTTCTGCTCAATGAAAGCGCGGAAAAATGATTGTTGACGCTGGACGCGACCGATATCTCCCAAGTCGTCATGACGATAGCGCATATATTGAATGGCTTTGCTACCGTTTAACTTTTGCTGACCCGCATTGAGATTGATATAAAGACGTTGGCTATCATCTTGATATTTCATCTTTTTCGGGGCAAATACATCGACACCACCAAGAGCATCGATTAATTTACCGAATCCACTGACATTAAAGCGGATGTAGCGATCGATGGGAATGTCTCCTAATACTTGACTAACCGTTTGAGCAGATAGCGATGCGCCCCCCACATAGTTAGCAAAATTAATCTTGGTTTTGCCTACGCCTTGAATATGGACGCGACTATCACGCGGAATCGAGAGGACGGCGACTTTTTTTGTGGCAGGGTCGAAACGGATTAGCAACATCGCGTCACTCATGCCATTGAGGTTGTCATCGACCTCTGCTAAGTATTTACCTTTGGGTTTGGACTGGGCATCGGGCAAATCAGACGTAAGAATAATCGTCCCTAGCACCAAAATATTTACAGGACGGGTCAGCGTCGGTACACCCGCGATCGCTGAAGTCATGCCGTCAGAATTACGATTAAATACTGCGGCTTCATCAGCCGATAGCCGATTTTGTTGAAAAGGTCTACTACTCAGTACAAATGCTAAGCCTGCACCTAGCCCACCCGACAACAGTGCAACAAAGAGTATTATGAAAATTGTCCATTTATGGCTAAATGAATTCGTTTTGGGTTTAGAGGACTTGTTAGACAAATCTGATTTACCTAGATTGATAGGATTTGTTGCCACAGGTAAAAAATACTCCTCACAACTGAAATATTTGCTCTAACTTTAACATCGCACTGTAACTCATAGTTACAGACTGATAAGTCCTTGTCGAGCTAAATCAAATACCTTGCCAAACAATTTGGCAAGGTATTTTGATGCAATGATACTACGATCTTCACAAGTATTCTAAATTTGTAAGCTTTAGATCAGCATTTCCACGTTGAGAAAAAGTTGAAAACGCCAAACATCGCGATCGCTTAAAACGGTGATTATTTTTGCCGCCTTCTTGTTTTTGCGCCTCGGTCGCCGTCAGCTTGCACGAAGACAAAAAGCACGGGAGTCTGATTCTGGCGTTAGCTACTAAGCGAAAGCCCCGCGCTCTACCTGTACTGGCTGTGAGCGACGGGATGTAAGCGTGTAAATAGGGCGACCCGTCCTATTTACAATAATCTACGCTATTCAGGACTATCTTGATGCTCAATGTACTTTTTTAATACAGAGACAGTAACGCCGCCACAAGAAGCTATAAAGTAAGACTCATTCCATAAAACACTTTTCCAGTAAACTTTATTCACCTCATCCGCAAACTCAGCCCTAACCCTGCGGCTCGATACTGACTTTAAGTTATTTATAAATTTTGACAAATCCATTTGTGGTAAGTATTGA